>PFDB01000015.1 GCA_002763075.1 Candidatus Pacearchaeota archaeon CG10_big_fil_rev_8_21_14_0_10_34_76 | reverse complement strand
ACGTCGGCCATGCATCTCCTCTCAGCGTGTCAGGTAAGCCCTTCAGACTGACCTTCATCCTGCTGTCGGTCCTGGTGAGGTTCACGGTGTAGAATCTAATTGAACCGCACGCGTCACTCGTTGTTTACTCCCCCGCCAATTCCTTTAAGTTTCGGCCTTGCGACTATACTTCCCAGGTAGCACACTCTACGGCTTCCCTACAGCACCGAAACCTCTCGAAGAGGCTCCGATGTTTAGTGTGCAGTGTTTACTGCTAGGACTACACGGGTATCTAATCCGTTTTGCGCCCCTAGCCTTCATCCCTTACTGTCAGATCCGTTCTCGTAAGATGCCTTCGCTATTGTTAGTCCAGTCAGGATCAACGCATTTTACCGCTACCCCGACCGTACTTCTTACGTCTCCCGGTCTCTAGCTATGTAGTATCTCTTGCTCTTCGACCCTTGAGAGGCCGGATTTCACAAGAGACTTGCGTAGCGAGCTACGGATGTTTTAGACCCAATAAAAGCGATTGCGACTTGGACCGCTGGTATTACCGCGGCGGCTGGCACCAGTCTTGCCCAGTCCTTATTCGTGAGACTTTTTACATCTCACAAAAGCTTTTCCTATATGGAAAAGCACTCTGGCTTGCTCTGTCATACTTTCGTACATTGCAGAAGTTTCCCGACTGCTGCACCCCGTAGGGCTGGGAATAGTGTCTCAGATTCCCTCTCGAGGCTTCTCCGCTAAGAGCCCCTACTGATCAACGGCTTGGTGGGCCATTACCCCGCCAACAACCTAATCAGCCGCAGCCCCATCCTAACACAAAATTTCAAGAACAACACATTCCAGTAGAAGTCCTCTATTCGTTATTAACCTCAGTTTCCCGAGGATATCACAAGCATTAGGGCAGGTTAGCTACGTGTTACTGAGCAGTCCGCTTTCCACTTCAAAGAAGCAGAAAAACTTGCATGTCTAATTGCAAACCAGATAGCCGCAATCTCCAGCAGGATAAACTGGATTTATTTGAAAATTATAAAAATAATTTACGACACACGCCTCCACATATTAAATTGGCATAAGTTATACAACTAATTGCTTCGCATACCTCATACCTTAACGTGCGAATGTCGAGAGGTCAACCTCTTCGACGATAACATTAAGGCACTCACATTAGTTAACATCTTAACATTCATTTAGGAAATGAGGAGTTTATAAAGATTTCGGGGAGTTTTTTAGATAACTTAAATTCCAATGCATTTTCCACTCACTAAGAACTTCTAAAATCACTGCATTTTTGAGAGTTATTCTTGGTTATTTAAAATTTTATATTAACTGGAAATCACATAAATTCCGAAGCTCTCTCCTTCTGGTCTCTTCAATGTAACTCCTTCATATTCAACAGAATCAGTATCCCAGAATGAGACAAGCACATAAGTATTCCCCCCAGATCTTCTTGCACTTATCCAAGCACTATCACCTTTACTGATACTTTCAGTCTCGGTAGGTACAGCCCCCTCAGGTACAAGATTAATAAAACTCACAAAAGCATTCTGGATAGGATACATGCTTTCAATATTAGATGGCTCGTCGTCTCCAGCATTCCATGCAATAAAACTCTCCGCTCCACTCATCAAAAAATGCAAATGAGATTCCCATATCTGTTGATCAGTAAACTCTGGAAAATTAACATTTGTTCCAGGACAATCTTGATATCTTATAGCATTTGCTGGCTTTACCCAAGGAATTATCTGATGGCTTCTAAAATAATTATTCCTTTGAATTATCTTGACAGTGTTTATTTCAAGAACCATTATTTCTTTAACACTCAGCATATTAAGTTCTTGATTGCAGAAATATAACGCCGGACTAAATGCATTTGCTGCATTCTCTTCAACATTTGGAGGAATAGCCAGACCCCTATTATTATAAAATGGATCTT
Organism: Candidatus Pacearchaeota archaeon CG10_big_fil_rev_8_21_14_0_10_34_76; assembly: GCA_002763075.1. Classification (GTDB taxonomy): domain Archaea; phylum Nanobdellota; class Nanobdellia; order Pacearchaeales; family GW2011-AR1; genus 1-14-0-10-34-76. The sequence goes on along the minus strand of PFDB01000015.1, from coordinate 69,407 downwards.
CTTTAGGATAGAGCGCATAGTTATATTGAGAAAATATTACATCAGAGTAATGATTCTTTGTAGGTATAAAGAACATGTCTCTTGTCATTCTATCCCATTCCCCATTAAGAATGCGAGTTATATTATATCTCTTAGAATAGTCTGCATTGTTACTCCAAGCACTAAAATCAAATGTTACTCCTCTGTTTATCTTAGCTTGCACAAATCTAGGATCTGAATCTGTGGCCTGTTCTATCAAGACAGGAACATTAGTTGCATCATCTCCTGAATCCGCAGTGTTATTATCAAAAGAGCAAACAGCAGGAGAGTAAATCCCAAACCACTGATATTTACAAGTCCATCCATCTCCATATTTGATAAAATGTCTCCCCCCATAGGATTCCCAATCTAGAATGAAGTGATCTATCTTGAATCCATTTGGTGCTCCATTATCTATTCTACTTAATTCTCTCTCCACCCACGCAGAAGTTTGTGCAGGACCTTCTGTCGCAAATGGGCTTTCCCAATTATTCTCTTCAAATCCATTTGAAGAATCATATTCTCCATTTACACTAGAATTATAATCACTAGGATTGGATTGCCATGGATGTGGGAACTTGAACATAAAAAAACACACATCCTGCCCAGCATTATAATTTTCATAAAGATCTTGTATTACAATATCTGCCATGGGAGTATTAATAGCATCTTTAGAATAAATATCAAAATATCTATCATTGCCATATGCATTAGGCCTTCCTGAAAAAACCATTCTGCAAAAATGATAATCCTTTAGTTGTTCAAATTGAATCCCTACTTCAGAATTCCATAATGGGATCATTGGTCTTTCACTTTCTTTCATCTTTTTTATATAATTTGTATTTTGCGGAACAACATCTAAATTTATTGTATCAGTTATCTTTTTCCCATTTTCAAAAACATTCACCTCAAAAACATTCACCCCCGTCTTTAATGGAGTGTAATAAATATAATCAGTATTTTGTCTTGAATAACTCTTATCCCCTATTTTAATCTCAACAGAATCATATGCCTTTTCAAAATTGAAAAGTATAGGATGACCGATTCTTGGAAAAGAATCTGTATATTCAAGAACAACATTAAATCCTCCACTTTCATCATTGTCCAATTCACTTTCGCAATCAGGATCATCCATGTCAATCAATCCATCTCCATCATTGTCTAATCCATCAGAACATTGTGTTCCCCTCAAACTGCTCTCACTATCATCTCCCCATGAACTACAATCAGGATCAAAACCATCTATCAATCCATCTCCATCATTGTCTAATCCATCAGAACACTGATATGCTCTAGGACTATTATTCTCATCCACATCTCGAATATAACCGCATCCAGGGTCATCCATATCAATCCACCCATCTCCATCATTATCCAATCCATCATTACAAGCTTCAGAAGACTTTTCAACAATTTCTATAACATTACTCTGTACGCTATTATTTTTTGTTCCTGCAACAAAATAATAGCTTCCAGCCTCTCCATTCCAAAGTCCAATAGAAATTCCATTAAGAAACCCGTTCATCCCAATTTTTCTTATTATCTTTCCATCTAATGAATACACTTCAAAAGTAACCTCTCCAGTGCAGTTCTCTCCCTGCACAACAAGATTAACATTTCTCTTCTCTTGTGCTTCACTCACAATTTTGTCATTAAGAGCCCAATAAGCTTGTATCAATGTACAACCCTCATCAAGACCTGCACCGACATTTTCCCCTTCTACATTTATGATTTTTTCAAAAATAATTGGTGCCACAACAGTAGAAAATATCCCCGCACCAACTAATCCAATTCCTATACTTAAAAGCACAGCAGCAAAAGTAACTCTTCCCTCTTTATTCATTGCAAACTTAACAACAATCCCTTATTTAGATTTTATGCAGGTATCTGAGCTTCAGCCCAATTCTCTATAAATTTCTCTATTCCAGGAACTTCAATATTCAGATTTCTTTTTTCTACATACAGTTTAGCAAGCAAATATAAGATTATTCCAATACTTTTACCGCTTTTATTATTTCCGATGACAAACTTATCTATTCCCTTAGTAAAATTATTTGTATCACATACACTCATGACATTAATCTTAATCTTATTTGCATCATTAAGTGCATTTTTGTCAAGCCAGGGATCACAGATAAGAATAAGGTCTGTTTCAAAAAAATTCTCAAGATTGGGGTTTGTTAAACTTCCTGCAGGGTATTTCTTGGTGAATGTTTTTACACCGAGAGTCTCTCCAAATAACCGAGTTGCACGCCATCCAGCTTCTCTCTTACAGACAACAACTATATCCTCAGGAGCAAATTTAGAGAGATATTCAGCACCATCCCTTAACATATCATCTATAAGGTTCGTGTTGAAAACAGCAAGTCCATCGGCCCTTCTTTTGTATACATATTTTCTCATATCTGGAGTGATTACTCTTGTTCCGAGATGTATGGAAGCCTTAAGATAATCCTCTATTGGTACAAGCAAGTCTTTCTTGTCCTCACTTTCTCCTTTTACCTCACTTTTAATATCAATCTTCTTCTCAACACCTACCTTCTTTTCCAAGGCCTTGGCTTTTTCTTTCAATTCTTCCAGTTTAGATTTTACAGGAACCTTTTTTTCTATTTCTTTCTCTTCAGTCTTTTCTGTTTTCTTTTTGTTAGTTTTCTTGCCAGTCATAGTTTTCTTAACTTTTTCAGTTATTTCCTTAACAACTTCTGCAGTGTCTTCTATAACTTCTTCAACAGCGTCAACTGCTCTTTCAACAACATTTTCTTCTTTCTTTTTTGCCATTATTAACCAAATATAAGTAGCGCAGGGGTTAATCAGAGCGACTTATTGATATTGCGTTTCCGTACCTGCTAACTTATTCTTCTTAGAAAAATGAGCTTTTTAAATCTGTCTATCCAGGGGTTAACCAGAAATTAGAGAGTTTTCATTGAGTGATGACCTTAACGACAGTTGGAGAAGTGAGAAGAGAGTTTGGAGGAATATTACCTCCCAATTTGAGATATTTAGATAGCCATGTTGGTACAGAGTCAGCAATTGGTGAAGATTTAGGGGTTGCATGTCTAAGAAAACAAATTGATTATTCTTTGAATGTAAGAGACACTTATCTAGTTCGCTTAAGGAATCCTCCTGCAAACCCCGAAGAAGCGGTAGGTTTAAGGACTGCTGCAAGAGATTATGGAATTGCAGTTTAGGAACTTTTAATAGATAGAGTTTAAAAGTAAGCAAATCCCATAGAAGTATGGCAAAATCATATAATCCTTTAAAATCTTGGATGGCTTGGATAGGTTTCGTTTTGGGATTAATTGTTTTAGCCTTTTCCTTTGTAAGTCTATATTATCTTATTTTCCTCCCGATAGAGGTTATTGCTATTCCAGCACTGATTCTGCTTTCTCTAGGAGCCTCCCTTTCATTAATTCTTCTACCAGTTATTTTATTTTTTGTTGGATATGGGATACACCTTGCTTTTAACTCAAGTAAAAAACTGGGGTGGATTATTTTAATAGCATATATTATAGCCTCTACAATTGGAACGATAATATATAATCGAATATTCGTGGGACCCCTATTTTAATAGCATATATTATAGCCTCTACAATTGGAACGATAATATTTAATCATATTAATACTCTTTCTGAATCTTTTTCTATTGGTTCAAGGTTAAAACTACATGAAAAATCTTTTTTGAATGAAAAAGAATTAAGAGTTAATGAAGAAGGTTTTTTTGAAGAAATAACAATAAGACCCCCAACAACAAAAAAGATATTATTTTTAATACATCATTTTACAAAATTAGATATTAAGAAATTTAAACAAAGCAAAATGTGGAAAGACCTTAAATCATTTGAAGATTTAAGAAATAAAATAATACATTACAAAGAAAAAAATAACATAACAATAACTCTTAAAAAATCAAAAGAATGTAGAGATTTGATAAATGAGGTAATTAAATTTTTGTCCAAAAAATTAAAATAAAATGAAAAAATTTGAGGGTATTAAAGAGGATAAATCATGGGCTTTTGAAGATTCAAGTCGCAAAGATACCCCTTATGCAAGTCATGGCTATCATAGATACCCTGCAAAATTTATCCCTCAATTAGCAAGAAGATGTATTTTAGAAAATTCTAATGAGGGAGATTTGGTTATAGATACTTTTTGCGGTTGCGGAACGACTATTGTAGAATCTTTAATTTATGGAAGAAAAGGAATTGGAACAGATATTAACCCCGTTGCTGTTTTGATAAGCAAGACAAAGATAACTCCGATTGAACCAGACAAACTAAATAAAGCAAAAGAAAAGTTATTTGATTTGATAGAAAATGAAGAAGAAATAAAAGACAGAGAATTTAACGAGAGAATAATCTATTGGTTTCCTGATAAAAAAATAAGACTAACTTTATTTAAAATTCTAAAAAATATTAAATCATTAAGGGGAGAAGAATTAATTAATTTCTTTCTCTGTGGATTTTCTCAAATATTAAAAAATTGTTCTATATGGTTAGCAAAAAGCAATAAGCCAACAAGAGATTTTAATAAAAAACAACAAGACCCGATTAAAACATTTAAGCGACAGATAAATAGCATGATAAGGGGAAATTTAGAACTTTATAATCTAACTCTGGGAAAATTGATAAAAGAAAATAAAATTGTTTTAAGCGACGCCAGAAAAATACCAACAGCAGACAACAGCGTTAAAATGGTTGTTACATCTCCGCCCTATGTTACTTCTTACGAGTATGCAGATTTACACCAATTAACAGCATTATGGTTTGAATACACAAATAATGTAGAATTATTAGAAAAAATAGCTGGCACATATGTTAAGGAACTATTCAAGGGTAAAGAAAGGTTTGAAGAGTCAGGTTCTTGGGAACAAGTCTTGTGAGATTATCTTTTTCATTTATTAGAAACCTTCCTTTCTATCTCACACATTCTTTTCAATTTGCTTTCTCTCCATTTGGTAGAGACTCCTGTTTTGATAAAATCAGCCCCAAAAGCAAAAGCATAATCTGCAAGAGCATTGTCCATTGTTTCTCCAGATCGATGTGACATCACTGTTTTTACTCCATTCTTCTTGCAAAATTTAAACAATTCAGAAATCTCAAGGAGAGAGCCATTTTGATTTGGTTTGATTATCATGGCATTTATAGATTTCATTTTCAATGCCTTCTTTGTTCTGCTTAGGTGACTTGCAGTAAGGTCGTCACCAACGACAAGCCCCTCTTTTTTTACCATGCTAAACCCTGAAAAATCTTCTTCATCAAGTGGATCTTCAAGATAGAACACACCAAATTTTTCAATAAGGGAATTGATATAATCTATTTGATGCCTTCTAGAAAGAACTCTTTTTCCATAAGAGTATTTTCCATTTTTGAAAAAACTTGAAGATGCAACATCTATCCCAATTTGTACATCATCAATCCCTTCTAATATTCCAAGGACTTGTTCATTATAAAGTGAGGTTTCCCATGCTCCTTCATCATTCTTCTTTTTTGATTTGATTATCTTTTTAATCTCTTTATGAGCAGACTGCATTATCTTAAATTTTTTTTTGAAAGTTTTGCCTTCAGGAATAAGTAAGAATTCCTGAAATTCAGGCCTGTCTTTATTTGAACTATGTAATCCTCCCCCAATAACATTCCCTACAGGGGTTGGGAATTTTTTTGCTTTTTCATTTACAACTTGCCAAAGTTCCTTTCTCTCTTCTTTTGCCAGTGCCTTTAAGATAGCAGACTCAAATGCAAAAAGAGCATTAGCTCCAAATTCTTTTGCATCTTTCAGTCCAGCTTTCTTCACTATAAATTTTTCAATTTTTTTAAGATCGTCAAATGCAGAGACTTCTATTAATTCATTCCAAGAATTAAGAAATTTAAGATTCCATTCAATATTTTTATGATATGGCTTGCTTTCATATTTTCCGGTAGATTTTCCTGAAGGGGAACTTGCCTTGCATCCATTGACAGAAACCTCAATAGTAGTTTCATTCCTAGAATCCTTGATAGCCCAAGCCTTCACACTCTTTATGATCATGCTCCTAGAAAGTTTTTAGAATTAATAAACTTATCAATCTTCTTCTTCAGACCCATCGCCACCGAAATCTTCAATATCATCTTCTTGGGCAAAGCCCATTTCTTCAGCCTTTTCAGTTATTTCGCTCTCAACTTCCTTTTCCTTAGCAATAATTTTTGCATCGTCAATCTTATCTTCTTTCACTATCGGAAGTTTAACTTCTCTTTTCTTAGGAATTGGCCTATGCACAGTTATAGGTAATGCACCTGCTTCAAATTCTTTATCTGCAATTTTGATAGGATCATAATTTATTTCTTCAAGTTCCTTCTCAGAGAGGTTAATTAATAATGGGGCATCCATTGATATTTGCAGGGCTCTTGCTCCAATAATCCTCGCAACCTCATATCTTGTATATTCCTGCTTTATCATATTCATACTCGTTTTAGAAGCTTATTAAGCTTTTTGATTTTCATCAAGTTTAGTTCTCAAGGTCTTTACTATTTCTTCATGTTTCTCTGGAAGCATCTTTGAAATTGTCTCAAGCTCATCTCTTGTAAATGGGACTTTCATTCCCTTCTGACATGAATTTACCATATATTGGCCTTTCCAGTAAGAAACTCCAAATGTAACCTTAGCTTCGCATGCTTCCTCTTCTTCTCTTGTTGGATGGAGGATAATTGAATCCCTCAATTTGAAGAACGTGAAAGACAAAGGAATAACTTCTTCTGCAAGTGGAAGTCTTTCTTCAGTCTTTTTGTCAAAGTCAACTTTTCCATTTTCATGTAATCCTGGGAACTTAGCATTTCTTAGTGCAGCAACAGACGCAATACTAGCAGCATCTATCAATGCTCCATCATCATTAATTGGATAGATATCAACTATTACCGTCCAAACATTTTTGCCTTCTTCTATGACAAGTTTTTTCAGATCTATAAACCCACTTTCTCTAAGCATCCTATCAATAAGTCTTGGCATTTCAATAGCATCAAATTTAGGAGGCCCTGATTCAAATCTTGGTGAAGCCAAAGGTAGAAGATCTCCAGAGACCATTAGATTTCCAGCATTAGGGGAATCAGGATAAGGTTCTCCAGTTTGCAATTTGATTCCAACAACAACTTCTGTTTTTCCAAGCTTTACTCTAGCACTTCCTTCTGCCTTATTAGAAACTCCATATTCAACCTGAAAATCCTTTAAATCAAAATTCTTTCTTCCATCAAATCTCTTGTTCTCAGCAAATAATTTAACAAGATATTCCTTTGTTAAGTTTGAAACATTCATTGCACTCATTTTATTTATTACCTCCGATGGATTCCTTCAGAGCAGCTTTCTGCAATTCATATATCTTTTCACAGGCCTTTGTTGCCATATCCAGAGCTTTTGGAATAAGATCTGGTTGTATTTTTCCATCAAGCTGTAAAAGTGTAAATTCGTCTTTTGTTGAGACCTTTGCAAGTGGAAAATCAGTTGCACCCTCGCCCTCTCTAAAATCTTCTTCTTCTTTATCAACATCAACAATCAATTCCTTATCGATTTTGCCAACAGCCACAGCAGTAACTAAATCTTTCATAGGAAGCCCTGCATGTGCAAGGGCCATTGCAGCAGCGTTAATTCCAGCAACCCTTGTACTAGCATCTGCTTGAAGAATATATATTTCAACATCAACAACAGTATTTGGAAATTCTTCAAGATTAAGCACTGGAGCTAATGCCCATTCAGTAACTTTTGAGATTTCCTTGCTTCTTCTAGATGGGCCAGGTTTCTTTCTATCAGCAACAGAGAAACTAAGAAGGTCATAATTCACTCTCAAAATTCCTGTAGCTGGATTCTGCATATGTTGTGGATGCAATGTCCTTGGTCCATAGACTGCGGCTATTGCAATAGTTTTTCCAAATGAAAACATTGCGCTTCCATCAGCATTAGGAATTATTCCAACTTTAGCAACCATAGGCCTCATTTCATCAGCAGCTCTTCCATCATGTCTTTTTACCATATTAATTATCTTTGAACCAAGCTTCCATATGCTCAGTCAGTCCTCCAACATTTACTTTATCAGCTATATACTCAATTGCCTTTCTAGCTCTTAATTCTTGATCTATAGATTCTCCCTTAATCCATATCCATCCATTCTGTCCAACTGTAATATTACATCCTGTATCTTCTTTTATCAATGTTATCATGCTTCCTTCTCTTCCAATAACTCTTGGGACCCTGCTTGGCTGAATTCTGAAAATGAAACCACCTTCAACCTTTCCAAGTCCTCGTCCTTTCATAGCAAGATCAATCCCCCTTCCCTTTATAGACCATATTTTTGCAGAAACAATATCTCCTATAGCAAGGAATTGGCTCATTTCATGCTGGTTAATGTATCTTGGAACTTCTGCTACAGGTAAAAATGCAGACGAAGCAGCATCAATATCTAAAAGCCATCCATTGTGCAAAACATCAGTAATTCTTCCTAAAATAACATTATTCCTTCTTGGTACATAGCTCCCAGTGACAGATATGATTTTTACAACTCTTCCTATCTGTTCAGCCAAACCAAACTTACTAGCAACAATATTATCACCCTCTCTTCTAACACCTTCACCTGGAAGGTAATCATCACCAGAAACAATAATCTCTCCAGGTATAACTATTTCCCTTTTAGTCTCAGGAATAGCCTCACTGGTTTCTTGTACTTCACTAATCTCGTTTTCCATTTAATCTTAATAATACATTTTAAGGGGTAATCGTAATCAAGGTCCCTAGTGTATTCTTTATTGAATTCTAAAGAAATATTGACTTTTTAAATGTTTCCCGAATTATCAAAATCCAGATATACTCACTTTTTCAGGAGCTCTTTAATAAGTCTGGTTCTAGTCTGGACCCACTCCTCTTTCATCAAACCATATGTATTTGCATCATGCACTTTTCCTGTTGCCTTGGAGACGGTTGTTTTCCTTAGTAGCCCTTCTTTTTTGAACCCAAGTTTTTTAGACATCCCATTCGACGATATATTTTCAACAAAAGCTTCTGTTTCTATCTTTTTCAACCCAATCTTGTTGAAAGCAAAATCCAATACCGGAATTTTTGCCTCAGTCATATAACCCTTTCTCCAATATTTTTTATTTAGCCATGAGCCAGTCGTAGCCTTTTTATCTTTCATATCTATATTATGTATTGAAGTCACACCAATAATCTTTCTTTCTGATTTAAGTTCGATAAAAAATGTAATGTCTTTCTTATCTTTCTTTTTCCATTTTTTAATCGTTCCCTTTATCCATTTTTGGGCATCTTTTTTAGTATATGGGTGAGGAACAAGAGAAAGATTCTTGCTGACCTCTATATTCCCAGCTCCCTCAACTATATCTTTCCAATCACTTTTTTTAGGCGGACGTAGGATAAGTCTTTTTGTCTCAAGAATCATGTTTCTACTCTTTTATTTCTTCACTCTGTAAGGCTCCATGTGTCACAGAATTCAATTTTTCAAAGAAATCCATTTGCATACCTGCTGGAATGTTTATCACAACTTGTAAATCTCCATTAGACAACCATTCTTCTTTTTCTTTATAATCTCCAACAAGCCCATAAGCCTGTCCCGTAAATCTTGCAGGGATCGTCAATCTCAATTTTTTAGTCTCAATCCTGATAGGTATCACTTCTTTCAGCCTGTGAACAAGAGCCTGCATTTGGACTTCAACAGGCTTATTGTCAAAGCTATAATGCGCCTCATCTACAGCCCTTCTTATTCTCTCTTCAGTATATGGCCTGCCATGCTGGTCCACTGCATTTCTCAGTATAAGGTTGATTACTTGTTTGACCTTTGCTTCCCTTTCAGCATCTCTAAATTCCTGTGGCTTTTGCACTTCCCCTTTGATTATTATCTCTTTAGCAATCTCATACAAGTCTGTAGTCCCAAATGCATCCATTAAATCACTATTAGAAGGCGCCGTTCCTTTATTGACATCTTTATAAATTCCATTTGAATTAAGAGCCTTGGTGATATCTCCCTCGCCCTTTCTCACTTTCATTGCTTCATCAAAATCCACGGAAATCTCAAAATGATTACCCTTAGCTTTTATTCTCGCAACAACTATTGTCATGTTTTACTCAACAATAATGATTTTATAAATTTAATGTCAAATTACTTTTTCCTATGGATATTATAATCCATGAATTCCCTAAAGAAATCCTTTGATTCTTTATCTATCTTAAGTTCATGAAGTATCCTCTTTGCATCTGCATCAAGAGAATCAATTCTTCTAGAGGTCTCATCTAAAATTTTATTCTTCTCAATAAGTCCTCTAACATAATTCACTTCTTCTTTACCAATCTCTTTTTTTCCAAAAATATTCTCCAGTTCCTCTTTTTCTTTATCAGAAGCACTTTCAAATAGAAGAAGTCTAAACAGAGTTTTCTTGTTCTCAGCAATATCTGATCCAACAGGCTTTCCTATTTCCTCTTCATCTCCAAATATTCCAAGTTCGTCATCTTTTATTTGAAATATTATTCCAATTTTTCCACCAAGTTCATCAATAAGGTTTATTGTCTCATCATCTGCTCCAGCTAAAATAGCCCCAGCCATCATCGGCACAGAATAGGTGTATTTTGCAGTTTTATACTGATAAACATTCATTATCCTTTCTTCTTCAGGATCCTTCTTTGTAAATCCCAGATAAACATCGTCCATTTCAGCAAGACCAGTCCAATCAAGTCCATCAGAGAAAAGACTTATCACTCTTTTTTTCTTATCACTCTCAACATTCAAATTTCCTAATATCCCAAAAACATGCGCTATGCATATATCTCCTGCACAAATTGCCATGCTGTATCCAAAATGTCTTGACTCTGGAAATACTTCCTTTTTTCCTATATCCTCATATTGTGAAAAGATTGTTTTTTTGCCTCTTCTCAATTCGTCCTTGTCAATTACATCATCATGGATGAGCAAAGCAGAATGAAGAAGTTCGATAGCACTTGCAACCTTTATTGCTTCAGAATCAATTCGTCCTTTGAACATATCATATGAGGCCAATACAAAACATCCTCTTATCATTTTTCCAGTAGAAACGAAGTCTTTTAATCGTGCTGCTAAATCAGGACCCCATTCATTGATACTATTATTGCCAGTATATTTTTCCGAAAAAAAATCTTCAAGCTCACTTATTATGAGCTTCTTATACCTTTCAAATCTTTCTTTCATAAATTCAGCAACCCCAACTAGTGTTTATAATTAATAGAGAATTATTTAGCATATTTTTTCAGGTTGTCGCCCTGTACTCTAACTATCTTCTGATCTTGACTTTTTATATAACCCACATCAAACCTATCAATCTCAAAATTCTTTCCAAGTATTTTTTTGAATATTTTCATAGCAAGTTTTATTCCATCTTCTATGTTCATTTCATCTTGGAATTCAGTTCTCAATGATTCCTTAATTTGTTCATCATTTTCTCCAATTGCATTTGCCCTATAAGCAAAATAATTTCCAGTAACATCAGAGGTGTATAAACTTGCTTTTCCCTTATTAACTCCAGCTACCATTAATCCTACTCCAAACAATCTTAATCCCCCGTATTGTGTGGACATTTGTTTTTTATCTGCAATCATTCTTATGACGCTAATTGGCTCAATTGGAGAATCATATGTGACCCTATTCTGCTGCGCCAATACCTGAGCATTATCAATAAGAATCCTAGCATCAGATAACATTCCAGCCGCGCTGGCCATAACATGAGAATCTATTTCAAAAACTTTATTTGCAGATTCAGAGGATATAAGGTTGTCCCTTATTCTTTTATCTGCCACAAGTACAACTCCATCCTTACACACCATTCCGATACTGCTGCTTCCTAATCTCACTGTTTTTTCTGCATATTCAACCTGCAATAGATGCCCATCTGGAGAAAACATAGTTGCAACTCTGTCGTAACCCATTGCCTGATGCTGCATTTCCATAGGAATGTCCATGTTAATATTTCTTAAAACTCCTTTTTAGATATAAACCCTTGCATTGTGAGGTTTTTAAGGTTTACGCTTCGTCCGGACAAATTCCATCTGTCCAATAATCGACATTTCTATCAAGGCATGCCCCACAACCATTACTATAAGTTTGAGCACAAGGATATTTGATACATTGGATTTCTTCTCCCTTAAACCATCCACAGACTGGCGCATACATTTCATCGCATGCCTGTACATTTCGGCTTTCCGGATTGCAGTAATTCTTGTCTTCGATTTCAGGACATGGATCAAATTCACAATTAAGGTTTGGATTCCTCACAATACTGCTTCCATCTGGACATATTTTAGCATCTGCAGTGCACACAATAGGAGTTTTAGGAGAGATGTAAATTCCAATAATGAACAACAAGATTATTGCAATAGACATAGTCCAGAAATTTCTTTTCATTTCTCCAAGCCTTTTAATGTTCCTGAAACTCTCAATACTTTGATTTCATCAGCAAAGACCGCGAAAGATCCAATTACTTTATCAATCTCCTCCCTATTTACTGCAAGTATTGTCTGGTTTTTTCTATTCTTAACAAACACGGGTGCTGCTTTAGCCCATCCAAGAATCCCAACATAATCGATGATAGATTTTTCTATGGAATCTTTTTTTCCTTGCAAAAGAATGTATCTTCTTTTTATTCTTGCAGATGGTTTTGTTTTTAGCATATTATGAGATTACCTGCTGAGCCAAAAATTCTTCAATTTTAGTTTTTACTACATTACTTTCAAGAGCAAATCCAAGACTTTCTGCCCCACCTATCTTAAAATTGTTGACTCCAATGACCTTACCCTCCTTATTTATCAAAGGACCTCCCGAGTTTCCAGGATTAAGTGTAACATCTGTCTGGATATATGAATCAAGGCCATTAGGGCCTTCTCTATTGACTGCAGAAACAATGCCCTCAGTTACAGTAAACGAAAGGCCAAGTGGATTTCCTATTGCTATAACTTTTTCACCAGTTTGGATATTTGAAGAGTCTGCAAATTCCAAGAAATCAAACAATCCAGGAATTTTTAATAACGCAAGATCATTCAATGGATCTACCCCAACAACACTAGCCACATATTCATCTCCTGAAAATGTAGATACTCTCAAAATGTTTGAACCATCTATAACATGGTGATTTGTTATGATATACCCTGAAGGACTTACAATAAATCCAGTACCTACAGATTTTTCAGTTCTTATGTTCACAACACCCCTTACCATCTGATCAATTATCCCTGAAAAATCTGCCTGACTCGCCTTTAATAAATTAATCTCGCTCTGAAAATCAGTTTTTTGCTGAGATATAATTTTAATAAGTTCTTCTAAATTGGACTGTGACTCTATCTTGATTTCATCCACATTAGAATCGAGATCATTCCTCAAACTATCTTGTTGAGAAATTATTTTACCAGTTTGCGAACTGTTAAAGACAAAAGTCATGATCTGTAAGATTAAAAGTACAACAACTATCCCATAAAGAACATTTCTATGCCTCTTTAAATGCTTAACATGATGGTTCATCCTTATGCAAGTAAAAACTTGTTTTTATAATTTGCTGAAAACTATAAAAACCCTCAAAACTTTCATCTTTCATGATTAAGTTACATACAATAGGTGGTTACAATGAGGTTGGGAAGAACATGACTGCCTTGGAAACAGGTGATGACGTGCTTGTTTTTGATGCAGGTTTCTATCTTCCAGCAATAGTTGGAGTACAAGAAAGAGAAAAAATTCCTACAGAGAAAGGAATGAGGTCTCTTGGCGCACTTCCCAACGACTTATATCTTCAATCAAAGGGCCTCCAAAGTAAGGTGAGATCTTTCATGATCTCTCATGCTCATCTAGACCATGTAGGAGGAGTGCAATATGTCGTACCTAAATATGATGCTCCAGTTTTAGGAACTCCATTCACAATGGAAGTTCTAAGAAGCTTAATGAAAGATAATAATCAATCTATAAACAATAAGATAATATCTGTCAATCCAAATGGTTCTTATACCGTCAAGGGAAAGAAAAATTACAAGGTAGAGTTTGTTAATATAACTCATTCAACAATCCAATCCGCAATGATTGCAGTCCATACTCCTGATGGAGTTATTTTATATGCAAATGATTACAAATTTGATAACGCTCCAGTTTTAGGGGACAAGCCGAATTATAAAAGATTAAAAGAATTGTCAAAGATAGGGATAAAGGCCTTAGTAGTTGACTGCCTCTATGCCCCAGATGATAGAAAAACCCCTTCAGAAAAAATAGCTAGAGGATTGTTAGAAGACGTATTATTTACAACTGATAATGCAAATTCCGGGATAGTTATTACAACATTCTCATCTCACATAGCTAGGCTTAAATCTATAGTAGACTTTGGAAACAGATTAAATAGGGAGATTGTATTTCTTGGAAGAAGCCTCAATAAATATTCAATGGCTGCAGATAAGGTTGGAAAAGCCCCCTTTCTTAAGGATGTGACAATTGCAACTTATAGGAATCAGTTAGACAGAATATTAAAAAGAGTAAATAAAAGAAAAAAAGATTTCCTTATTGTTTGCACAGGCCATCAAGGAGAACCCGGATCTATCCTGGATAGAATCTCACGAAAACAACTAAATTATGAACTCTCTCCTGATGATCATATAATATTTTCTTCAAAAACTATACCCGTTGCAGTCAATGAAGCAAATAGGGCAGAACTAGAAAAGCGGTTGAAGAAAAACCAGGTGAGAATTTTTGACAATGTGCATGTTTCAGGACATGGAGGTAGAGAGGACCTTAGGGACCTGATTAAGTTGACAAATCCAGAACATGTCATTCCATCACATGGAGACTTTCCAAAATTAAAGGCAGGACTGGATCTTGCAGTTGAGATGGGGTACAAGAAAAACTACAACGTCCATATAATGGAAAATGGAAAAAACCTAGTATTAAAATGAAAGAGGATATAATGGGAGGCATAAGGAATGCCCTAGAAAGAGGAATACCTCTAGACATTGCTATTCAAAGTTTTATCAATGCAGGATATTCTGAAAAAGAAGTCAGAGATGCTGCTAGGGAAGTCAATGTTGGAATCATAACAAAGACTCCAGAGATGCAAGTCAATCCTCAAACAGATCCTGCCAAAAATGCTAAATTAAATAACACTCAAATAAAACAAGATGCATTTGTAAAACCCTTAGATTCAAAATCTCCTCCAGCTCAGCCGAATATAATTCTCAAAAAACCTAAGAAAAAGGGCTTAGGACTAGCAGCATTTTTATCAATATTATTGTTTTTATTAATTGGAGTATTTGTATTTTCTTTAATATTTCAAGATAAAGTAGTTAGTGCATTAAAGAGCATAATCGGAACATGATCTATAATCCTTCTGATGATTCATATCTCTTACAGGAACAGGTAAGAAAAAAATCAAAAGATAAAAAAGTTTTAGATATGGGTTCAGGCTCAGGCATACAGGCATTAACAGCAAAAGAATCTGGAGCAAAATCTGTCATTGCATCAGACATAGACGAGGAATCAATAAATTTTCTTAAGAAAAAAGGTCTCAATACAATAAAATCAGATCTTTTCTCAAACATCTCTGAGAAATTTGATCTCATAGTATTCAACCCTCCCTATCTTCCCCGAGACCCAAGAGAAGACAATGAAAGCTCTCTTGCAACAACAGGAGGGGAAAAAGGGGACGAGATATATCTTAAATTTTTTCAGCAGGTTCCAAACTACTTAAATAAAAATGGTTCAATAATCATCCTAATTTCATCCCTTACTCCAAGAAAAAGAATAGCTTCTCTCCTAAATAAACTCAATTTAAGAAAAAATGCTCTCTCAAAAAAGAAATTATTTATGGAACTCTTAGAAGTCTGGGAAATCAATTAATTACGCAGATTACAACAATCAATAAATACTCCCAGTCAAGGAGTTTTTATATGAAAAAATGGATGCTGTACCCTAAGGGATGGGGTCGTAGGGGAAACCTTGGTCTCCTTACAGGAGGTCTTTGCTGATGAGATTTGCGCACATGGGAGATTGTCATCTTGGGGGATGGCGCCATCCAGAACTAGCCACACTCACAATGCAGAGCTTTGCCTCAGCTGTAAATACAAGTATAAAAGAGAAAGTAGACTTTGTTCTTATAGCAGGAGATTTGTTTGATACTGCTTATCCTCCAATAGACACAATAAAAGATGCGTTTGAACAGTTTAGGAAATTAAAAGACGCAAACATACCTGTTTTTTTGATTGCAGGAAGCCACGATTACTCTGCATCAGGAAAAACTTTTCTTGAGGTACTAGAAAAAGCAGGGTTTGCTAAAAACGCCCATCAGCCAGAAGAAAGGAACGGTTCAATAATTCTCTCTCCAATTTTATACAATGGGGCCGCAATTTATGGATACCCTGGAAAAAAATCTGGGATGGAAGTAGAAGAAATATCTCGCATTAAACTTCAGGAATCTCCGGGATTTTTTAAAATACTTATGCTTCACACAGCAATAAGGGATGCAGTTGGGACTTTGCCAATTTCAGCAGTAGATCAAGACAATCTTCCAAAGGTTGATTATTTGGCTCTTGCCCATTTGCATATAGATTATAATAAAAATTCAAGAGTCTATTGCGGACCAACATTTCCAAACAATTCTAATGAATTAGAGGAATTGCAGGGAGGCTCTTTTTATATTGTAGACACAAAAAGTAAACCCAAAAAAATATCCATAAAATTAAAAGATGTACTCATAGTGGAAAAAAAAATAACAAATGCATTCACTGCAACAGCAGATATACTGGTTTCATTAAAAGATAAGGATCTCAAGGATAAAATAATAATATTAAAGATTAGCGGAGTTCTCGAATCTGGGAAAAAAACAGATATAAAATTCAATGAGATTGAAAAATTTGTAAGAGATTCAGGGGCGTATGTTTTCCTTAAGTCTACCACTAAATTATATGCAGATGAGCCAGAATTTAATTTTACAGTTAATCCAGATAGCATAGAAGAAGACATAATAAAAAAGTTTCAGGAAGAGCATGAAAGCAGTTTCAATACTCATGTAGGGCAATTATTTCATGCACTGAATGTAGATAAAAAGGAGGGAGAAGTTAGCAGAATATTTGAGAGCCGTGTATTCGAAGAGTTCTCAAAAGTGTTTTCAATAAAATGATATTAAAAAAACTTGTCTTGAAAAATATAAGAAGTTATAAGAATCAAGAGATAATTTTCTCTCCAGGGTCAATAATTCTTGCAGGAGATATAGGTGCAGGGAAGACATCTATTCTTCTTGCAATAGAATTTGCACTTTTTGGCTTACAACCTGGCCAAAGAGGTTCATCATTACTTAGGAATGGAGAAGACTCAGCAAGAGTTACATTAGAGCTTGAAATAGATGATGTTACAGTAATTATTGAAAGAGGGTTAAAAATGGGGAAAAAGACAGTGAGCCAGGATTATTCTTCAATAACCTTGGATGGTCAGACTTCAGAGATGTCAGTCACAGAGTTAAAGACAAAAATTCTAAAGCTTCTAAACTATCCTGCCGAATTTGTAAAAAAAACAAATCTTCTTTACAAGTATACTGTATACTCTCCTCAGGAAGAGATGAAGCAAATAATCCTGGATGATCCCGAAACAAGATTAAATGTGTTAAGACATATATTTGGAATAGACAAATATAAAAGAATAAAGGAAAATGCAGATATAGTCTCTTCAAGACTGAAAGAAAAAATAAGATTTCTTAAGGCAAACATAGATAATTTGGAAGAATATCGCTCTGATCTCGAGGTAAAAAATGCAAAAATCCTAGAGCTTGAATCAATAATAGAGAAAAGATTTATAGAACTCTCAGAAAAAATACTTCTACGAAAAAGTATAGAATCAGAATTACTTGGATTAGAGAACAAGATAAAAGAAAAAGAAAGATTTGAAAAAGAGATAGAGAAAACAAATATACTTAAATCAAACAAAAGATCCCAATTGGCGGATCTTGAAGAAGAATCAGAAAATCTTAAAAAAAGATTATCTGAAAATGTTCTCGAATTCAATAAGGAAGAGCTTGAAGAAACAATTCAAAATATCATTCTAAAAAAAACTGCAATTGAAAATCTAAAAAATGAAGAGATACACTATCAGTCGAAACTTAATTCTATAAATCTTAAAATTAAAGAAGACTTGGAGAAAAAGGACAGGGTCTTTAAGATTGATTTTTGTCCGACTTGTCTCCAAGATGTTTCAGAAGTTCATAAGCATAATATAATAAATGATACAGAAAAGTCAATTTCAAGTGCAAATAAGATAATAAACGAGTGCCAGTTGCAATTGCAAAAAATATCTGTTGAAAAAAACTCCCTTGAATCAAATTTGGATTATTCTGAAAAAAGAAAATCTCTTCTAGAGATAAACCGCGCAAGACTAGAAGAAATGGAGAAATTCAAAAAGAATGCTGAAGACGTAGAAAAAAAGATATCTTCAATGAGGGAAGATATAGAATTTCTTGAAGGTCATTTAAATTCTTTAAAATCTTCTGCATTTGAGTTTTCAAAATTTGATTCTATGTACAGAAAAAAAGAGGAGGATTTAAAGTCTGCATATAAGGATGAGAAGATAGTTGAGATAGAGATAGCTAGCACAAAAAAGGAGCATGAGATGATATCCTTAGAAAACGAGAGAATATCAAAAAAAATCTCTGAAAAAGAACACCTCACAAAAGAGCTTCACTCACTTCTGGATTTAGAGTCATGGATATCTGGAGATTTTAGCGCTCTTCTTGCATTCACAGAAAAAAATATCCTATTCAAACTAAGACAGGAATTCTCAAGACTTTTTAATAAATGGTTTGAGATGTTGGCAGCAGATTCTTTCTATGTCAGTCTCGACGAGAATTTCACTCCAGTAATAATGCAAGGAGAATTCGAGCTGGATTATTCTTTTCTCTCAGGCGGAGAAAGAACTGCTATAGCGCTTGCATATCGTCTCGCATTAAATGAGACAATAAACTCAGTCTTCAGCCAGATAAAGACAAAAAGCCTCGTCATTCTTGATGAACCAACAGACGGATTTTCAGACCAACAGCTCAATAAAGTTAGGGACGTTCTTCAGGAGCTAAGCGCAGACCAACTTATCATAGTCAGTCACGAGCAAAAAATAGAAGGTTTCGTTGATAATGTAATACGTCTTAAGAAAGAACATGGAATCTGTAACGTTGTATAAGGATAAAATTTATTAAACAGAAATCCCAAGTGCATTTAGAGTTAAAAATGAAACATTTCATAGAAAATCGCGATGGGAGAAGGATTTCAGTTTTAGTGGAAACGAATAAGAATCCACGAGGTCTTGTATTTGTAATGCATGGTTTAAGTGGGAACAAGGAACAACCTCACATCATGGTTATGATAAATGCATTCAAGGAAAGAGGGTATAATGTAATCAGCTTCGATACAACAAATACTCATGGAGAAAGTGATGGAAATTTAGAGGATGCAACAATAACTAACTATTATGCAGATTTAGAAGATATAATTTCTTGGTCTAAAAATCAAGAATGGTATAAGGAACCATTTATATTGGCTGGACACAGTGTAGGGGGAATTTGCGTTCTTCTATATGCCCAAAAATTTCCAGATAAAATCATGGCCTTAGCACCAATATCTACAGTAATTTCTGGAGAACTAAGTTTTCAGAATAAAAAATCTGACAGTCTGGAGAAATGGAGAAGAGAGGGAATGAAAACTTGGGTAGGACATTCCGGGAGAACTAAGAGACTTAAATGGAGTCATATGGAGGATAGGTTGAAATATGATGTGTTGAGGGAAGTAGATAAGATAAGGGTTCCCGTTTTGTTGATAGTTGGAGAGAACGATGATTCAACCCCTGTAGAACATCATAAGATATTATACAACGCTCTTAAATCTCAGAAAGAATTTCATATTATAAAAGGAGCAGAGCATACTTTCAGGACTCCCGAACAATTGGATGAGATTAAGGATATATTCCTAAAATGGATTGACAATCTATCTAAACCTTTAAGCAAATGAAAGATATAAATGGAAATGATCTAGATGACAAGATAGAATATATAATCAATTGTAAGAAAGATGGAACCATAATCGGCCCAATTTCTAAAATATATGCTCACGAGAAAAATATTCGGCCAAGACTAACCCACTATAGTACGTGGGCCATGGTATATAATCCTTTTCTGAAAAAATATGGATTACAGCTAAAACAACCAAAAAAACATGACGGGAACCATAACCCAAAATGGGACATGGGTGTTGCAGGGCACAACCCATATGAAAAACGAGAGGGAGAATACGAACCATTATTATTTGAGGAGAATTTAGCAAAGGAAGCAGATGAAGAAATTGGTCTGGAGGTTAAAAATTTTTATTCCCTTAACGAGTTTCTAGATGCAGCAAAAAATTTGAGTGGTTCGATAGGTTATATCTGCGAGAGATTTCACTATCAAGATTTAATAAATAATGAATGGGTCGGATTTGGTCTCATCTTAACATCAGAGACAGATCTGGATTTTAAGGATGGAGAGGTTCTAGAATTTAAGTGGTTAACACCGAATGCATTAAAAAAATACCTTAGTGAAGAAAATGATTATTACTCAGCATTGCTAATTGCTTTTGAAAAAGCAGAAAAATTTAGGCTTAGATATTTATCTTGATCATAAAAGCATGATCAACTCCAGACTTGAACCCATTTATCACCTGTTTATACTCAATAATTCCGACAACTCCATACTACCAAAAAACTTATAAATGCCTGCCATGTAACTATCTCATAAGATACCTTGGAGGTTCTTAGTTCTAATGAAAGATAATCTTAGCGATAATATAATGAAGTCGGGTACAAGCATACTTGGAATTGTGTGCAAGGAAGGAATAGTTATAGCAGGGGATAGGAGATCAACTGCAGGAAATCTAGTTATGTCAAAAAGATCAAAAAAAGTCATCAATATAAATGATTATATTGTAGTAGCAGGCACAGGAGTTGCTTCAGATATTGATTTAAGTCAGAGAGTATTCGGAGCAGAGCTAAAACTTAAGGAACTTAAGACAAAAATTCGCCCAAGTGTTAGAGAAGCAGCGTCTCTTTTCGGCATGATGACTTACAGGAATATTAGAACTCCTTCAATGATCCCTAGCATTGTTGGAATGCTTGTAGGAGGGGTAAATGATGATGGGGTTACAGAATTATATACTGTAGAACCTGCAGGCGGAGTGTACCCTGTGGACGATTATGATGCCAACTTTTCATCTGGAATGCCTTTCGTTCTGGGTCTTTTAGAGAGACAATGGAAAAAGGACATGACAATTCAACAAGGTGTAGACTTAGCTGTTGAGGCCTTGAAATCTTCAACCCAAAGAGATGTTGGCTCAGGAAATGGAATAGATGTTTTCACAATAACTAAAGACGGAGTTAACCACGTAGTATCCCAAGAGATAATTCCTACCTATAGTTAATAATTATTTAAAATGCCCGATATTTTGAAAAGTATTAAAGAAGAATTACCAAAAGTAATAAGTGATGCAATTTTTGAAGGAGCAAATATAGTTCTTTACACAGATGAAAAAGATTTCTTTCGAACAGGAGAATCACAAATAAAACAAGTTGTAGATAAGATAAAGAAAAGAATAGAACTTCGTGCAGATCAAAAAATTCTTGCTTCAGAGGAGGAAACAGAGAAAACTATAAGGGAGCTCGTACCCCAAGAAGCACAAATAGAGAATATTATCTTTGATGTACAAAGAAGCACAGTAGTTATTGAAGCTAAAAAGCCAGGCCTTGTGATTGGAAAACAAGGATCTATTCTGGGAGATATAAAAGGTTCAACTATGTGGACTCCCACTGTACAGAGAAGTCCTGCAATACATTCCAAGATAACTGAAAAGATTAGGTCAGTTCTTTATGCAAATAATAGTTATAGAAAAAAATTCCTTAATGACATAGGGAAAAAAATATATGATGATTGGAGTCCAGAGAAAATGGACATGTGGGTTAGAGTTACTTATTTAGGAAGCGGAAGGCAAGTTGGTCGCTCCTGTCTTCTTCTACAAACCCCTAAATCAAAGGTTCTTCTAGACTGCGGGATAAACCCAGGAATAGCAGAAGGTGCCGAAAGATTTCCATATATGGATGTAGCAGAAGTAGGGGATCTTAATTCCATAGATGCTATTGTTCTATCTCACGCCCATACAGATCATTCTGCACTTATTCCTTATTTATACAAAATGGGTTATAAAGGCCCAGTTTATATGACTCCCCCAACTAGAGATATTTCAGCTCTTCTTGCATTAGATTTTGTGGGTGTCGCTTACAAGCAGGCAGCATCTCCATTGTACAGGGCAGAAGACATAAAGGAAATGGTAAAGCATTCAATCTGTCTGAATTACGGAGAAGTCTCAGACATCACTCCAGATATTAGAATAACATTTTACAATGCAGGTCATGTTTTAGGCTCAGCAGTCGTGCATATAAATATAGGAAATGGATTGCACAATTTTGTATATACTGCAGACACAAATTATAGAAGGACAAGATTGTTGGATCCTGCAGTAAATCATTATCCTCGTGTAGAAACAATAACTCTTGAATCAACTTATGGTTCAAAAGCAGACGTTCTTCCCCCAAGAAAAGAGACTGAAGACAAGTTCCTTGCAATGGCAAGAGAAACCATAGAAAAGAATGGAAAAATATTACTTCCAGAGTTAGGACTTGGTCATGCTCAAGAAACAGTCTTAAGAGTAGAAGAAGCTGTAAGGAAAGGAGAGTTGCCAAAAATTCCAGTATATATAGACGGAATGGTCTGGGACATTAATGCAATCCATACTGCATACCCTGATTTTCTGAGTGCAAGTGTAAGAAGCCAGATATTCCAAGATAATAATCCATTCACATCAGAAATATTCCAAAGAGTGGGTTCCCCTGCAGAAAGAAAGCTGGTTATTGAAGGAGGCCCATGTATTATAATAGCCACATCTGGAATGCTTGTTGGAGGGGCTTCTGTTGAATATTTCAAAAATCTTGCAGATAATCCAAACAACATGATTGTTTTTGGATGTTATCAAGCTCCCTCATCTTTAGGGAAACAGGTTCAGGAAGGAAATAATGTTGTAGATGTAGACGGAGAAAAAATTGCAGTCAAAATGCGCGTTGAGACTTTAAATGGTTTATCTGCACACTCAGGAAGAAATGAACTTTTACAGTTTGTGAGCAGGATGAATCCTCGCCCAAAGAAGATAATAATCAATCACGGAGAGCAATCTAAATCTCTTGATCTTGCTTCAACATTATATAAACAAAGTCATATAGAGACAATAGTCCCAAGAAACCTCGAGACAATTAGACTAAAGTAATTCAAATTGCTAAGACTTAAAAAGCTGTAAACCTACAATAAATAATGTTCTTCATTAAATTAAAAGAGAGGCCCTCAATGTCAAATACACCCGGAGAGGTGTCCTTGGCTGTTTCACCTGGACTCATACAACTCGCAAGAGTTGGATGGACCGAGAGTCCTGCTCTCGTGGACCTAGAACCCGGAGAGGTTGTAGAATGAAATATCAAATAAAAATAATCCTCATCTTAATTTCTATGTTCTTTATAGCCCAGCTCATAGGTATTTTTGTTGCTAATGCATACGCTCCAGAAATTGTCCAATATACAAACCAAACTACTGGTTTAGTAGAAACCGAAAAAGTATATAATCTTCCTTATGGCTTCAATCCTCCTGAAGGAACAACACCTGGAACGACAGTCATTTCAATATTGATTGCAATAGCCATAGCAGTCTTGTTGATATTCGCTTTGATGAAAATTCGAGCAGAAATATTCCTAAGATTATGGTTCTTTGTTGTAGTTACTATAGGTCTCTCTCTAGCATTAAATGCTTTCTTTATTAAAATTCCAAATTCTGCATATATCGCATTGATTATAGCCCTTCCATTTGCAATAATAAAAGTTTTCCAAAGGAATATCATAGTGCACAATTTTACAGAAATGTTAATTTATCCTGGAATTGCTACTGTTTTCATACCTCTTCTCAATGTATGGACTGTTGTCATATTGCTATTATTCATATCTGTATATGACATCTATGCAGTATGGCATGCAGGATTTATGCAGAAAATGGCAAAATACCAAATAGAAAAAGTCCGTGTATTCTCAGGATTCTTTGTGCCATATATGAGCAAAAAAGATAAGGAATTATTGAAAAAATCAAAACTTTCAAAATCTAAATCTAAAAAAGGAAAGAAAATCGGGGTGAATGTAGCAATCCTTGGAGGAGGAGATGTTGTCTTCCCTATAATCCTCGCAGGAGTAGTATTGGCAGCATTCGGAGTCTTTGCAGCAATCTTGAT
This sequence comes from Candidatus Pacearchaeota archaeon CG10_big_fil_rev_8_21_14_0_10_34_76, assembly GCA_002763075.1. Classification (GTDB taxonomy): domain Archaea; phylum Nanobdellota; class Nanobdellia; order Pacearchaeales; family GW2011-AR1; genus 1-14-0-10-34-76. Next base: position 45,056 of record PFDB01000015.1, on the reverse strand, counting down.
TTCAATAGGGGCAACAATAGCATTATCAATCCTATTTTATTATTCAGAAAAAGGCAAGTTCTATCCTGCAATGCCATTCATATCCGCAGGTTGTTTAGTCGCTCTCGGTGTTGTTTATTGGATTTTCTAATCTATTTGCAATTGTGAAGTATTTTCCTAGGTGTCTGACAGAATCAAAACCCATTCCCATTGCATCTAAAACTTCTCTGCTTGTTCTAGTAATATTAATCAATGGACCATAAGCTATTTCAGCCTCATCCAACCAAACAGATTTTTCCATTTGAGGTATTTTGTCGTCAGATACTAAAGACAGGGGAGTTCTATGAATTGTTGGCTTAATCACATACCCTCCATCTTGCGTCATACCTCGAATAACACCAGCATAGGGTTTATCTCCCAAACGCACTTCAACGAACCAACCTTCATTTGCCCTTAAAGCTTCTGGAAGGTCATTTATTCTTATTTGAATGTCTCCTAGACTTCTCTCTAATTCTGTGGGTTCTCTCCCTCTAGTACCAAAGGCAAATCCCTCATACACTCGTCTTTCATTTTCTTCTGTCATAATTTAGCTCTGTCAATCCCCCTTTTTAAATCTTTCATTTATAATGTCACCCTTAAGTCACAACAAAACCAAAACATTTAAATACCCGTTATTTATCACCTTTACATGATAGTAAATCAAGAACTAGTAAGAAAAATCAAAGACTACTTTGATCTGAATATCTATGAGACTAAAGTCTGGTTGGCATTGCTTTCAAAAGGCATTGTTTCTGCAGGAGAGACAGCAGAACTCTCAGGAGTTCCTCGTTCAAGAACCTATGATGTCCTTGAATCTTTAGCAAAAAGAGGATTTGCAGTTGTTAAGGTAGGAAAGCCAATAAAATATATTGCAGTAAGACCAGAACAGGTTTTAGAGAAAATGAAATCAAATGTTTTCAATGACGCTCAAGAAAAAGTAAAGACTCTTGCTAACTTGAATGATACAAAAGAATTTACTGAACTTCAACAATTATACAAGACAGGAATATCACCAATAAAATCAGAAGAAATTTCAGGATTCATGAGGGGAAGGCAGAATATCATGACAAAAATAAAAGAGCTAGCAGACAGTGCAGAAAAAGAAGTTTTCATTTACACTTCTATAGGGGATTTTGAAGATAAATCAAGAGTTCTCTTGCCTGTGATTGATAGATTGAATAAAGATAATATTAAGGTTAAGATAGCACTCTCAGGAGAACCAGAAAGAGTAAAAAAATTGAACTCAAAATTCAATCTAAAAGCAAAGCATGCAGATCATCCAGGAAGGTTATACATTGCAGATAAAAAAGAAGTTCTATTCATGATAAATCAAGAAACTGCTGATGAAGAAGTGGCAATATGGTTAAACACCCCATTCTTTTCTAAATCCCTTGCAGGAATGTATGAGAAACACTTAGGATACTAATCCACCTTTAACTCAGTCACACCCATCTCTTTCATTTTATCCCCGTTATTTTTGACCCAATTAGTTAAAAATCCTTTTCCGTTAAAATTGACTTTTTCTCTAGCATGCCAAAATCCATTTTTCTTAAAAACATCTTTATGTGCTCTTTTGAAAGCCTCAACGTGTTTCTCCATATACCTTATTTTTTTCTTACTATCTTTTGGATTTACAGGGGGCCCAATCATTATAATTTCCTTCTTGGGTTTTAAGATAATATGAACCTCAGCTCTTTGTCCTTTATCTTCATTATACACAAAATGATGTTCTATTATCTCAAAATATCTTTTTAATTCTTCTTCAAGGAAATAATGAAATTTTTTTAACTTAGTCCCAGCTATATCTCCTTTTTGTCTATCTGTTCTCAAAAGAACTCTCAAATATTCAGAATTATTTTTTTTAGATTTCATCTCTAATGAATCTAAATCTAAGGACTTTTCAATAAAATAACTCTTATCAGGATTTTTCAAGAATTTTTCAGCAGATTCCTGGAATTTTTTAAAACTCTCCCTATTAAGGGAAGCGAGAGCATTTCTCTCTTTAAACGTGGGATCTACGATAATTACAGGGCTATGTAATTTACTCTCATTAAGTTCAAAAAAAACATCATTTTTTCTCTTATAATGTTTCTCAATATCAATAACTAATCTTTCCCCATGCTTTACTTTCACAAGCTCCTTAAGCATTTTTTCAAAACTCTTATAGTGTATGATAAGACATTCAATAGCATAACCAGAAAACCCATGAACATAACTCTCAGCCCCATAAACATTCTGAGCTTGCATAAATCTTTTAGCAAGTCTTATTTCATTTTCTAAACCCTTGGCTTTCCTCTTCAGATAAGAGACGTGAAAATAGCTCAAATCAGTCACATTTCTTGCTTCTCTAGGGTTTCTTATCTTTGTAACAGGTATCAATTCAATATAAAATCCATTCCCCTCTTTACTTGGAAAAACCCTAAAATAATCTCTACTCCCATGCAAGCTTTCATACTTCAATTCTTTAGCATCGCACAATCTTTTCAATGATTTCTCTAGTAATTTAGATATATTGTCATATTTCCAATCAAACCTCACATAAACATCCACATCATATTTATCTTTCTTCAAAAAAGTATTCTTTGCAAAACTTCCTCCAACGAATATTTGCACCTCAAGCCCCTCACCCCCAAGTTCTTTGTTTAATTCTTGGATAAACAATTTAGAAAAGTCCTTTGCTTGTTTTACAATCTTTTCATCAGGAATAATACACTCAAGCTCATCTTTAAGCACACTCTTTATTGACATACTACATAGAAGACTAAGACGTTTTTAAATTGTTTTAATTAATTTAACCTACACCAATCGGAGGCATATTTCTTATACAATTTGCAGCACAAAATACCTTTTGATTTATATTGCCCCTATAAGCATGTAAATAGATCTCTCCGGTCTGCCAATCGCCATCAGGAGAATATATTTGACATCCAACAGGCTGAGAATCGTCCCCCCAGATTTGCATTTGTTGTAATGCACAAAAGGAATTATATGCATTACCTATATCTAACTGAACGTCTAACTGGCTTCCAGTTGTGAGGTCTATAGAGTTGAAGTCGTAGTAATTTGAGCCATGTTCAAGGTAAGACCTCTTAGGAACTCTTGTCATGCAATCATATCCCAAACCCTCTCCTATACAAATATCCTCAACGCTGATATTTTTCGCGTTAACTCCTCCAGGAAAACTCCAAGTATCGCTAGATATCCCAGAAAATGTTCCTGGACCCACACTGCTAGCATCGTGTCCTGGATTCGGAGTAATTGCATTCACCATAAATATTCCTCCAACCAGCAAAATAGCACCAAGAATCATGAAAGCATAACGCTTGCTTATATTCACCTCAATCTTCATGTTGTAAAAAGACTAAGTTTATTTAAATATCTTACCCTTACCATCTAACTCAGAAATTTAACCTTTAAAGCAAAACTGGCATGCATATTGCTCTACAATAAACTTTTTGAGTAGACTGGCTCCTATAAGCCCTTAATTGTACTTCCAACCCGTCATAAGCTATCTGGCATCCTGCTTCCTGATAATTAGATCCCTCCTGTCCTATTTGCACATTCTGCAATACACAAAAGTCATTAAGTCTACTACCTATGTTGGTCTTATTTTCCATATCTGTTCCTCCAGGCAAGAGAAAAATATCTACAGGATAATCAAAACTATACCACTTATCTCTGCACGTTCCGCTCAGACAAAGCATAGTTGGTCTTACTCTGCCTGGAAATATCCAATCACTTGAGCCTGTTCCATTAAAAGTTCCTGGAGCAATCTCCCCAGGAGAATGTCCAAAAACAGGAGGGTTATTTGTGCCAAATGCGTAGACCAAAATTACACCACTAAGAATAAAGATAGCACCAAGAATCATAAACGCATGTTTTTTTTCGATATTTATTTGCATCTTCCTCTCTCAATAAAGCACTATTGCTCAGACCTTAAATATCTTTCCTTGCTTATTGACATTAGGTTAATCTTTCTCTAAAGTGGTTGTCAAATCAATTATGTATTTTCCATCTTCAAGCTTATACACAAGAGGTCTTTCTCTGTTGAACAGATTATGTAAGTCAAGAAGGTACTTCCCTGGTTTGAGTATCTTTATGCTTTCAAAGTCCAGCACAATAGGAGTCTCATCATCTTCAGCGCCAACAATCTCCCTCACATCTTTCTCTATCTGCTTCTTCTCGCTATTGTTCAAATCAATCTCATCATCCTTTGATTCGTTTAACTTATCTAACTTTTCTTGAGTTATGTAAAAAAAGAACCTGCTCCCACAACTGCATCCTTTCAAGATTTCCTCTGAACCATCACTATATACTGCAGAACAATGAACACATCTATGTGGCATACAAAATTCACACTATTAGCATTAATAAAGATTTATGTAAAATCAAAAAGACAAAAACTTAAATATGTGAAAAAACATATTTAAGTATGACAAATATAACTTTAGCAATTCCAGAAGAACTCTTTAGAAGAATGAGAAGATTCAATGAAATCAAATGGAGCGAGATAGCAAGGCGAGCAATAGAAGAAAGGATAAACGATCTTGAGACCATAGAAAATATCGTCTCTAAAAGCAAATTGACAATAGAAGATGCAGAAGAAATTGGAAAAAAGATAAAGAAATCATCTTACAAAAGATTTGCAGAAAAATAAATGAAAATAATTCTTGATTCAAATATCTTGATTTCAGCGATTATTAAAGATAGCAAGACAAGGGAGATTATAGTTTATTCGGGATATAATTTTTTGATGCCTCAAATTGTTTTTGATGAAATCAAAAAACATGAATCCCTACTGGTTGAAAAATCTGGATTATCAAAATCAGAAATTTGGAAATTAATTAATCTTCTTTGCAAATATATTGAATTCATTGAAACTGAAACATTACGACCATACATCTATGATTCTTTAAGAATAATTGGAGAAACAGATGAAGAAGATTGCATTTTCATTGCCTCAGCAATAGCTCTTTCATGCCCTATTTGGAGCAACGACAAGCATTTTAAGGTTCAGAATAAGATTAAAATCTATACAACAAACGAAATATTAAAAACCCTAGAATAAAAACCTAATTATTCCCAAGCATCACTTCTATCTTGCTTGGATCTCTCTTTATCTCTTTTACAATAGCAGCAGGACCAATGACTGTAAGTGAATTTGAATGTCCAACGAGAGATTTAGCAAGATTTCTCTTGAATTTCTGCATGAATGTTGGATTGCTCATATCTGGTTCTATAACTGCAAGTTCAATACCTCTGAAATTCTTCACATGGTCTACCATGGCCATCGTATCTTCAATAAGCCTTATCTCTTCTTCTGCTCTAAGCTTGCCTTGCAAGATTATTATCTTATTTGAAAGCACAAGTTTTAGTATTTTTCTAACTCTATCGTTTATAGACAAATCTCTAACTTCAGAAAATGGAATTATCTGAAGACTAAATCCACTGAGCTTTCCATTAAAACTTCTCACCTCTCTTTTCTTCATTTTCATTATAATATATTATCTATTTTAAAGTTTATCTAAATTTTTTTTGCCAGCTTGAAGAGTGATTCATAAAACTCTTCTATATTTTCCCCTTTTTTGGCAGATATTCCGACAACATCATATTCAGGAAATGCTGCTTCAACTTTTTTGATTTCAGCCTTTCTCAAATCCATCTTGTTTGCAACTATCAGGACAGGTATTTTTCTAGCAACAAGATTTCCAACTATAGTTATGTTAACTTGTGAATAAGGATTTTGGGTAGAGTCAAGTACAATTACTACAGCATCCATATCATCAAGCCATTTTATGCTCTCTATAATTCCTTGTGTTGCTTCCTTAGCTCTCTTTTTAGCATCTTTTTTGTTTACCCCAAACTTTAGAAAATCTTCATAATCTATTTTAGTGGCTATTCCAGGAGTATCAATCATCTTGAAAGTCAGCACTTTTCCCTTATGTTTTACCTCAACTTTTTCCTTGAATTGAACTTTTCTAGTTTCATGAGGAATATCACTTACGCTTCCAATCTCTTCTCCTGTCCAATCTTTACAGATGATATTAGCAAGGCTAGTTTTTCCAGCATTAGGTGGACCATAGAATCCAATTTTTAGGTTATCACGCTTTTTGAAAAGGCCTCCTAAAATCCTCTTTGATATGTTTTTTAATATTCTTATCATTCTTTTCCTGAACTATATTGATTTGAGCTTTTAATAAATCTTGCGCTTACTTTAATCTCTTAAATTTCTTAATAGCATAACCTATCTGCTCTCCAGTCCACCCTGCTTTCTTTAGTCTTTTCCTTATTTCCCAAGAGCTAAGTCCCTTACTTATTGCAGTCTCAATGAAGTTCATAATATTTACATAATCTACTCTTTTTTTGAATAAAGATCTTTCATAATTCCACTTATACCACATTTTCATACCAACAAAAGCAATAATTCCAAGTAAAACGACAATCAACACTATAACAATTGCTAATCCATAAGGCCTACAATCATTTGGACAATTATCATTACTCTCGCCCCTTGCTTTTTCGCATTTTTTATTATAATTGCATTCAATTATAGAAGTATAACTTCCCAACTCATCAACTATGGGGGAAATATATGCTCCAAGGCTACTAACGCCCACATCTTCAAGTATTGCAAATTCAATTATCCTTTGGTCAGCAATAGGGAGGTAAGTAGCACCTAAAACTTCTTCTTGTCCATAATCTTTAATAAAATATATCTGATCAATCGAGAAATCTATTATCAAGAAAGTATCTCGCAGCTCAACACTTGGCTTGGGTTCAATACTGAAAAATGTAATAATGTCTTCATCCCCATAATCATAATTTCCCCTTACGCTCTCAAATTTTATGTTTCCGTTAAGATTTTGATTCATCCACTTCAAGATATCTGATTCAAGTCCTGCACGATCATCAACACTTTTCTGACTTATATCTTCAATATATCTAGTATCTACAAAATCAAGATATCCTATTGGGAGTGTTCCATTCCTCGAGCTTTCAATAGATTTAGGAATTTCAAGTTCAAGCAATTCATTCATAATATTCTCAAAACTGCTTTCATTGCTCGTAGTTTTATATCTTGTCTCTAACGCATTGACCTCAGAACTCAGATTAGATATTCTAAGATTTGATTTTAATATTTCCTGAACCCACAAAGGATATCTAGTTATATCTTCCTGGATATTGATAATCCTTTCCTTGTAATCAGTTATTGTCGCATTAGCGGCCTCCCTTGCATCCCCAATAATAATATTGAATGTTTTTGTAGAGCTTTTTTCATCTTTCTTTGTTGCACTCACCTCTAGCATAAATGTATCTTGTTCGGTATACCTATGGATAACGCTCCCACCTGAAACACTCTCAATCCCACCATCTCCAAATTTCCATCTTGAAGAAGTAATATTCTCTGAAGAAAATATTCTAAATTCAGTATCCCTTCCATAAGATGAAAACCTTGGATAAACATCAAAATCAAATCCATATGAAACATTAATGCCATTTACTAAAACTCTTTCTCCTCCAATAATTAATTCAAAATCCCTTTCGTCCTCTCCAGATGGAATCTCAAAACTTGCATGAGATAATTCTAACTTTAATGCTCCAGAAGAGATTTTTGCATTTTCATTATCAACATTATAAATCCTATTATTTACAATTTCCCCTCCAGCTCCTCCAGCAATCTTATATTTTAATATAATATCACTAAAACTAAGCTTCTGTTCTGCACCTATGAACCTCATTGGAATTACACAATTCGGCTGGCAATTTCCATTATAATTGTCAAAAATGTGATTTTCAAAATATTCAATGAGATTTTCTCTTGTCACTTGCTCAAAACTATCACTATCTATTTTTATAGACGGAGATCCAAACTTAAGATTCTTAGCAAATATTTCATAGTCAATATTCTCTGATCCAGAGCCCGGAGAATCTGTCCCGCAAACGTTATTGAATTCAACTTTTATCTTATAGCTAGAAGTCTCTTCAGCATTTACACAAACAAAATACTCTGCACTATCTACAGAACTATACTCCACAATACATTCTCTATTTTGTATGTTTTGAGTGTTTTTAGGTAATGTACATTCAGCAAGAACATTTCCTCCCAAATCTCTCAAGCCCATCGTAAGATCTGAAATGTCGTTTCCATTGTTGTCTATCACTGCTCCAATTTTATATGCGGGTGCAGGGGGTAAGCTAACTCTCTCACAGAAAACTCCACCATCATATGGGATTTCTATTTTTTGATATTCCCCTGACTCCAAGTTATCTTCAAAGCACCCATATTTAGTGTTGAAGCACTGCTCATCAGTATAATTTTCTGAAGAAAGAATATTTTCCCCGTCATCTAAAAGATCAATCCTTAGAGGACTAAAACAACTCGCTCCCGCATTTCCAGATACCTTGAATTCCACCTGAGTAATTTCTTGGAAAGAGCTTCCCTGAACTGATAATCCTGCAGTTCTACTTTCACCCAGATTTAATGAGTTTATTATATTTCCTCTCGCATATTTATCCACACATCCTAAGGTGTTGCAGGTATAGTTACTCCCCCTAGTCAGATTATTTGCATTTAACAAATCAAGCAGGCTCATTCCTCCTTCAAAGTTACTAGTCACAGGAGAGTTTATTGGTTCATTTTCAAAACTGATGTTTACCCAGCCACTTATTATATCCCCGCCATTATATTGTGAAATTATTCCATCATTCTTAAAATCAAATCCTGCAACCGCAAATCCTGCAATGAACATCGCACAGAACAAGCTTAAAACAAAAACTCTCCTCTTCATTTTCTCTTTTTTCCATGATGGATTATACTATAAGCAAGGAATATACCAATCAAACTTATCACGAATTGCTTCCATCCAAAGAATCCAAGGTCTATTGAGGGAGCACCACATAATATTGTTCTGGTCTCATCAACACACCCAAACTCTTCTGCATTATAACCATCCTCACACACTTCTCCATCACCTGCCACATTATTGCCACAATAGAATGTAGCATCTAGGTCTATAGTTCTATATCCACTCTCACATTCACCATATTCATAATCATAACTGCATCTGCTTCTATCAGCATTGCTTCCTCCTCCAAAAGAAGGATTAGTGTCCTTAAAGAATTCACATTGGAAATTGGTGTCATCATTAACATCAATCCATTCACATCCACATTCTACAAGGTTACCTCTGTCATCTCTCTCACCACACTTTGGCTCTCTATCATAATCATCATGATTCTTTAATATTCCTTCATTATAATTTTCGCATGCTAACTCATTAGTGTAATCACTACAATACTGAATATTGTCATCTTCTGTAGTATCATAACATTTGTACTGGTTTCTATCTCCCGTATTCAATGGGTCTCCACATACCCAATCTCCAAAACAGCAATTATCATTATTAACTTTAGAATTCAAATTATCAATATCCACATCTCCATCTGGTCCAACACATGCTCCATTTGGCTGTCTTGTATCATATCCAGGTAATTCAGGCAACCCGTTAGCATCATTTATATCATACCAAGTTTGCCCATTGTTTTGACACTGTCCTAAATTGAATGTTCTTGTAACTTCTTTTGTTATGAATATTCCATTTGAAGGATTGTTATATCCAAATATCAGTTTTATCAATCTCTCCCCAGCCTCATTTCTCCCATATTCATATGTATTCCTGAATCCTGCATTTTCAATACTAAAATTACTATCCTGGTCAAATATCCATGTCCAGTTTGTTTTAGCCCAACCCCTATATCCATTAATTATTAGTTTTCCATCAGCATCCGTGCATCCATTGGGAACACTTTCTGTCTCACTCGGACAATTCCCAGCAAGACAAATCACACCAGGGCATTCTCCAGAAGGTGAAACTTGTAGGACATAACTATCATTAGCAGCATAATCTATAGTAAGATTATATCTATTATCTCCCCCAGTATTTGTTTTTTCAGAAACAAGCTGAAGATGGAATGGCTGGTTTATGAAAGCAAAATTCTCTTTTTTATTTGCGCTCACAACTAATATGGCTCTTTGTTCTTCTGTCCATTTCCCTTCGCTGTCAGTAACTCTCAATGTCACAATCTTCTCTCCGACCTCATTAATTCCAAATGTGATTCCAAATGTATCTGTATTCTTATCAGCTTTTCCAGTTATTTTCCACAAGAAATCAAAGTCATCATCACTTCCATAATCTTGTTCAAAAGTTATTTCTTTTCCAGTGAAATACACTCCCTGATGCACAGGCGCAGTTATCTTTCCCTCAAAAGAATCATCCTCTTTACAATCCACAGTCATTTTTCCAGAAGTTATCTTTTTATTATCAGGGCCGCCTAAAGCATCGAAATAGAATTCAAGTCCTCCACCTATTCCACAATCATTCCCATCATTAGCATCTTCTACCATATCTGCAGTTATGAGAAGCTGGACGCTAGCAATCCCTCCACTAACTTGAGCATTCATTGAGGTTCCAACATTATCATCACCAATATCCCTAGCTCCATTTCCGTTATCATCATCCCATACCTCAAAAATGATATTTTGTCCATTTTCAAAACTAGAAGTCGTATAAAGTGTCACAGTTGAGCCATTATTAGCATTATATATTCGTGTCTGTCCATTTTTATCTCTCCATTCAGCAGAATTAAAATCTCCAATCCCGCCCCCGCCTCCTGCAAATGCAGACGAACAACAGATTATAGTACCATAATTATTTTTATTTGCAACTTCAATATGGGCGTTTGTGTCTGAAGACAAGGAAACTATTTCTCTTTCAGTTCCTTGACAAGCTCCAGTTCTAGCTGTGCAAACCAAATCTCCAAAACATACATCAACGTTATAATTTCCTTGATTTAATCTTTCAGCGTGAGCATTAGTATTTGCAGAAAGTCTCAAAACACCATTTCCTGCACAATTTTGATTGTTATCAGGATTACCATCATCATCAAAAATTTTTCCAAAGATTTCATTATAACAAATGTCTTTTGGATAATTTCCAGCCCCGTTGTAGATTTCAGCATGGGCGTTCGTTTCAGCAGAAAGTCTCAATATAGTCTGATCTGCTCCACATTGATAAGTTTGCGCACTAACAACTCCAAAAAAGAAAGTAAAACTAACTAAAAAAAGTCCTAAAAATACACATAACCTCTTCATGAATTTTTTAGTTAAAGGAACTTTATAAATATACTGAAAGTATTATCCTTTAATCACTGCAAGAGGTTTTAATCTCACAACAATTTTACCTATCCCTAGCTCATCACTCACTCTTACAACTTCGTTTACATCCTTATATGCTTCAGGAGCCTCTTCAACAATTCCTTTCATGCTTCCTGCTTCAATATAAATATCCCTCTCTTCTAAGTTTTTTTTCACATCTTCAATTTTAAGGTTTTTAGTAGCATAGCTTCTGCTTAAAACTCTTCCTGCTCCATGTGCAGTGCTTGCAAAACTAACCTTACTTGCCTCATTTGTTCCGCATAACACATAAGAATATGTTCCCATGCTCCCAGGAATAAATATTGGCTGGCCTACTTTCCTGTATTCAGCAGGAAGCTCACTTCTTCCTTTTCCAAATGATCTAGTAGCTCCTTTTCTATGAACACACAGCTCTATTTTCTTTCCATTTATTTCAAATTCCTCAAATTTAGCGATATTATGTGCCACATCATATACTAAATCAAATTTATTCTTTGGAAAATATTTTACAAAAGCATTTCTTATCTGGTGCATAATCAAAGTCCTATTCGCAAATGCAAAATTTGCTGCAGCCCTCATTGCTCCCAAATAATCCTGTCCAAGTCTGCTAGATATAGGTGCATATGCAAGCTCCCTATCAGGAAGATGCTTGATTCCATATTCCTTTTCCATATCTCTTATATAATCTGACGCAACCTGATGGCCCAATCCTCTGCTTCCACTATGTATCAAAACACATATCTGTCCTTTTCTTTCAAGCCCAAATACCTTTGCAGTCTTTGCATCATATATTTCATCAATCTCTTGTATTTCAATAAAATGATTTCCAGCCCCGAGTGTCCCAAGCTGGTTCCTTCCCCTGCCTCTAGCCTTCGCACTTATTTTTTCAGGCATCGCACCCAGAATGCATCCACCATCTTCACATCTTTCAGCATCTTTTTTCAGAGCATATCCTCTTTCAACAGCCCACCCGACACCTTTTCTCATAACCTCATCAAGTTCCTTCTCATTGAAGCTGAATTCTCCTTTAACTCCAACTCCAGAGGGAACATCTCTCTTTATTTGATGTGTGACTTCCTTCCTTTTTTTAATGAATTCTTCTTTGCTAATATTAGAAGCAAGCAATCTCACTCCGCAATTTATATCGTAACCAATGCCTCCGGGAGATATAATTCCTTTTTTCACATCAAATGCAGCAACTCCTCCAACGCAGAATCCATAACCCATATGTGCATCCGGCATAGCCATAGAGTGTCCTACAATCCCAGGCAGTTGTGATACATTTCCTACTTGCTCGAGAGTTTTATCTTCTTTTATTTTATCAATAAGCTTCTCAGATGCAAATATTCTTCCTGGAACATTCATTTTCCCAGTCTTAGGAATTTCCCAGATGTTCTCGGATATCTTCTTTATTTCCATATGAAAAAAATGTCAAACAAGACTTATAAATTTAAACATCAAGCACAAACACAGCTTCCCAGTGCTTTTTGCTGTCTTTTCCTACTTTTTGTTTTACATACATCTCAGAATATGTTGGTGCCTTGATATGGTCTAGCTCAGGATAATTGTTTGTATTATCTCCTAACAATTCTGCTTCCAGATTTTTCCCCTTTATTTTAACATGCGCTTTTGAAACAACAAATCCTTCCGCATCACCCAAATAAATAATTTCATCAAGAAAATCATACAACAGAGATTCATTATCTTCCCCAGAGATTTTTATTTTCTTTTTCAAAACAGGTTTTATCTTCTCTCCTCTAGCCATAAAATCAGAAATCGCAATTACAATATTCTCAAACACCTTGTTTATTGATGAGCCTCTAACCTTGAATTTCACTTCAGAGGTATGCTCCATAACATCTATATTTTTATTTTTCATTTTTCAGTTCAAGAATCACTTTTGCCATATAAAAATTCTTAACTTTTTAGGGGAAAAATCATTTCTTATATCTGCGCTAATAACTCTCTCTTGTGCAAAGACCTCTCCTTCAACATATTTATCGAGGCCACAAACAGCATTTATATCACATATTGTAAAATCATAATTCACACTTCCAAGAGGAAGTCTTCTGTCCATAAATTCTTCAATATCTTCAATATTTCCTTCTAAAACAGCCTGTCTTAAACTAGCATTCTTGGATATTTCTTCTAAAAAATCTCTTGCGCTCTCATCATAATCTGGAGATATTGCTCCTGCCTTTGTCTTAGCAAGAATAAAAAATAGCATCCCAGCTATTATCAAAATAGATATGCTTGCTTCAACTATCTTCATAAATCCTTTTTTATTCATATCACCAGACTGAAACAGTCAAATCTGCAAAACCCATACTCTCATCAGATCTTATTGTTTCCCTTCTTTCACTTTTAGTAAATACTTCCAGTCCATCAGGTACTGGATTTTCACTTCTAAAACTATTTCCGTCAAGAACATCAAATGAAAATCCAAAATTGACTCTTCCGGGAAGATTAAACTCTTTTTTAAGAGCCTGATAATCTTCAAAATAACTCTCATTCAATTCCAAGGCTTTTTCTTCACTCCATACTTTCTGTTTCCCAGAACTTGAAATGCTAAAGTTTTCAGGACCTAGAAGAACTTCTCCAGACAATAAATCTTCATTATAAAACTCCGAAAATTTTACAATAACAAATTCATTTCCTGCCCTGTTCAACACCACTCTGCCTCCAGAATATTTAGAATTGAGCTTTTGCCCCTCATTTGTTTCTACCCTTATCTTAAAATTTTCAGAGTTTTGTAAGGGTATTGAAACAATATTAGCATTGACATCCTTAAAAACAACAGAATAACTAATCATATCACTTTCAATCTTATCTGATATCTCATCAATCCCGTATGTAAGGGATGATTCAACAATTCTATCTGTTTCCAGTGGATTTAGAAAATAAAGAGCAAACACCACAAATCCTACAAAAATAACAATTGCCAAAATAACCTCTATATGGCCCATCCCTCTTTTATTCATAGATACCCAAACAAGATATTATTTAAATAACTTCCTTTTAAATCATATATGGAAGATATAATAGTCAAGATAAAGAATAAGAAAGAATTTAGAGATATCCCTGATAGTTTTATATCTGATTTATTAGATTCTTACATCTCAAAGAACAATATAAAGGAGATAAAAGGAAAAAAGCAGGAAAAATTTGTTCTTAAGGAAATAAGGGCTGAACTTAGAAAATACACTGGGCAATATCAACATAAACAGATTGACAGAAAAAGCATGCTAAAAAAAGGAGAAATCTTGGAGATATTAAAGTCCCATACTTCTACAAAAGAGCGCTTGGATTTTTATCCTGCTTTAAAAGAAAAGATAAAAAAAATATCACCAAAATCTATTCTTGATCTTGGTTGCGGGCTTAATCCCATTGCATTAGCATCCCCAGATGTAACTTATTATGCTTGCGATATTAAAGAAAGCGAATTAGAACTGATAAACGATTTTTTTAAGATGAACAAACTAAAGGGTAATGCTTTCTATTTTGACCTCCGCAAGGAAATTGATTTTCCAAAATCTGACCTTTGCCTCATCTTCAAGGTATTCGATATAATAGAATCAAAGGGTCACAAAATTGCAGAAAAAATACTTACAGGCGTCAATTGCAACTGGATGATAATCAGTTTCTCCACAAGAAAAATCTCTGGAAAAAGAATGGCCTCCCCAAGAAGGCAATGGTTTGATAAACTACTTTCCAGACTAAAATATGACTTTGAGACTTTTTCCTCAGAAAATGAATTCTTCTATATCATAAAAAAATATTCTTAAATGTCCTACAAAAACAATCTAGATCCCGTAGATACAAGGAAAGCCATTACGGACAATATAATTGAATGTTTTATTCCATATTTGACAGAACCTTCTGAGAGTTTACCTATTATAAGGCCAACAAAGAATCCCTGCACTAATAAAAGATAAAGAAATGGTCTTGCAAGTGCTTCTGCAGAGACACTTGCCTCGCTAGCAGCTAATGAACCTCCCGCAGCTATAGTTCCACTAAGGTCTCCCGCACTCCCAAAAGATCCAATAGAACTTATATCAGCTGTCAATGGAAGAATCTTAAATTCCATTATAAGCATTATCCCAAGAAAAATAAAGAATATAATATATCCCTGAACCACAAGACTTGATATTGCGTTTTTCCTCTCTTTCTTGAGTTTCTCCACTTCATAAATAGAATTTGCAACAGATTCAAGGATATGATTTATCTCTCCCCCAGCATTCTCAGCCTCTCTTATCAAGGTTATTGCTCTTTTGACAACAATACTATCAATGTCCTTTGCAAAACTATCCATTGCCTTGCTTATAGGAATTCCAACAGATATCTGGTTTGCAAGTTTCTCCACATACTTACTTAATACGCCAAAATCTTTATTTCTCATGTTCACAATACTTTTCCCAATAGGTGTTCCAGATTTTACGCTCTCAGCAAGATTT
Organism: Candidatus Pacearchaeota archaeon CG10_big_fil_rev_8_21_14_0_10_34_76; assembly: GCA_002763075.1. GTDB lineage: Archaea > Nanobdellota > Nanobdellia > Pacearchaeales > GW2011-AR1 > 1-14-0-10-34-76. The sequence goes on along the minus strand of PFDB01000015.1, from coordinate 29,390 downwards.
CTAGAAAATTCAAGGAATTGTTGATTCAGCTCTTGCTCTCTTTTTCCAGCAAGAACAAGACTTGTCAGGATAGGGAGAAGAAAAATAACAAGAGATATCCCTATTAAAAAAAAGAACACCTTGTCCTGCCTGAAGAAAATAAGATTAGAAATAAGAATTATAAGAGCAAATACCCCGCCTATCCAATGCATTTTTTTTATTCTCATCATAATTTACCCTTTTCTGTAATTAATAAATTGTGCCATTAATATAACTCTTCACCTGTTCAACAATCTCGCTATAACTCAAGGACTGGTTTTCCCAAACATTCAAAATATTAAATAGTGAGGGCATGTTAATGAAAGACTCTCCAGGAATCACATAATTGAATATCCACATTTGATTACCTTCTTCAACTGCTTTATCAAATGTTCCAGTGTAATGCGTACCCAATTCATTAACAAGATAAATCTGTTGATTATTATAGATTGGATTAACACCCCCAACCACTGAATAAAATATGCCTTCTTCAATCGCTGCATCAGAATCAGTTCCATTCACTCCGTAAACAACTGTAAGCACAGGTCTGTAACCTAAATTGGGATTATTTTTAGATCCAATTCTCACATCTTTGTTCACTTGATAGTGCCCATCAAAACCAACACTGAAAACATCTGAATCAAGAGAACCTTCAAAATCAGAAATTGCTAAATCCAAATCTATATTCTTGACAACATCAGAAGCAAAAGTCTCAGAATAATAAAGAGTTCCATCAGCCATATCTTCCCAAAACTGGCAGTTCCCATAACACTCTGTACTATTATCTTCATAAGTTAAGTTATTACCATTCATATGGCTGATATTCAAAGTCACATTTGGAGTCCCAGTAGAAGCAGTGTCTACATAAATTTGTAAACTTAAGTTATAAACAACAGACCCATCTGGAATGCTTGAGACATTCCAGTCTATGTCTCCTTTAGCCATTCTTGTTCCACCAAGAGTCAGAATATTGCCTAAACTTATATAATTCACTGGAGACCCCACTCTAGTATATGTATTTGGAGTTCCAGACTCGTTGTACACATAACCATCCCAGGCTATGGATGTATCTCCCAGATCAATTGTGGGATCAATAGTTACTGGATATACCACATCTTTATGGTTAAGGAAAGAAACTGGGATTGTTACAATTATTTGATTCCCCTCAACAGAATGCTCAAGGTCTTGACACAACCCATTTGCGTCACAAATAATACTGTCTCTAATTCCAAAATCAGCATTACCTCTTTTAGTAAAGGTTATATCAAAGTCTCTATCTGGAAGACCTTGTAATGGCTCGTTTATCACAATTTCTTCTTTGAACATGTTTGGCAGGTAAGTGTAAACCAAATCAACACCCGGAATAATATCATCATAAGAAATCATATTTTCGCTAATTCTTGGGATAAAATCAACATTTCTCCCTAACAATTCATTTAACCTTACTGTAAATTCTTCACTCCCTATAAATGCAGAAACTGTTCCGTTATCATCAGCAATAGCTCTAAAACGATAATCTTCAGTACAATATCTTGTTCTTCCATCAGCAGAACAATCTGAAAAACTTTCATCTATCTCTTCCCAACCATTATTTCCATTCCAGTATTTTTCATAAGAATACACATTAACTTGGCAAAGGTTTCCGTTACAATTCTTGTCCCAATTAGAACCATATTCAATAGCCGAAACTAAGCCAATCATTCCACTAAGTAAAAATACTATTCCAAACATTAAACTTATCTTATTTCTCATCATATTACCTCTATCTCCAAGCTTTCGGTATCTGAAAATTCATCACTCATTGTGCTTGCAATTACAGTATAATTTCCTGAGCTTGTATAATTATAGAATGCATAGACAAATAAATCTTCATTTGATTGTAATGTTGAATTATATTCAGAGGATATATTAGATTCTCCAGTATCCAAAGACCAAACAATATTTTCTAATTCAGAATTAACTATATTTGTTATTACAAACCTAAAGACCCTATTAAGATTATTCATATAAACAACATCAAGATCCGAAATAACTAATCCAGGACCTATAATTGTTATATTGGTTCCAGGGTTATAATAGTTTGAATAATTATTACTTCCATCAATATCAATTGCTCTGCATCTCAAATCTACATTAAATTGTGTCTCTAATCCACTTATGTTCCAGTTGAATGTAGAATTTTCTGAATTGTTACCTATTTCTCTCCAAGATTGTTCATCCAACGTGTAACTTATATCTAAATCATTATATTCAATAATCCCAACTGAATCAGAGTGGAATAAAAAGGGAATTAAACATAAATTATCATTTAAGACACAGCCGGTACAATTACAGGAGCCTCCATTGAGAGAAAGGTTTACTGCGCTAGAAAAATCTTCTGTTCTATTATTAGAATGATTAAATACTCCTGCATATTCCCATTCCCTAAAACCATCGACACTACCAATCTCTAAATAAGGATTGGTTGGACTTTGAGAGAAATGTTTTCCATTTCCACCATTATATAAATCTACAATTTCCTGTGATGACAAAACTCTATTCCATATCCCTATTTCATCTAGCGAACCATCCCAGTAATTCCCAAATGAGTCTCCTCTTTCACTTGCTATCTTAAATGGTTCAGAATTACTGGCGATTGAAACAGTGTGTGTTTGTAAACCTTCATGAACTCCATCCAACCAAATATCAAGACTGGTGCTATTCCAAGTAAATATTACATGATGGTATGTTCCTTGCCCTATGATCCCAGCCCTTACAGCAGCACTTTGAGAAATCCCGTTTCCAACGCCCAAAACAAATCCCTCAGTACTTACGTCATATCTCATTTCATAATTTTGTGTTGGTCCATTTCCATTACCTTTAGTAATCAAATACATGTCATCAGTGTTGTCAGTTCGATTGACCCACATAGAAACACTTCCCTCTGAAAGGTCTAGCGCAGAACTATCCAAAATATTAATATATTCATCCAACCCATCAAAATTTAATCCAAAATCTCCGAGTTTTGGATCTTTCCAATCAGAGTCCTCCATATTATTTAATGTTCCATCATTAATTCCTGCCAAATCTGTTAAAGTAGTTCCAGAACCATCTTCAAAATCATAATATGCATTAGCCTCAGAAAAAATAGAATTATTTTGTGAGGTCCCAGTTAAATTAAGAGTGGCATTTAAAACATTAGCATTCTTGGAGATCTCCAAGTATCTAATTATATTTTCATTTCCTGTAAAAGTCAAGTTTTCTGTTTCTATAGAATTATTAAATGTATTAATCAATATCAAATCATCGTTTTTATAAAATGCTTCAGTAAAATAAGTTATTATATTTCCTTCTTCATCAGTAGAACCAGTACAATTTATCTCAATCGTATTAGAAAATGTTCTATTGTCAGAACATAATTCTTCGTCACAGAGAAGGGAATTAGGCGTAGTTGGAGGGTTATTAGGCGTGATATTTATATAAAGAGACCAATTATTGATAGCAAAGCTTCCTCTTGACACATTATCATAAGCAAGGCAATTCCAATTAAAGTTAGTGCCATCTTCTAAATTATTAAATGTAAATGTTGTTATATTAGAAATTCCACCTATTTCTTTAGTTTGATTAGCTTGCCAGGCCCCAGAAATATCGTGGTAGAGGGTGATATTTTTTAATTGATAATTATCTGAAGCGTAGCACGCAAGGTCAATGTTACCATCAGCATCTTGAGATCCATTAAGGGGGTCAAGAAGAATGACTGATGCAGGAGTATCACAAAAGTATGTACACCCAACATAATTGGTATCATTCCAATTAGCAGTATTTTCACACCTATTTTGCGAACCCCCCGAGAAATCATACATTCCTGTAGCAAAAATATCATAGATTGAATTCTGAGAGCAAAAATAATTGCCATTCACGTTGACCTTATCTTGATTTTGTATATAAACTCCATAATCGTTATTTGATATATTATTATTTTCTATATACGCTTCTCTATCATCTCCCGCACTACTTGCATCAAGATAAATCCCTCGAAAATTATTCTCAATTACATTACCTGAGAGGTTATTAAATGAACTATCTTCAAACCATATAGCATAATTTGTATTGAATATCTTGTTGTTGAATAATTTATTATTTCCTCCAGAAGAACTCCCGCTAGTATGATGAATTATTATTCCTTCTTCGTCAGCATTGATTATTATATTATTTTCTATATAGGTGCGCCCAGTATCTCCACTACTATCTCCTTGTGAATTTATTCCCTTTTCTTCAATATCAAAAATATTATTCAAGAATTCATTCCCCACTCCGTCTCCAGTCATTTTAACTCCATTTGAGGCATTAAATATACAATTCATTACAACTTCACCTTCTTTTTCATGTATAGTCATACGAGAGGAAGTTGTAATGGTAGCTCCCTGACAATTTAATATAACTCCATTATCTGATGTGGACCAATTAATTGTTTCACTATATGTGCCACCATCTGTAACCTTAACTAAATCACCATTAGTGGCTACATTTAATCCTGCCTGGATCGTTGTATAATCGCATCCACTTGCACAAACTGTGATGGTGGAACCAACACAACTTTCATCATATTCACACATTGTTGAAATATCGCACATTGGAGGATCAACAGTTCTGGTATATTCTCTTTGGAGACTATTGCATGAGCCTCCTCCGCAAGACCCTGCCTGCCATGTACCAACTTGGCAAATATCTCGAGTAGCATTTGCAACATCTATTCTTTTCCAACTACTTCCTTGAATTTGTTTTCCTGTTTCTTGTAAAATTTGTTCGATTTCATCTGGCATTAAACTAGGATCTTTTTCCAAAAGGATGGCTACAGCTCCCGCAACATGAGGAGCAGCCATGCTTGTCCCGCTTTGAAGTACAAAATCAGATTGACTTTCCCAACGATAATTAGTTGATCTTATGGAAACTCCTGGAGCAAGTAAATCAAGGTTGGGACCCCTGTTTGTATTTGCCCAAAGGTTATCTTGTTTGGTCGTGGCTCCAACCGAAGTTGCTCCTCTAACACAACCCGGCCAAGATATTCCCTCTGTGTGACCATCATTTCCAGAGATTGCATCGACAAAAATACCTACATCATGAGCATTATTTATCGCAGCAGTAGCAGCCAATTTGTCAGAAGGGTTACAATCAGAACTCCATTCTGTATGATCATAAATACTCATCGTTATAACTTTAATATTATAAATACTAGAATTAGCAACACACCAATCAACCGCTTTTTCTATTGCTTGAGTTCCACAAAAACTACCATCAACACAAGCTTTCATTGCAATAAGAGATGCATTTGGAGCAACGCCTCTATATATTGAGTCTTCTGAAGCCACAATTCCTGCAACATGAGTCCCATGCCCTCCCAGGAATTCGTCATCGTCCATTGGATCGCCGTCCTCAGAACCACAATTACTACTTGCACAATAATCATAGCCATCAACAACCTTACATCCATTTCCAAAACACCCGCCCAATGCGGGATGAGTATAATTTATTCCAGAATCTATAACACAAACTGCAACCCCTTCCCCAGAATATCCTAAACTCCATGCCTCAGTAGCATTCACTAAGGGAATACTCTCATCCAACCCCAAACTTACTCCTTTATTAGTCTCTATAGAGATAACATTTGGATTCGTCATTAACTTATCTAATCCCTGTTTTGTAATACGTCCACTAAATGCATTGATTATCTTGAATTTATGATCTAATCTAAATTCAGATTCGTCTAATGTTGAAATAACTTCGTCTTCAGATCTAGAAAAATATTCGGCCTTTGTCTTATAAATTGAAAATTTTTCTAACTGAGTTTTTTGAGAATTTTTATAACTCATTCCACTTTCATCTCTTAACATGACTGTAACGTATACTTCTGTTTGATTTGTAAATTTCTCCAAAATCAAAGGATCAAAAAAGAGTTCATTAGAGAGTGTAGTTTTAGAGGGTTTAAATCCATTCACACTATTATAAATGTTCTCCCAGCTTTCCTCAATAATTCTTCTTCTCGATTCAGGAACCCATGTACTCCAATTCTGATCCAGGGGCCTCAAAGAGGTCTCATACTTAATACCCCCTCCATAACCATAAATTATTTTTTCATCACCTATGACATACTTTAAGTCCATGCTATCACCGTAACCATAAGGTCCAGCTCTAATCGGAGAAGAATAAAAAACAATTACAAATATAATTAAACCAAAGAAAATCACTCTTTTTTTATTTAACATTTTTATGTTTTCCTTTTTCTTCTAAATATAATGTGGGCTAAAAAAATTATAAGTCCTAAAATTAATATTCCAATTAGGACATAATTCCGATTTTCTTTCATATCTTCTATTTTGTTTGAATTCTGTGTAGTATTCTTCTTTTTACCTTTTCCAAGCGATAGATCAACAGCTAATTCCCCAGCAGCCTCAACATTCTCATTCATATTAAGATCCTTAATTATTTTAAAAAGAAACTCTTCTTCTGGAGCATTCAATTTATAGTATGTGCCATACGATTTTTCATCTATCTCCAGGAGTTCACATCTGCAAGATGCAATTACTTCTTCTATTTGTTCCTCAGAAACATTTTCTTTAAATTGAATAGTAATTCTCCTAAGGGCATAATCTGGCAATTCTTTATCCAAATTTATGTTAATATCAGAGGAATTAGATATTATGGGTTCTTTTATAGTAACGATTATTCTATCATTTTCCCATCTAGTTAAAATACTATTTATCTCATCATTATAGACATAAGCTTTTTCGTCTTTGATAAAAACTAATCCATAATTCCCCGGAGATAGGCCTTCTATAACATAATTCCCGTTTTCATCAGTAAATGTCTCTGCGACAAGAGATAAATTCTGTATTGCCTGTACCTTAATATCTTCTTCTGCGGGAATAACACTTCCAGAAATCGAACCTGTTTCCTGGGAAGAGGCCAGCGAGGTCATTAATAAAACAAGACACAAAATTGCAAGAGAATGCAAAACCTCTCTTTTCATTATTAAATAAGAACTTTATATTTTATAAACGTTTTCTTTAATTCTTCTCGGAATCGTCATTTCCTTCGTTGCATTCAGAATCATTCCCATCAATTTCTCCATCAAAATCATCATCTAATTCATTAGAGCATCTTGTTGAATAAGAGTGTAGATACACTTTTGCATAGGGCTTGCCATCCCAGTCTAATTCTCCAAAGCCATTCATATAAAACCTGAATGTCTTAAAGCCAGGCATTTCAATATAATCATCATCTGTAATGAATAATTTTTTATCAGCATTCCAAATAATATCAAATTTATCTAATTTAATTGAATTTTGAGTTTGTTCTCTTATTTTAATATGAAAAATTAAACCCTCAATTATTTCTCCGTTTAATTCTACGGGATTTCCTTGAGACAAGATGAATGTATCATTACCTCTTTGTAAACTAAATCTTAGGGGATTTATTTCAGCATCCGTGATGTTGTATCTCTTACCAAATAAAGTAATATTTGTATTTTCAAAATCAACTAGGTGCTCCCCAACAATAGCTGATTCAGGTTCATAAAGGAAGTTCAATGTATAATTGAAGATGTGTTGTTCTACATTGATGGGAATTCCTATGGTGTGTTCTCCATTATCATAGTCTAAATCCGAAAAATTTAGAAGGATTAACTCACTGCCTAATTTTAGAGATTGTTCATAACTATACCTTTCCCATTCTCTATGGCTGAAGTAGAATTCCTCATCAAGAACCTTTTTAAAATCAGCCCGATCTATTGTTTGACCAAATACTCCAGCCAAATCATCTCCAATGTTTAGCCTATCACTTGTTCTATCTAGCCTGGCAAACTCTGCAGATTCCTTATCATTAAATATATTGCACTGAGGGTCATTACCATAATCAATCCACCCGTCGCCATCATTATCTATTCCATCATTGCACTCTGTTTTTACATCACAAAATCCATAAGCGCAAATTTGCTCCACAGACAATGTATTTTCACTATCTTGCTTTCCAGTTTTGCAAATTTTATCATATCCATCAATCAGTCCATCAAAATCATCATCTAATCCATTTGAGCACATTGTCGATGGCCCATGTAAGTAGATGTTTGCATAGGATTCAGCTCCATGATAGAACAATTCCACACTATCTTGTTCAGAAGCAGTATAGTGCAAAATTCTCGTAGCAAGATCAGAGACAATATAACTCTCATATATTTTTGTACTATTGATTTCCCTCCCGCTTGGACCTCCATTTATAGCATTATTAACATGGCTTACATGAATTTTTCCATCAGGAGTATCGTCTACTGTTATATTAAAGGATAAACCTTCAGTAACCCTCTCATCTTTACTCTCTTCAGTAAGGAATAAGTAAAAACTATCAGGATTATGGCCATCCATATTGCCCTTAAGATTTAACGCACCTGGAGAATTAGTGTTGCTGTTGGTTAGGTAAGGTAATTGCACATATAATCCCTCTGCAGTATACAATTCATCAAATGAAAGTTCCTCGCCAATCAGTCTAAAAGTAACCAGTTTATTCTCATTCTCCATCACAATTTCCTCAATTCCAAATTCAATATTTCCTATTTGGCAAGAATCTCCAACTCTTTTTTCATTGCATTCTATATCTCCAGTGATATAATTTGATATGCTGACAGAATTATTTTGTAGATTTTCAGATTCAATAGTCAACAAATATGATTCAGTTGCATTATTGTCTGAGGAATTCCAAGAAGTTATAAACCATTTGTCCCCACTTGTTAAATTGAAAGTTAAAAAGTTAGAATCAGATGTAACAAGTCTCTCATTCTCATTTCTTCCCAACCCAATAAACTCTCCTGTTGAGTTTGCATAGATTATGTTAAATTCAGCTAACCCATCAGCGATGAATGCTTTTAGTTTGATACTAGAATTTCCATCAGATAATACTTCTAATCTTTCTTGTACGGGGGTGACAAATCCGTTCATATAAAATCTAATTCCCGAAAAAGGCATTTCAACAAAACTAATATCTGTGACGAACAGCTCATCTGATGTGCTCCATTCAAGAATGATTTTACTAAGAAATGCTGTACTGTCATTTACTTCCATATTGATATATGATTTGAAATTTTCAATACTATTGTAATTTACCCTTATGTTTTCGCCATTCATCAAATGGGTTACATTTCCGTTAGAGTCTAAAAAAACAAATTCAGATAGTGTTGCCTTTACCAATAGATAGTTTTTGCCCATTATTTCTATTTGGGTATTTTCAAGATCAATTAATCTTTCTTCAACAATATTAGACTTAGATTCATTAAAGAAACTTAAGGTATAATTTAAAACATATTCATGAGGAAGGATTTTCACCCCGAGAGTAGGTGTTCTTCCACTAAGTCCATTTTGTTCTTCATAATCTGAATCCCTAAAATGCGATAATATTGGGTTACCAAGTATTATTGATTGCTCATAACCGTATCTATTATTCCTATTATCTATATAAATTTTATCTGATAAGACTACTGGTAAGTTCTCTTTGTTAATCTTATTTCCAAATGGTCCATTTAAGGCATCTCCTAAATTAATTTGATCAGTTAAATTGGCCAATCTGATATAATCAGCAGACTCATTATTATCTCCGAGACTTCCACACTGAGGATCATTATCATAATCGATCCATCTATCCCCATCATTATCTATTCCATCGTTGCAATCAGATAAGCACTTTCCACTAAAACAACCACCTTCACAGGCTTCTGTAATATCCTTTCTTCCCTTGTCACAATAATATTCTAGTAAATCAAAATCGTTGATACAAGAATCACTCAAGCAATTTTTTCCAACACAGGTTGTTCCTTTTTCAAAAAAGTTGATTCCATCGTCAGAATCAGTACAATATTTTTGGGCTGAACCCACTTCTGGAGCAAATTGTAAGTTTGTCGTATTAATGAGGAATCCTCCACCAATCAATGCTATTACTCCGAAAACAATAATTAATTCAAGCCCAAACCCTCCCTTATTCATCCATAGACAAACATTATAGAGTATATAATTTTTATTCTCATTTCAATATCCTGGCTGTTTCAGCCCCAATAGCACGAGGAACAATATGTTAACAACTGCCACTATTAATATGATTCCAAGGGTTAAAATCCCTGTGCTTATTCCAAATCCAACTCCTGAAACAGATATCATGATAAGCAATAATAAAAGTATCATAGGGGCTGCTATAACAACGCTGATATAAATGTCCATGAATGTCTCAGCAGTCTTTGCGAATTTCTCTCTCTCCAAACGATAGTTAAGAAGAAGAGTCTCAGCTCTTTTCTCCAGAAAGGAATTAAGATTTCCTCCAGTCATGATAGATGTCGCAAGTCCTTTCAATAGTTCTGAAAGCTTAGCACTTGGGCTTGAATTTGCCACATTCTTCAATGCATTCACAAGATCATATCCATAAATATTTATCTGATTCAATATCTTTCTCACTTCACTTGCAGTATACCTATATTCTTGACTCAACGCGATGATTTTGAATATCTGGCTTGGCTCAATTCCACTTCCTGAAATAGATGCCATATGTATAGCAACAAAAGGAAGCTCCCTATCAATCCTGCTTCCAAGGGATTTTTTCTCGCTATAAGGATAAAAGTAGAATGATAATCCAGTTATAATTGGAATGACTGCAAGTATCCAGGATACCTTGAATATTCTTGCAAAATAACTCCCTGAATATGCACTGATGAATGGGAATGTAAAAGAAATTTCAAAAAAGATAAAGAACACCATTACAAAAAAAGCTACAAATATAGATATTAACAATCCAAGAAACATCATAGAAATATAAGTTACTGGTAATATATTCAGATTGCTTTTTCTCAGATCAGATATAAGTCCCGAAAATTTTTCCTTTAAGAGAAAGTCATTTGAAAAACTTCTAAAAAAAGAATTTGCCAATTTTGGATAGCCTCTAGATTTTTTATACTCTATGACTTTTTCACCCTTTATCTTCTTTCTCTTCTTAAGTTTTTTGAGCAATTCTTCACTTATACTAAGCTCTTCAATAAATTTCCCCTTATCAACTTTTTTAAGAACAATTTCCACCCTTTCAGAGATAGGCTCCTTTGATTTAACATTTGAGTCAGCACTTGCAGGAGATATAGATATCTTCTCAATCTTAGGCTCTACATCCTTTCCAGGAATCTTCTTAACAAGGGAGATATTTTTGACTATTTCATCAATTGAATTATTTATTATTTTAACTTTTCTCTGATAAGACCCTATCATTAAATCAATCAGTCTGCTCTCCTCAGGAGAAGCAAAATCGCGTCTGTTCATAAAATGAGACATTTCCTCAACTATCTTAATCTCAGTTTCTATGTTATTTTTTAAGTCTTTAATCATTTTAAGGTTTCATCAATCTTTTTCTGTAACGATGTCATTTCCTTTTTAGCAGATTCAAGCTCTTCAAAATTGTTCATTTCATAAGACTTTTCTATTCTATCACCAACATCTTTCATAGAATGCAAAAGCTGGAGCAATAACACAACCTCTTGTTTATTCATTTATAAGAAAGACAAATACTATTTATATAGTTTTCAACTAACTACTTTAAATTTCTTCAATATAACATCTGAATCTTTATGATAGTCATTAATTATTTTCTGAATTTCTGCGAACCCAAATATTCCCTGCTTGAAGAGATTATACATTAATCTCGACCTATGCAAGAATTCTCTCTGTAATTCTTCCATTGTCAATCCATATCTTGCAGATATCTTCTCAAATACCTTACTTTGTTTTTTGAAATAAAATACATCTCTGCCTGGCTCCCAGACAAATGGGGTGTTTATCAATGCAGACCCGTCTTTATCGACATTTACAACTTCAACCAGCTCTCTTAGTCTTCTAGTGTGTTTATTTTTCACAATAGCATGAGTCATCACAGCTATACAATCTAAAGAATTAACCAGAGTTGGTGAAAGATTTATAGGGGGAGTCTGTAATCTTCGGATTACTGTATCTATAGAATCAGCGTGAAGTGTGCTTATTGACGGATGACCAGAGGACATTCCCTGAAAGAGTACATAAGCCTCTTTTCCTCTAACTTCTCCCACAATAACATAATCAGGGTTTTGCCTGAATGAGTTCTTTAGTAAATCAAACAAATCTACTTCCCCGACCTTTCCCATTCCTACAGAAGTTCTAGACACAGCAGGAAGCCAATTTTCTCTAGGTAAATTCAGCTCTCTTGTGTCTTCAATACTAATGACTCTTGCTTCAGGAGGAATAAAAAATGCCAATGCATTTAGAAGAGTAGTCTTTCCAGAAGAAGTTCCCCCAGTAATTAAAATATTTGATTTATACTCTATCAATAACCAAAGATAGGACAACATTTCAGGACTTAATGTATTCAATGCAATAAGCTGTGTTGGTGTCCAAGGTACCCTTGTGAATTTTCTGATTGTGAATGTAGGTCCTCTAGATGTCACATCTTTTGTATATGTAGCATTTATTCTGCTCCCATCAGGAAGGCTTCCGTCTAATAAGGGATTTGCATAAGAGACATATTTTCCGCTCCTCTGAGCAAGCTTCTCAACAAAACTGGCAAGATAATCAACATCCTTGAATACCACATTAGTTCTCATGTTCCTATAAACTCTATGTACAATATATACGGGGGTGTCAACTCCATTGCATTCTATATCCTCTATAAAATAATCTTTAAGCAGTGGGTCTATTTCGTTCATGCCTATAAAATCTCTGTATAAAAAGTAAAATATTCTTTCATATATGCTTTCAGGAATCTTTAGGTTAAGTTCATCTATAAGAAGCCTTGCAGTCCTGTCTATATACTCCACGAGATTTTGCATAGTGTTATCTACAGCAACATTGATATTGATAAGCTCAAGCATAGACTCTTCAAGTTTTTTAAGAATTTTCTTCTGGTCATCATTCAACAATGGCTCTTCAAGCTCATAGATCATCTCTCCAGTATCATCATCCCAGTATATATGAACATTAGCATATGGTGCTATCAGTGAGTATCTTACATCTACCTTTGTCCTATCTTCTGCCTTGCTTAATGGTGGAACACTTGGACGAATATTTATGCTTATTGTCATCTTAACCTCTTTATAATACTAACTTTATGGGATTTATTAAATTATGCCTAAATCTTCTCAAAATTGACAATTTGCCTTCCTTCTGGGGAAAAACCGCCATTTTCAAATCTAAACTTATAAGGTACGCTAGAGGGAGTGAATATTATTATATCCTCAACACCTTCAAAAGTAATATTTTGTTGATATTCAATAGTCAACTTGACAGTATTTTTCTTCTGACCTTCCTGTGTCAATATTTTAACTCTCCCAATACTTGTCTCAACGTCAGGTTCAGAGTACAATACATCGCTATCGTCCATTATGTAATATATTATATCTTTCTCTCTATCAAAATAGATTTCTCCTCTTTTCATCCTAAACTCTACAGTTCTTGCATTCCCAACACCTCCTGCAAGAGATTCTTTTATTTTAGAATCCATTTCATTAAAAGAAGATATTGTTTGCTCAATCACACTCTTATCTTTATACTCATTTATCTTTGGAGTTACAATAGCAAGAACAACAGCAATTAAAGATAGGCCTATCAATGTATAAATGACTGTCTCAATCCAAACTTGTCCAGATTTTGATCTCATTTTAACTTGCGAGGATCTTGCTAACTGCATCATTATCTAAACAAGTATTCAATTCTATAGAATCACTTAAATCACAAGTTTTTCCTGATTTCAATCTTGCACTCACTTCTATCTTTTCAAAAAGACCTTCAGCAACATATGTCCTAACTCCGCCTTTCTTAGGCATTTCAAGTCCCTCACTAAAGAGTCCATTCAACATTCTAAGTTTTGAAGAAAGAGTGTTTCCTATAGTGCCATTTAAAAATTCAACAACTTCAGAACTTCCCTCATTATATAATGCAATCTTAAGTCCAGAAATATCCTCTCCTCCAACTCTAACTGAAAATCCAGTCCTCTCACCTTCACTTCCATCCCCCAGTGTCCCCCCAATATTACAATTATATGGGCTCTCATCAAATGTCACATGTCCAAGAATATCAAAACATTCCTCACTTCCTTCCAGACTTTCACTCACGAAAGGCACTACAAACACAGCCAGAATACTGATGGCCACGAAAGTAATAAGGAGAATAAGCACTGTAGCAATTATAGGACTTATACCTCTTTTATTTATCACCATATTTATATTCATCAAAACTTCTTTTTATATCTTTCTCTGAATAATTAAACTGTGAGATAGATTCCAACATTATCTTCACATGAATATGCAACCTTTCCAGCATCAGCCTGTCCTAATACTATGGGAATTACAATCAAATCATCTCCTGCAGAAAAACCTCCCTCAGATATGTCAATAGTGGTAGATTCCCCACTCCCAATAGATCTTTCAGTATATTCGGTTACAGTCTCTTCACCAGATTTTAATTTTCTCACGTCAAATCCAAAAAGAGGGATTTCTCCTTGATTATTTATCTCCAATGTACCTCCGTCATCATATATCCCTGCCTCAAATTTTACCCTATCGCACGCTCTCTGAACAGGCTCTCCAAATTTTGCAACTTTCTCAGCAGCAAATCCTCTTGCCCATAAAAATATTATTGCTGCTAGTACAAAAACAATAGCAATAAGCAGAACCGTAGCAATTATTGGACTAAGACCTCTTTTTTTCATATTTATACCTAACAAAAATTCTTTTTATATCTTTTTAATCTAAATAAATTCATCATGGGTCAGCAACACATTCATCCCATGTGCATTGAGCAGTGCATGTTTGCGTTCCATCATTTCCACTTCCCGGTGCCATTCCACTAAATCCTCCCAATCCTCCTGCATCTCCACTTGTTCCATCTGACAAACACAACCGACTATCTCCTATTTCACACTGTTCATCACCATTAACCTCTCCATCTCCGCAGAAACCACATCCAGTATCAGGATAACACTGATAAACTCCACATTGTAATTGTGTTCCAGAAACACATTGCCCATCAACATCACAGGTTTCTTGACCATTACAAATATTATTATCATCACAATCTGAATCTAATGTACACTGAGGACATTGTCCAGCATCTTCAGGACAAGTTATGCAGTTCTCACCACCATTAACCTCTCCATCCCCACAGAATTGGTCAGTATTACATTCATCATATTGGCAACTGTTCAAGCAGGTTCTTGTCCCATCATACCCTTCGGAAGTCTGACAAGAAACTTCATCATCACTAGGAGGATCACAAGTTTCTCCAGATTCAATCCTCTGATTACCACACACTGGTTCAGTTCTAAGAACTTTTAATTCATCTTCTTCAATTTTAGAGCTACTTATACTCTTAGAATTGTCTTCTACAAGACTAGACTCAAAGTAATATTCAGGGGGATCCGAGAAGCAATATCCAAAAAGGTTAAATCCATCACATTGCCATTCTGCATCCCATGAAACTATTGCTTTTCCATTAACAAATGTTGCTGTAGGAGAATAATTCAATTTATCAGGATCTGATGAATCATCCTCCCATATCTCAAGATTAACATCTTTATCATTACATTCCTCACTTCCAGTTGTTGTAAGATAAACTCTTGTTCCCTCATCTACAGTCAATATACTAAGAGCTCCCCCATTAGAATTAGACCAATAAGCGCTATTTAATGTACATTCTCCATTTCCACTATCTCCCTCATCATCATGCAAGCTATTCCTCACATCTATATCAAGACATTCTACAGGCTCAAGAGCCTTGCTTGAATCAGTACATACTTTTCCATTTGAAAGAATAGGAAACATGTCAATCCTTTCAAAAATTCCATTTGCAACATATATTCTAACTCCACCTTTATTGTTTATATTTAATGCTCCACCAAAAACCCCATCAATCATCCTAATAATTGGAAAAGTTGAATCCTGAGTTATATCAATCACATCTGAAGATCCTTCATGCAATAATCCAACTCTAAATCCCTTCACTCCCTCATTATCAATCTTCACAGAAAATCCAGTCCTTTTTTGTCCACTCTCGTCGTCATAATAACAATTATAATTGGATGACTTGTCAAAATTAATATCTCCAAGCACTTCAAAACAATCTTCACTTCCAAATAAATTCTGTACAAAAGGCAATCCATAAACTGCAAAAATAGCTGCAAGCACTACAACAATCAATACAAGCAAAACACTTGCTATGATTGGACTTATACCTCTTTTTTTAAGCATAATCAATATAGTCTCCCTTGCTTTTTAATTGTTACGTGCATCTTATAGTCTTTGTTACTATTGCCTGTTTGCATATCAGCCACTCATTTTTTTTGTTTATAACAACTGGCTGTATTTCAAGCTCTTTCTCTCCAGGCAAATATTCGTTACCATAAGCACTATAATCAAAAGATTTATCTAAAAACTCTCCTGGCTTTAATCCTTCTATCCCAAGCCCAAAAATAATATCGCACTGATTATTTCCACTAGGAGGTCCATTGAAACACATTGTCTCTCTAACTGTTCTATTAGCTTCTCCTATCTTAACATAAGCTCCATCAACGCTGAACAATCCACGATTTTCAAGGCTTATACTAAGTATTCCTCCAATACAACTTGCTTCGGCTATTGCAAGGTTTACATCTTCAGGGCATTCCGCCCTATCAGAAGGAACATAAAACTTGAGGTAAGAATACACGATGCCTGCCATACCGATAGCCATGACTATAAGCAAGACATACCCTACCATTATACTAACTCCCATCTTATCCTTCAGCAACAAGCTTTTCATCATTCTCCTCCCTCATGATTATGTAAAACAGATTATTTCCCTCATTCATCTCAAACTCATGATTCACGCTATCTATTTCAATACTCACTTTTCCATTTTTTACAAGAACATTTGCTTCTTTTCCACCATCCTTCCTCTTCTGTATTGGGATGATCTTTTCTTCTCCAGTGTTTAATCCTATTGAACCCACATCTTGCTCTTGAAACACAAATGCAGAAACATCTGTGCTATTCCCATATATAAATATCACTGGATCTTGTCCTATATAATTTACATAATCAAACAAGAACCTGCTTGTCAGCTCTTTAGATTCAAACCCGTCCCTATACTCTCCAAAATCCATCACTCTTTTGGTTTCATATCCTACTTCACTAGAAATGTCATAAAAATATTCTTTATCTTCTTTGACAATAACTTCATTCACAACTACAGATAGTCCAATCAGAACTCCAACTATTACCAATGCTGCAATAAGAAAAAATTGCCCTCTTTTGTTCATCACACTCATAAAACAAAAAGGACAATAATGTTTTTAATATTATGCTTCAGAAGAATTTAAGTATTAAAATTGAGTGTTTTCAGAGATGAGAAAAAAAGACGTTAAGGGTATCATCCACGATCTTTTAAGATATTTAGAATGGAGAAATCCATTGCATAACCTTAAGTTCCCAGGAAAGATAAAAGTCAATTTACTAAGTAAGGAGGTAATCGGAATAGGAGAGGATAGCCTTTGGAAAATGTATCATGAAAAAATTGAGTGGTTCCATTGGAGACTTAATCAGCTAAATGCAAATTTAGAAGATTTTACTAAAGCAAGAATTACTATTTCAGGTACAACAGAAAAGGTAGAAATAATCTACAAGGGAGAGAATTTTACAGATAAAATCTCTTTTCAGCCATATTAGTGTAGGCGGGGAGATTGCTCAGCTTGGGCACATCAGCACCCTTCAAACCTTTCTCTGCTTTGCTACCCTATAAGCACCGAAACTTCTGCTTAGGGCTGCTCCGATCAAGGCCTGACCCATTTCACAGGAGTACGGTCGAACAGGACAAAGCTTCAACGTCCGGCTGAAGACTAATATGCTTCTGCATCACGCACTCCTTTAAGCCTGCCATAAAGCCCATTTGCAGATAGCGCAGGGCTAGCGCGCCAGCTTGCCTACACAAATTAATCTTCCTCACACTATTTAAATGTTTTAATTCTTCCAGAATTGTGAAAACATAGAAAGATTATTGACAAAATCATCAGACAACATTAAATACACGATACTGAAGAATCAATAACGAATAAAATCATAAAAAATCACCACTCTTCGTCGTCATGACCATTTATCTGGTCTTTTATCTTATTCAACTCAGAAGATACCCTTTCAGGATTCCCTCTCGGTCTACTAGGAGTCTTAAGTGCAAATATTAAGAGTAATATCACGAATATGAATGCTAAAAGCGATGCACTTATTGTAAGTAAAACCTCTATTTCCATGTTATCATTTAAAATTACGGGTTTTTAACCTTTGTGATATTAAAGAACACAATATTACATTTTCTCAAGAACATTTATTCCCAACAACCTTAATGAATTTTTTAGAACTTGAGAAAAACACTCAACCAGTTCAAGTCTAAATTTTTCTTCTGGAGACCCAATGACCTGAGATTCATGATAAAACTCATTAAATGCTCTAGAGAGGTCATAAGAATAATTAGCTATTACATTAGGGGAAAGATTATTATACGCTTCATTCACAACGTCCGGGAATTTTCCAAGAATTAGAGCAAGTGCTTTCTCCTGCTTATTTGGGACATAACCTAAACTATCCTCAGATATTCCTTTCTTTTTGCGCAATATACTTTTTGCTCTCGCATAGCTATACAACAAATAGGGTCCAGTATCTCCTTCAAATGAAACAAATCTTTTCAAGTCAAAGACAATATCATTTTTTCTATAATTCTTCAAATCTCCATAGAATATTGCAGATATAGCTATTCTCTCAGCTCTATTCTTAAGTTCTTTCTTAGACAATGACTTATCTCTCTTTAATATCTCTTTCTCAGCAAGCATAGTAGTCTCATCAAGAATATCCTCCATAAATACCGTTTTTCCTTTCCTTGTTGCAAATTTTTTCCCATCAGAATCAAGATAAAGTCCATGATCTGCATGTTCACATCTCTTTGCCCAGTCATTTCCCATAAGCTCCAAAACTTTGAATATCTGATTAAAATGAAGTCTCTGCTCACTCCCAACCTCATATATCATCCTATGAAACTTATATTTTTTATATCTCTCAATTGCAGCAGCAAGATCTCTGGTAGCATATAATGTTGCCCCATCACTTTTTTTTATTAAGCACACGCCAAGACCGAGTTCATTTAAATCAACTATCTTAGCTCCATCACTATCCTTTAATAATTTCTTCTTCTCAAGAGCACCTACAACGCCCTCTATATTATCATTATAATCTGATTCGCCAGATATAACATCAAACTTCACTCCAAGACGAGCATATATCTTATCAAATTCCTTGATGCTTATACTCCTGAACTTGCCCCATAGCCTTCTTGCATCCCTATCTCCAGATTCAAGTTTTCTAAACCATTCTCTTGATTCTTTTTCAAGTCCTTCCTGGCTAACCCTTACATAGAGTTCAAGAAGGTGTTTTATAGGGTCAGACTTCAATTTGCCCTCACTTCCCCACATTTTATATCCCACAATCAACTTTCCAAATTGCGTTCCCCAATCACCCATATAATTTATTCTAATGCTCTTAAAACCCTGAAACTTGCTTATCTCTGCAATAGAATTGCCTATTATAGTTGATCTTAAATGGCCTATCCCAAACGGCTTTGCTATATTCGGAGATGAAAATTCAACAACTACGCTCTTTCCCTTTCCTTGATTACCAGAACCATACAAATCCCCTTTAAATTTGATTTGTTTAATAACCTCCTTAGAGAATTCTATTGGATTCACAAAGAAGTTAACATATGCACCCACCGCTTCAATTTTCTCAAAATCCCTTTCAGGTTTTATCTTCTCTGAAATTTCTTTAGAGATGATAGCTGGATTCTTTTTCAGCTCTTTAGCCAATGAAAAACAAGGGAACGCATAATCTCCCATCTCAAAATCCTTTGGAACTTCTAAAATCTCTTCTACTTTTTTTTCAGAAAGTTTTGTAGCACTTGCAATCAACTTAACAACTTTATCTCTCATTTTAATTAATAGAAATCCAGATTAATAAACTTGTAGTTTATTTTTTCCTTTTTATTACAAAGAATACTATTGCACCAACAACCAATACTGCCACAATTATCCCAATTATCCATCCAGTACTGCTTTTACCTTCGCTTACTGTCTCGCTTCCTGCAGATTCTGTTCCAGGACTTTCAGGAAGGTCCTTCTTTTCTTCTTCAACAGTTGTTACCTTCTCATTTACAGCCATTATAACCACATTAGCTTTATTGGCTTCGATTGAGCTTAATGTAACACTTATATCATAATATCCATTTGCATCAACATCAAACTTTTTGACATCTCCAACATTGAACACTGCTTGTTGTGGTGTGCTTGAAACTTCTATTGTAGCTGTCTCTCCACTTATGCTAAGCACTCCAACATGATGCTTCTCAGTTCCTATTTTGACTCTTACTCTCTCCTTAGCTTTCAATGACTTATCTACACTACCGAGATCACTTAACTCAGAGCTATCTTCAACATAAGTATTTGTCCAACTTGAACCACTTCCACTTCCAGAACCACTTCCTCCGGAAGACGAACATTCATCTGTGGAGAATGCGCCAGTAGCAGTTCCCTGGTTTCCAGTATAATCATCACAATCGATTACATAATTGTAGGAAGTTCCGCAAGTCAATCCAGTATTAGTAACCGTCGTCCCTGAAACAGTTCCTCTATTGGATACGCAAGAACTGACTCCACTTCCAGTTTCAGTATACGCTATATCCAATACAATCTGACTATCTGTTGAAGTGGTTGACCTAGTTAATGTAACTACAGGGACAGTACTATCAATTCTTAGATTCCTTTGAGTTATTGGAAATGCAAGAGCACCAGTAAGAGAATTTGTATAATTTGCAGTTGCATTTACATGATACAACCCATCTGCCAGACCAGTATATTGAAGATATCTAACTCTTCCTACATGATTTGAAGTATTTACTGCATCATTTGTTGAGTTGTAAAGAACAACAGTCAATGTATCTATTGGAACACTCGCATCAGTTGTAATATTAGCACTTATTTTACCCGTGGTTGAATTCATAGAACTGTTAGTATTTGTCCCAAACATAATACTATTGTTCACAGTCACAGAAATTTGTGAAAGGGTTGTTAATGTACCATTCTGTGTTACATTGACTGTAAAGTTATATGTTCCAGGTGTAGGTGCCGTCGCATTAAAGCTGAATCTAGCTAAGGTCAAATTTTGCATTAATGCATATGATGTATTAGACCATTGTACACTTGCAACACTTCCATTATTGAAATCAAAGACAGAAGTAAAAGGAGAATCTTCCGAGTTCGTTCCTATAATGAATACAAATCCACTAGGAAGTGTAACATTAACGAGAGTAATATTTTCAGGCCATAATGTAGCAGTGTTGTTTATAGAAATATTGTAAACCACTGAAAGACTATCCTCAATCACGTTTCCAAATGCAGTTGTTTCAGTAACAGCATTTTTTGCAGTGTGGCCAGTAGTTGCAAAAACAAGTCCAATAATTAGAATGATAGATAAAACTGCTACAAAAATAATTGAGCCATACAAAAATGCACGCGCTTGTTTGTTCATCATCTCTTTTTATAAAATAAAAATTTTATACTATCATTAATTACAACTCATTTATAAATCTTTTCATTGGTTGCATAAATTTCACAACTATAATTTGATGACTAATCTAGGTATAACTACCGAGGATTAAAAACCTAAACAATTTTTGTATTTGAACATTCCCTTATATTTCCAAGCCAATTCTAATTCAGATGCTTGAAGTTGAATAGCAAGATCTCCTTTATCCTCGGCTTCCCTGACTGTATTACATAATCCTCTCTTTCCAAGTGTATCAAGATATTTTTCAGGGAATCTTATTATCATATCCGGATATTGAATATCTCCTCTTATAACAGAACCTTTTTTTATAGTAAACTTCTCTTCCCCGACGATAAGTAATGCCTTTCCTTCAGAAGGAAAACTTTCCATAAACTGGCTTCTCTCAATATATCCTGGAAGCTGTTCATAACTCACATCTTCAGTTGCCCATGCAGTCCCTTGACCAGAATTCTTTTCTGGAAAAATTCCTAGAAAATTACCAGTTATTGTCGGTCCTATTAGTAAGATCACTGCAGATAATATGGCCAACACAATAATAGCTTTTACAAACATATCTTTTACAATTTTATTATTCATATTTTTCATTCAGATTAATTGTTTAAATATTTTGTCAAGAAATTATTTTTTCAGTTTATTCCTCACTGCAATAGCTCCAGCAGCTCCTGCAATGACAGCAATGAATAATATTGCTCCCCAAATCCCTGCTGCTCCTGCAAAACCAACGACAGCACCAGTTATCCTAGCTAGGGCTCCCTGTGGCGGCACTTCATCAGTCTCTTCTATAGCTTCAGATACTAATTCTGTACAGCCCTGAATTTCAGCAGGCTTAGCAGAAATAATTGTATAACATCCTTCCTTCTTTTCTGACTCACACAATCTTGTCTGTTCTCCAGCATTACATTCACTCCATTCTCCACAAATCCACTCATTCTTACATGTCCTTCCAGAAGAAGAAAATCCAGAGTTTCCTTCTTCAGACCCAATTGAATTCAAAACTTTGAATTTGACTAATTTGCTAAACCCAAACCCTGCATCTTTGTTTGAACATACGACCTGCATCCAATAATTTCCAGGTGTAAAAGAAAATGCCTTACTATTTTCAAACGAATTCTCTGAAAATCTTATGCTTCTAGTATCCTTAACGGAAGGGGCATTCAAACTTAATATACAATAATTCATATCAAGATCATACCCGTTTTCTTCAAAATATTCGTTATTCAAATGGAAATTCAATACAACATTACTTGGATTCCCAATATATTTCTGCTCAGAGACAGGGGTATCAATTAATATCTCAAAAAATGGATTTTCAGGCCCATCTGTAAAATTATTGAATTCAATCTTATCAATCACCTCACCAGAAATATAAATTAAACTTGCCTTCAGAGTGTTCCCATCATAATCATTCATAATTCCTGTAAATGTAAATTTTTTCTCTAAACTACTTCCAGAGTCCGCATTTATTAATTTTGTAGCTCTAATACCAGAACCTCCTGAACCTCTTCTAATATCCGATTTGATTATCTCTCCTCCAATACCTGATTTGATTATATCCTTAATTTGTTTTTCATCTTCTCCAACATCACCTACATGAACTTCAGATTCTTTCTGATCTGGAAAAACACCATTAATTGCAGAAGTTTGGCTTTCTACATCTGCACTAGCAGAAAAGGCAAAAAAAAGAATTCCTACTAACAATAGTGAGAAAACCGTTAATACCTTCAACCCCTCTCTTAAAACCATTAAAAACAATACACTTTTAAGGTTTTAAATATTTCCATTTTTACGCCTCTATAGCTCAGCAGGTTAGAGTACCAGTTTCGTAAACTGGGGGTCGGGGGTTCGATTCCCCCTAGAGGCTTAAGTTTCTGATGTAAAATTAATGTTAATCAGTCTTGATTTTTTGTACCTTCTTTATTAGTATTTTTCTTTCTCTTAATTATATTTATTGTAATCATCACATATTTCATAACCTTGTTTTTTATTCTCCTTGCCCAGATAAAACGTTTAGCAAGTATAACAATTCCAAAAAATATAATGACCAACCCCGGTCCCGGAAGTGGAAGCAAAATTATGCCTAGAACTATTATAACAAGACCAGTTATAGTTGTAAATATACCCTCAATGAAATTTCCCATATATATTGCTAGGGATAACAATCCTTAAATATTTCTCCAATCATTTTTCAATATGGACGCAGATAAAAAAAGATTACATATGGCAGTCATTGCTGGAGCAGCATATGCAGCAAGATTCAAGGAAAAACATCCCAGAGCAACAGAGCAAGATATAATACAAGATGCCACAGACAACGCAGAGAATATTTTAAACAAAATAGATGATCCTTTATAACTAATTTTATAAACCAAGTTTTTTCTCAATTTATATGGTTGAAATAGGATTCAGAAAAGATGAAATAGTTGCTGCCGTAGGTCAAGATCAATATAATGCCTGGAGAAAAAAGGCAAGAACAGCCTATGAGCATTACATGAGTGAATCAAAACACTCTGGTGAGAATGGGGCTAGATTCTCAAGGCAGAGAAGAAGACCATATATAAATGAAACAGTAGCAGAATTGTATCTGGCACACATATTAGCAAGTCAACCAGAAGATCGGGTCGAACAACCCAGATAATAATTAATTAAGGGGGTTCTAACATTTTAATATTCATGAAAAAATTACAAGAGATTATGGAAGAAGTCGGAGAAAAAACTTACTTCGAGTGGGAAACGAAAATATTAGAAGATATTTCTCATACCCCTGGAATAAACTTTGCACGCATGCCCTACCATGAGAAATTAGGACTTTTGAGAACTGGAATGAATGATGTTTATGGGCGCTACATAAAAAAAGAGCCAATAACTCCTTCCAGGGAAAGAAGATTACCAGACTCAAATATTTGCGTTTATGGATAACAGCAAAACCCTTTTAAACTAATTTAAATCACTTCTTTTAGTGCGGGGATTCCTGAGTGGTCAAAAGGGCAGGACTTAAGATGTCGTTCTCTCGCAAGAGAGATTTAAGTTCAGGAGAAATCCTGTGTGCTTAGTGCCTTCGTAGGTTCGAATCCTACTCCCCGCATTCATGGTCGAAGACTATGCTTAAGGTAGTTTGTGCGAGAGCAAATAAGACTCAGTCCAATTATAGTTTCTTGACTCATAGAACTTCTTTTCTAAGGAAGTTGTATTTCTGGATCCTACTCCCCGCATTTTTCCAAAATTCACTTAACTAGCCTCTCAAAATTCTTCTCGATCTTCTCTTCAACCTCATTTAATCCCAAGCCCTTTATTTTAGCAATCATCTTATAACTTTCAACAACATTCGCAGGCTCATTAGGAAATTTTTTATCCGGATGAGAATACGGCGAATCAGTTTCGCACAGTAGGTTTTCAATAGGCACAATCTCCACAACTTTCTGGAAATGCTCAGAATTCTTTACAGCAGTTGGAATGCTCAACATCCAACCATTATTAACAATTCTCTCAACAAGTTTTAATCTCCCAGAGAAATAATGCATAACAACTTTTTTTGCTTTCAGTTTCTCAAGAACTTCAATACATTCCTCTTCTGCTTTTCTAGAATGCACAACAATAGGCTTATCAAGCTTTTTTGATAATTCAATAAACTTTTCAAAAACCCTCTCCTGTTTTTCATTATCTTTATCATTTCCAGAAAAATCCATCCCCACCTCTCCAATTCCCCAAACTTTTTCTTTATTTTTATTAATAAACTCAATCTCAGAATCAATTTCCTTATCACTCATTTTCAAAGCTTCATCAGGATAAATTCCCAAACATGCACGAACTTCTTGAAATTTTTCAGACAGCTCAAGAGTTTTTCTATTTGTCTCAATATCTACTCCAGCAGAAACAATCACATTAACATTTTTTTTCTTAGCATTTTTAATAATTTCATCAATATTTTTCAACATATCCAAATGGCAGTGCACATCAATATACATAATATCCTAAAGAATTCCCCTATTAAAAATTTAACCAACAAGTCTCAACTTAGGTGCCTTATAATTATCAAGAATAGTAGCTTCGTCAATGAAGTCTCCTACAAGTTCTAAATTCACAGGTTTGCCAACCAAAGATCTTATTGTTTCTATGTCAACTCTCTGTTCTATAGCTCTTCTAAGTTCTCCTGGAAACCCATCATACTTCACAAAACCTTCTCTTATATAATCCAAAATATCTCTTCTAAGTTCTTCACAACGTTGTTGAGTTCCTTCTTTTCTATGTCTTTCAGGCAACATTCCCAAAGTATCATTATAATTTAAGGCCTCAGCATTTTGAATCAATGTTCCAACTATCCTAGTAACTCTTGCAACTTCTTCAGCACTATAAACTCTGTTTGTCATGAAATTCTCTAAAAATCTTAGTTTTTAAATTTATCTATTTAACTACTAAAAGATAGTTAACAAATAGTCAGTTTTACTTTTTCTATTTCCTTATTTTTCTGCAAGGGGTATCAGTTTTAAACATTTTTCTTGAAACTACTTTAATGTAAATTAAATCTGGACGATTCGACTAAAAGAATTTATAAACTCCAAGATTGAGAATATCACATGGAATACAGGGGATCAAATTCATGGACAATAATGTCTCATATAGGGATAGATGGATGGTTTAAGCTTACAGAGAGAGCAGCATTAGATTTAGCAAGAGAGACAGCAGAAAGAAGAGAACAAGGATTACCTCCAATAGACAAATCTATTGATGCTCTAAGAGAAAGAATAGCCGAGAACTATATGGAACACTGCCTTAGAGACGGAAATCCTTCTTATTCCCAATAAATTTAAAAGTTAATAATTCTCTCTTCATTCATGGATTTATCAATCTGGATATATACTCTTGCAAGCGTTATAATCGTCAGCCTAATTTCTCTTATTGGAATTGCCACACTTTCAATAAACACAAAAAAACTTAAGCATTTTCTAATCTATTTAATTGCATTTTCTGCAGGAGCATTGTTTGGAGATGCATTCCTTCACCTTCTTCCAGAATTAGCAGAAGAATCAGGTCTAACTCTCATGACATCTTTTTCAGTCTTGCTTGGAATAGTCCTCTTCTTTTCATTAGAAAAACTAGTGTACTGGCAACATTGTCACATGCCTATAACCAAAGAACACACCCATACTTTTGCCACAATGAATCTTGTAGGAGACTCATTACACAACTTTCTCGATGGAATAATTATAGGAGCAAGTTATCTGATAAACATCCCTGCAGGTATTGCAACAACAATTGCAGTCGCGTTACACGAAATCCCTCAAGAAATAGGAGATTTCGGAGTTCTCATCCATGGGGGATTCACAAAAACTCGCGCCATCATGGTGAATTTTGCAACTGCCTTAACATCTATATTAGGAGCAGTCTTTGCAATAACAGCAACGAATTACATAAAAAACATAGAACTATTCCTTATTCCTATAGCTATTGGAGGATTCATTTACATAGCAGGCTCAGATCTTATTCCAGAATTGCATAAGAACTTTGGAATTAGGAAATCATTCCTTCAGCTCATTGCATTTATAGCAGGAATTGGAGTTATGGCTTTATTATTGCTTTTGGAATAATAATTTTTAAAAAGAGAAACACATTTAACACAACATGAGGGATGATTTAAATGATAACTTGCCAATCTTTTTATATTATGCATCTCCTCATTCAAACGAACTTTTAGATCTCTGGTTTGGAGGAGTAGAACATGAATATCTTTCTCATATTCCAGAAATAGAGCAGTTTCATAAAAGATATCAAATGTCCTAATAATTATAAACTCCCTTTAACATGCATTTGAATGTGTTGGAGTCTTGCCGCATCAGCGATATTTGGAATTGTAGGATTAGCATTTGCAGGACACCTCGCTTTCAAAAAAGAGAGTAAGCTCATTTGGATGCCTCTTGGTTATTTTGCCCTCATGGAAGGGCTTCAAGCTATTACTTACTTATATTTAGGTAGCTGTGACTTTTCAGGCAACCAGCTGTTGACATTTCTATCTTACATGCATATAGTCTTCCAGCCTATTTTCATAAATGCATTTATTCTATACTTCATTCCTGCAAAAGTTAGAAAGAAAATTATTTGGCCAGTTTTTACACTCGCAGCAATCATAACAATTATATTGATTTTGAAGATATATCCTTTTGAATGGGCTGGAAGCTGCACGCCTGGAACTGCTATGTGCGGGGAAGAGCTTTGCTCATACATGGGTAACTGGCACCTCGCATGGAGTATACCCTTCAATGATGTAGGGATATTTAGCATGCTGACTTTTTACCTACTTGGAGCGTATGCTTTGCCTTTAATATATGGGTCTTGGAAAGCAACTCTTGTTGGTTTAACATGGACTGGGATTGCGTTCCTTCTCTCAAGCAACCCTCATGAATGGACTGCAATATGGTGTCTAATGTCTGTCTGGATAATGATCTTTGCAGTATACACTCCCATGAGAAAATGGCTCCATGTTGAAAAATGGTACTTCTGGAAATATCCTGGACACTGAGTTAACTCAATAATTCAATTATTTCTTTTCGTAGCATTTTTATTCTTTTTAAAACCTCTTTCGCTTCTCCAATTGAAATTTCTTTAGCATAATAATTAATTCCATTTCTTATTTTTCTTATCTCATCAAACTCATCCCCCTTAGAACTTTCATTTACAATCTCTTTAAGAAAACAAGTATAACATTCATGATTGTAAATTTTATATCCCCTTGTAATTGCTAAAGCTTCTAATAGCTCTCTCAAGGAGTCATACAAAAGAGATATCTTAGAGCTAGCAGTTATCTCATTCAGCTCAAGTTTATCTTCCGAATCAAACTTATTCTGACTAGTCTTCTTTAGAGAAGCTATCAAGTCTGCATCTCTCTTTACTTCCTTAGATATTCTTTTTTTAATACATTCATTAAAATCCATTAAACTTTTAATCTCCCAGTAAGAATATATCCATTTAAGATATTGTTTGCAAGTTCTTTGTTTTTAATATCGGATATTGAATCGAAAAAGAATATCTGTATCTTTCTTTTTAGTTTATCTTCAAAATTTTTTAGATTCAGTTCTTTTTTATGTCCAATTACACAAATATCCACGTCAGAATCTTTCTTAGTTTCCGCTTTAGAAAGAGAGCCAAATAAAATTATTACAGGCCCAGTAATATTCTCTTCTAAAAAATTAATTAAAGTGTCTAATTTAATTTTCCAATAAATTCTAGACAAATCTGTAAATATTTTTTCATTTTTGTTGGCATAATAAAAGATGTAATTTCTATCCTTTTCCATCATTAGTAAATTTTCCTTATTAAGTTCAGATAGTATTTTTGAAGCCGTTGGAGGAGAGAGTTTCATTAATCTAGAATACTCTCTAATACTAATCCTTCTATAACAGTCCTCAATAAATGGTTTTAGGTTGTTAATAATATTTAACATATGTTAATAATATTTAACATTTTTATATAAACCTTTCCATCTGGTAAGTATACGCCAGCTCGTTGAACTTAGAAGAGCTTTACAATAAATTCCCTATCTAACACTCTTATATCCGCCTTTAACTCCCTCTTTAGAGAGGACAATCTGCCAGAGATTATATTGATTTCCAGCACGCCACATTCCAACAAAAGTCATTAATCCTTCCGCAAGAAATCCTTGGCTTTCAAGCCAATGAATGAATTGCGGTAATTATTTCTATTAAAATAAATATAAAACAGGGAGAGT
>PFDB01000005.1 GCA_002763075.1 Candidatus Pacearchaeota archaeon CG10_big_fil_rev_8_21_14_0_10_34_76 | reverse complement strand
ACTCTCCAAAAAGACTGCAAGAAAAAGAACTACTCCCAATAACACTCCAACCAATCCAATTTTAATAACCCCTTTTTTATTCATTTCTCTCTCCTTGTCTCCAGAGAATATATAGATTCAAAACATTAGAAAAACACTTATTCACCCCATTGTCCATAGAATAAGCCCTCTAAAATTATTTATAAACTTTTCTTCGATAAATGGAATAAGTATAAACACTCAGTTTTTAGTAATTCTAAAGATTCCAGTTTGATCAGTAAATCCCTCATAATAAAAGTATTTATCATCCTCTTGAATTACCCCTGTTTTAATTCCTACAAGGTCTTCTCCATTTTCATAAAACAATAAATCGCCAACATAGTCATCAAGATAATTCTTGTTTACTCTGAATTTAATCATTATCTTCATTATGTCTTCCCCGGGAATAGTTGATCTAACAGAAAACCTATGATAATCTCTCCTCTTCTTTTCTATAGAATTAAATGAGACTCTGACATTAGATACATCTCTTTTAGGAAAAACAGCCACCTCTGAAACAAAATCTCCTTCTAAAATAAGGACAGCGGGGTTAGATTCCGAAACAAAAACATAATTAAAAATATTTGCACCACTAGATTCACTAGAAAATTTCTCAGACATAAAAAAGAATGGAAATCTAAATAAACTATATAGTCTCAAATTATAAAGTTCAATTGGATTTCTTTCTATTTGTATACCAAGATAAGACCTTTTTAAGGAAGAAGGATAGAATGAAGGAGAAAGTAATATTATATTTTTCTGTGCCTTATTCCCACTCACTTCCCAAGATATAGATTTATGACTACTGCTATAGTCCTCAATAACACCTTCACCATCTATGAAAACCCAATCATTAGGAAAATACCCCATCATCTCGCCCGAAACTTCGTGAGAGAAATCTGAGATAAAGGTCATATTAACTCTGGTATTTAAAGGCACAAACTCCCTATAACACCCGTCACAATCCAACCTGACATTTGTACTCATAGAATCTACTAAATAAATATCTACAGAATCATTAAATACCCTCCCCCTTCCATCTCTCGCAAAAACACTTAGAAAATAATGTCCTGGACCATAATTCATTACATAAAACTCTTGATTGGTGCAATTATCACATAACTCTCCTTCAACACTGAAATTTTCATAGACTAACGAATAACTAAGATTAGTGAAAGGTTCATTACTAGAAACATTGACAAAAATTTCAGAGTCATCGTTAGGCAATATCTTAGAATCTGGACTAGTTATTCTAACTGCTCTTTTAAGTTGCATCTCTGGAAAAATATCATATCCCTCCCCACTTATACTTAAGGCCACAGATTCCGCAAAATATCCTCTCCGAGTATCTAGTATTTCCGCTTCCAAATATTTTCCTATCCCCCAATTTACCTGACTTATCTGTAACGGGTCACAGCAATATTTGTTGTTAGCAGGACTTACCTTGCAAGAGGTCTTGTATTCAGGATTTTCTTGATATGAAACAATAACATCAAACCATGCTGGAAGATAATCACCTTCTGCTTCTACGCTTCCACATGCAAAGTTTGCGCTAACACTAAAAGAAGAAATCATAAGAAAACACAGACAGACAATCCCTAAAATAAGTTTATTCATGCTCTAAATCTTATATAAATCTATAAATAACTTTCTAAAATCATGTATCACTAAACAATACTACAAAAGGTTTATATATTAAGTTGACGATTTTCAAGAGATAAAATGGCTCTAAAATTTTTTAGGAAAAAAGCTCCCCCTACATTACCTGATTTAGGGATTGATTCACATATAGATAATGATAATATAGGGGATGAAACAGACTCATTGATGAATGAACTGTCTAAAATTTCTGGATCTTCGAATAGACTTCCCATCTCTTCAATCGAAACTTTGAAAAAAATTGACCTGTCTAATTCAAACAAAAAATCTGTCAAAAAACTGGTGGAGTATGAAGACGAGGCAGGATTCTTTAAAGACATACTGAAGAACATCACCCATGAGATGAACGATATAGAAAAATTAGATACATGGTACAAATCCAAATTTAAGGGAAATGACATAGTTGAGCAAATGAGAAATTACTGGGAAAAACAAAAACCTGAATTAGTGTTGAGAAATATGAATTCAGATTTAGTAAATAATCTAAAAGAGAAAATAGCTAAATTCCATGACTTAGAAAAAGAGTGGCAAGAGATATATGTCACAATGCTTGGAAAAGAAGAAGAGATGAGAGAAGACGAAGAGGAGTTAAAAGAGATGCTTTCTCAATTCATAAAAATTTGTAAGAGAAAGATGGGAAAGCGAGATAAATAATTAGAAGATTTTATATATCTAGAAAATAATTTATTCAAATGCCCATTAAGTCTAAAAAAAATAAAAAAAGATTTTCAAAAAATAAGCACATCATTCTGATTCTTGCAATAGTTTTACTCATTATATTTTTAACAATTCTTTTTGAAAATGGTTTGATAAAAAATCCCCTAGACAAATTAGTCAAAAAAACACAAGAGATAAATGCAAAAGATCTATGTTCAATTATTGCCGGAAACATCATCCACACAGTCTCAGATGAAGGAGAATGTAAGTTACAATGCAGAGCGGAGTGCGAAACGAGAGACCTTGAATTTCAAAAATCAAACTTTCAATTAATTGAAAATGACTGTAACAGTTGTATTTGTTACTGTAAATAAAATGAATATTGATGAAGTAGAAGAAAAATATAGATCAGATATAGAAAAAGCAAATGCTGACTTCTTAAACAACCTTAACAATAAAGTAAATGATCCTGAAAAAATATATAAAAAAAAGTTGAAAAAGTCTAGAGAGGAATACTACTCTCAAACATCTAAATATATTGAGAAATTAAAAAAATATAAAAACAATAAAAAAAGTTTCAAAAAAGAAAAGCCCAAACATTTCCAGTTGGACGACAGGCCAATAGAACTGACAAAATTAGAAAAATTTAGGTTTTCAGCATCTTTGCACATTTTCAGATTTAAAATATTTGCAAAAAAAAAGTTCTCAAAATTATATTATCCCCATATTGCATATCTAGTAAAATTTTCAAAATTAAAAACAAAAATGTTTCTCAATGATTTAAGTAAGATAATTGCAATAATTAAAAGGAATATATGGAAAAATGTGTCAAGCATTGCGTCCTATATTTTTGGTTTCACAAAGAAAATAAGATTCAGAAAAAATTCAAAAAAACAAAATAATTCAAAAGAGACAAAAACAACAAACGAGTCTCCCAATGAATCAACTAGTTCTGATCAAGCAAGATCGAAATAAACATATACCTCATCAGAATCAGCAGGGTAATATTCCCTTAATCTAACTGGAATTTTAATTTCATAGTCATATATTCCATATGCCCCCTCTTGACCATTGTTGACCTTGGTTACAAACACAACATCTTCCTTGTCTAAAATATCATATTCACCATTCACATCCTTGAAAGGATCCCACAAAATCCCTGTAACAAAATTAGAATTATTTGTAGAATTTACCACGGGGACATTTGCTATTTCCAATCCACTGATAAAAAATGAATCTGTAGAAATTGGATCATTTCCATTGCTAGTGAAAACATTAGAAACTGAATCTGAAAAAGATACCATATCCAAGATATTATCAATATCTGAAAAATCATTTGACGTTGGATTTCCGAGTATATTTCTGCCTAAAGCGATTAAAGACAACCAATCAATTTCTGCTTCCTTATCCACAACAAAAATATTCCAAGATCCTGAATCGTTGGACCATCCACTTAAGTTGATTATACCCTGATTAGCAAGAAGAGTTGACAAAAAAGCATCCCCATATATCTCTTGCCATCCAGTAATTTCAAGGATTTCAAAAATTTTATTGTTTGACTCATTGCCCTCAACAATATCTCCACTAAAATCTGCATGAACAAATATTTCCTGCGGCCCTATTTCCGCACTCCAATTGATAACCACTGTACTATTAGAGAATCCATCCAATGAAAGACTTAGATTAGTTATTTGGACTCCCCCATTATCAAAATCACCTTGAAAAAATCCTAATGAAAAATTGGATGCATTTCCACATCCGATATTATGCACACTTGCATTGATAAAGACTATTTCTGATTCAATTGGATTCTTGTTGCTAAAAAACAGTTGTTGAGGATAAAGTACTAAATCAGAAAAAGACGTATAACTTGTCCAAAGAGTATTTGAATTAGAGGTTGCAAGATTGTCTGCCATATCACTCACATGACACACAAAATCCCATGATCCAATTTCGTTTAATAATATGTCTGAATAATATATTCCCTCTCCAGATAAGGCAGTAGTGTGATTTAGTCTTCCAGAAGCGCTTATAGATTCAATAACCACATTCTTTATTCCGGAAAGATTATCGGTTGTATTGCAACTAACTCTCGTAAACTCTGGAACTTGACAGCTTGTACTAATGTTTGACTCTACAGAGTTTATTTCTGGAGCTGTCAAATCAACTGTAAGACTTACATTAGAGCCTTCGAGGTTAGATATGCCTAAATCATCATTTGCCAGACAATTCCAATTATAATTTCCCTCATTCAATGCTAATGTAAAATTAGACATTACACTCCCTCCAGAAATTGATTTAGTTTCATTAGGATGCCACCCCAATCCCCAATCCCCATACAAGGTTACATTTACAAGATTGTTATCCAAGTCCCCTACAAGACAGGAAAAATCATTTTCAGATGATGATGAAAAAGAGCCGTTCACAGGATATTGCGAACTTACAACAGGTGGAGAATTCAATATCAAATCATTCATTATCTCAAAACCTGCCCCAGATATAGAAATATTTGTCTGATTAGTTACATAATTACTTC
>PFDB01000017.1:10717-114937 GCA_002763075.1 Candidatus Pacearchaeota archaeon CG10_big_fil_rev_8_21_14_0_10_34_76 | reverse complement strand
GGATTTATTCAAGTTGAGAGAGCAATAGATTATGTGAGAAATCAGGATGTGCATCACTCGTAGAAGCCTTGCCCTTTAGGGCAAGGAGTAGTCACGTAAAATCTCCACATTCTGTAAAATCTATCTCCATATTTAGCTCTAAGCTTTGGCCAGTTCTTGTCAAAATTATTCCACCAAGCCATTATAGTCTTATCATAATCTTCTCTGAATGTGTGCCAATCTTCCATCACAAATAACTCCTCTGTGGCTTTGCCTATCTGCTTGATGGATGGAATCATTCCATTAGGGAAAATGTGCTTCAAAACCCAGTGATAATCTGGATGATTAAAATCAGGATAACTATCTCGTTGCCCCATAGTATGTAAAAGGAACAACCCGTCATCTTTTAGACATTTATGCACAGTCTTGAAAAAAGTCCGATAATTTTTATATCCGACATGTTCAAACATCCCTATGGAAACCACATGGTCAAATTTTTCATTAACCTCTCTATAATCTTGGATTCGTATCTCAACAGGAAGTCCTTTACAGAGTTTTCTTGCCAGTTCAACTTGCTCTTTTGAAACTGTAATCCCCACAACTCTTGCCCCATACTTTTCAGCAGCATATTTTGCAAAGCTTCCCCACCCACATCCAATATCTAAAACCTTATCACCTTTTTTCAGCCCTAACTTTTTGCATATTAAATCAAGTTTAGCTTCCTGTGCTTCCTCAAGATTCTTTGCATTTTTCCAATAACCGCAGGTGTAAGTCATTCTTTTATCCAGCATTAACTGATATAGGTCGTTTCCAATGTCGTAGTGCTCCTTTCCGACCATGAACGCCCTCGGCCTGCTTTGCAGATTGAAAACTTTCGCTTTAATAACTTCACGAATATTTACCCAAGTCCATTTCATCTTCAAATGAATATTGTTCTTGAGAGCTTTATGTATAAATTCAGGAAGGTCATCACAATCCCAGTCACCATCGACATAAGAATCTCCTAAGCCAATTATTCCGCTCAGAGCTACTCTCCTGAAAAATCTAGGATTATTTACTTTTATATCCCAAGGTCTTTTTCCATTAATCTTTATATCTGCTTCAGCAAAAATCTTCTCAAACTTATTTCTCAAATCCAAGACCATTAATCTTCATAGTATAAACTCCTATTTAAACAATGTTATAAACTGGGCATAATAATTATAAATCTCATCTTCTCAGAATTTCAATGCACTCTCTCACAGCTCAAATTAAAAAGTTGCAAGACTCTCCAATAAACAAATTAGTAGAAGATAGATTAACCGAATTTGAATCTTTCAAGAACAAATCAGACACAGAATGGTTTTCAGAACTATGCTTCTGCATCCTCGCAGCAAACTCAAAGCAAAAAACCGCAGAAAACATTCAGAAATCTCTGAACAGCAAACTTCTAACTATCTCTCAACAAGATTTGGCAGATTATATAAAAAACAACAAGCACAGGTTTCACAACAACAAAGCATCTTACATAGTT
Organism: Candidatus Pacearchaeota archaeon CG10_big_fil_rev_8_21_14_0_10_34_76; assembly: GCA_002763075.1. Lineage (GTDB taxonomy): Archaea > Nanobdellota > Nanobdellia > Pacearchaeales > GW2011-AR1 > 1-14-0-10-34-76. The sequence goes on along the minus strand of PFDB01000017.1, from coordinate 113,445 downwards.
GAAGCAAGACAGCATCATCCAATAAAATCAAAACTAAATGGGGATGAAATATCAAACAGGACATGGCTTGTAAAGAACATAAAGGGCATTGGAATGAAAGAGGCATCTCACTTTCTCAGGAACACTGGAAGTAAAAATCTTGCAATTCTAGACAGACATATTTTAAGAACTATGCAGGAAAGTAGCATTATTCCAGAAGTCCCAAAATCCCTTCCTCCCAAACTTTATCTTTCAATAGAATCAAAATTCAATTCCCTCGCAAAAGAACTAAATATCTCTCCTGCAAAGTTAGATTTGTTTATCTGGTATTTAAGAAATGGAGAAATAGCTAAATAATCAGATATCATTTAATGAAATAGAATTTGGAAATTTTAGCAACTTACTATCTTCTGTTATTAGCTCGGCTCCATGCATCTGTGCAAGTGCAGCATAAATAGAATCATAAATTGAAAAGCCATACTCAACTGATATTTCTACTGCTTTTCTCATTAAAAATTCATCCAGATATGCTATCTCAAACTGGAAATTCCAGAGATCCGTATTGACTTTTTTCAAGCGATTACTTTCTATGTTTTTGTATCTCAAGGCATTTAACACTTCCATAAATATCAAATCAGGGACAATAATTGAGATTTTTTCATTTGCATAAGACTCAACTATCTCAAAGGCTTTCTTACTATTATCTTCCTTGGCAAATATCTTAACAACAACTGAAGCATCAATTACTTTCTTTTGTCTCTCCATTCTCTTATTATTTCTGTTCCCGTTTTGCCCCCATCAAAAACCCCTGATTTTCTTATTCTGTCTGCATCAGCTAATGCCTCAAGAGCTTTCTTCCTATCGATTTTATGCAGTTTCTCAGCCTCCTCAGCCAAAGCTTTTCTTGCAACAGCACTCCAATTAATTTGATTATGGGCTCGCATCTTCTCTCTTAATTCTTTCCCCACTCTTAATGATATCACTTCATCTGTCATGTAATATTTATAATATAAGTAATATTTAAATCTTCCGATGACAAAGTATAATTAGGCTTATTATTTGACATCTAAGAAATAGCAAAATGAAAAAACATATAATCATTTTTGACATAGGCGGAGTTCTTGTAAGACAAAATTATGCTTCAATACTTCGAAATTTATTCAAAAAAATCAAGCTTTCTGTTTTTCTCTATCCAAAATTTGGATCTGAAATAGTAAAATTAAACAATGGAGACGAAAATCCTGAAAACTTTTTTAAATTTTTATCAATAAAACTAAAAATGAATAGAAAAGAAGTTGAAAAAGTCTATAAAAAATTCTATGAAAACAACTCAAAACCAAACAAAAAAGTCATTTCACTTGTTGAAAGAATGAGCAAAAAATACAAGGTATATTGTCTAACAAACACAAATTCAATACATCACGAAGTAGACATAAGGAGAAACCTCTTTGATAATTTCATTAAGGTCTATTATTCATACAAACTAAAAATGAGTAAGCCAGACGAAAAAATCTATAAGTACGTTTTAAGAGATTTGAAAATTTGTCCAAAAGATATAATCTTCATAGACAACAGTCTACCGAATACACTTGTAGCAAACAATTTAGGATTTAATGGAATTCAATTCAAGAATTACAGAAAACTAATTAAATCACTACACAAGTTAGGAATAAATACAAAATGAATCCTAAAAAATCAAATTTTAATGAACGTTGTTATTCTCTTCTAAGAAATGTCCCAAGGGGAAAAGTCACAACATACAAGGCCCTTGCTCAAAAAATAAACACAAAAGCATATAGGGCTGTTGGCAATGCAATGAACAAAAATCCTTATGCTCCTGAAGTGCCTTGTCATAGAGTTGTAGGAAGCGATGGAAGCATGACTGGCTTTGCATCAGGAATTAAAAATAAAATTAAGATGTTAAAATCAGAAGGAATAGAAATTCAAAATAACAAATTAGACTTAAAAAAATATGAATTCAAATTATGAATAACTTCAGACTTTTAATCTTCCCCTTTTAGGGCTTGCTCTTATTTTTTCCTCTAGATAAACTCCTCTCAATTTATAAAACGCCTCTTCAACCTCTTCAGGAATTTCTCTTCCACGTCAAGAGGCGTCAACTTCCAAATAGGCTGGGTCTTCTGGGCCCTCCAATAAATCTTCATCTCCATCAGCAGATGTGGCATAAATATCTCTAAATTTTCCCATTTCTCTTTCTAATCTATCAGACAAAATCACCCTTTGTAAGATATCATCATCAATAGCGCCAAGCAATCCGATTAGAGTCTTATAATCCATAAAAAAAGAAATTTTAAAGATATTATAAATTTAACTGAAATAATAAAAAAAGAAAAAAAATAAAAAAGAAAAATCGGCTGATTAACAACCGTTAGCTCTCTGAGACTGCCAATCACTCAAGAATACATTAAAATCCTCAAGATTTATTTCCCCATCTCCATTCCAATCAGCAGATTCATTTCCAGAAGCCCAGGCATTCAAGAACGCCAAGAAATCTCTTGTGTCAACTGTTCCATCTTGATTGATGTCAGATTCACAAATGCTTCTTGTGCTATCATCTATTTTAACAGCAGGCGCAATAGGTGCAACACTAGTTGCAACACCAGCTACATTTGCCTTTTGAGTTCTAGCTTCAGCCGCAGTCTTAACCACTATAGGGTTAGGCATAACAGCTTGAACAGCTACAGGTTTAATTCTAGCGCTTCCAGCTGCGGAAGAGTCAATGTTTGCTTGATACCAGATAACTTTTGGAGGTGCTCCAATTTTTGTCACACTATTAGGGCTTACCTGTGCGCTTGCAAATCCAGCAGCCATAACAGCCCCCATCATCAGCATTACAATAGCTATTCCAAATATTTGTTTCATTTTAGTTTATTATTCCTCCTTTCAGTTTTTGAAAGTTTTTTTTCATAACACCCTAAGAAAAAAGTTATTTATATACACTACCTGAAACTCAAGTGGAACGATAATGGAACGATGAAATCTCAACAATCTTTAAAGACTAAGCGCAGGATAATTCTTTATGTGAAGAATGGGCAGAGAAAGTAGTGTTCTTCACTATCGCGACAATAGTAATCTTCTTTTGGATTTTCATTGCGTTGTTTTATACAATTATTAGAAAAAAGAGATAATTCTCTAATCAATTTAATTATTGGCTTTTGATTTAGAACATCCTTTCTCTTTCTAAAGAATCTTCTCCATACATCTGATTATATCCAAAATTTTCAATCATATCTTCAGTGAAATTTAACTCCCTTAGTATATTTGTTAAAATTATAGAAAAACAATAACGACAGAGAATTACATTATCTTTTCGGCATAATATACATTTAGTCTCATTTATAGTATCAGTGGGAAAGTTGTTTTTTAGTTTTCCTAAGATAATTTCATTAGCGATCTTATGCATATTTAAGTCATTTAATAAAACCTCTGATTGTTTAATATAACATTTTCTGCATACTGGATCAGAAATAGGATATCTGCATAAAACACATGAATTAGAACTGAACATCTTTTACCACCATCTTATACTTAATCCAAAAAAGATATATATAACGATGCGGTAGTTATTCATACTTGTTGTATGAAGCACCACTTCAATTTAAAAATGAAGCTGGAAAAAGATGAGATTCCCAGTTAAATCTCTCGGACACTCATTTTCTTATAAATAAGCCCATTTGAACCAACTCCATCGCTTCTCCAGTATACTGCTATGTTTGGCTTGCCTGATTCTGAACCCTGACGATTATTGCTTGCAGTGAGTTTTAAGGCAGGATTTATGCCAGTAGCACAAGGCGCCCCCCCTGTACCGAAATTATTTCCAGTATCTTCAAATTCATTTATTTTTGTCCAATTGCCACCATTCAATCCGTCAGTCTCATCAAGATAAAGTTCAAGTTTGACATTTCCATTGAGCAAATCGTAAACAACATATTTGTAACCTATCCAAACATTTTTTGGAAGTCCATTAGGCCAGAAAACTCTGCTTCCTACAACCTTCGAGGAAGGATGTTTTGTTTCTTTCTCAAAGTCTATTTTTCCATCATAACGCATTCGGGCATCAACGCCTCTTGTGTCACAGAGATTTTGAAGTTCAGGAGCAGTAGTTCCATGATTAGTTCTTGCTACCCCTTCGATGCCTCCCCAGTTAACTCCGCTATCATTTATCCTCAGAGCGTAAACAGTCATTTCTACATTTTTCCATCCTTGGACGAGATTAGGATCGTGGATATACATTCGAGGAACCGAGCCAGTGATATTGAACAACCCATGCCCATCTACACTGTAGGTTGCTCTTCCGTGATCTGCGTCAAACCATGGATCTTGAGGGTCTACTTTTGTAAACGTTCTTGCGATTCCATTATCCCAGGTTGAAAACCATTCCTTATCTGTAGTAGGATAAACTTTTTTTATGCCGAATCGATCTAGTTCTATGGTAGAATTGTCAGTAGAATTATCTGATCCTATGGGGAAGTCAGAGAAAACGACTTCAGTTAGGCTATTCCATTTATTGAGTGTATTACCGTAACCAGTTACCTTGACATATCTAGCGGTTCTGTTTAAATTGAATGTTTCAAAATCTAATGTATTTCCTGAACTTATGCCAGTATATGCTCTGTACCAGCGCGACCTATTCTCTGATACGGAAATAGCAAAACTCTCTTTTCTCAAATCTCCTCGATAGAATGCAATACTTATATTCGAAATAACTCTCATCTCTCCAAAATCATATACTATCCATTGTCCACTCCCTAATGCAGACCATCGTGTAGAAAAGTCAGAGTCTAAGGTATTTGAAGGTATATTGCCATCATCTGATGATGCACTTGCGACTAATGCAGATGCCTGATGAATCAAAACCACAAAAATAGCCATGAATAAAAAACTCAACAATACTTTACGTAATCCACCTCTCATGGAAAAACCTATAAAAAAAATTCTATTTAAGTCTAACTGATGCATTAATGTTACACTTGTAACTCTTTAGAGATACTTATGAAACATATAATCTGTTTTTTTTGTAAATCTTTTTTATCTGTCTTTCTGAAATATCATGTCCATTACGCTTGATGTTTTTTTGAAGATCCTTTCGCATCATGTAAGGACTTCTTTTTTCTTTTTTCCAGAGATTAAGTACCAAAGATTCAAATTTAGCATTTATTGGAGTTTCCTTGGGACCTGATTTTCTTCTCTCTAAGTTTGCCTTACCTCCTAAAGAATACAACCTTATCCATCTGGACAGGGTCGGTTTAGAAATTTTCTCTCTTCGAGCAAGTTCACCTATAGAAAATTTTCCTCTTTTAAATGCAGTCACTAATTCTACCTTGTATTTTTTAGAGTATTTCACTTATTAGCGACCCCCTTCCCTAACTCTTATATCTGAGAATGCAAATGTTTTGTCTGATGTTTCGAAGCTTCCTGCTTTTACTCCGATTCCTCCATTGGTAGAAATATTAGTTACTTCTGCCTGTATAATTTCAACACTATCCATAAAACAGCTTACATTTAAACCAGAAACCGACATAGAGAGAACTGTTTCTGGAATTAATGTTTTATTAATTTTCTCTTCTTTTATTATATGTTGAATGTCTTTCTCTACATTTATTATCCTGACAAGTCCAGGTCCATATCTACAAGCAGTGTAATCTGTAGAAGTTTTTAATCTGGATATAAGAAGTATTACAGATGCAGCTGAATTTTTTAGCCTCAGAGAATAATAATAGTCTTCCCAGAGATACGAACCATCCAAGTATGTGAGCCTTATGTTTGCATTCTCTTCTAAGCTCGTTGATAATACTATTGTGTTGTTTTCAAAATGAGGTTCTCCTGAAGGTGTAGGCCACCTTGCATCGTTGGTGTAGGTTTCTGTATAAGGAAGTTCCAATGCCCGTGAAGCTTCAATTTCTTTTAACAATAAATCAGGAGTACGAAGAGCATCTACTGAAAGTCTTAGGATACCATAACTATCAGCTTTATTATCACCGTAATTTCCGCTATAATATGTCCTTTTCGCACTACTAAACTGGTAAAAAACAAGTTTGTGCATTTGAGTAGTAAGATTGTAGAGTATCTTATGGGCATTCACATAATTGCTTCTGGGTTCTCCGAAATCTCCAAAGGGCAACGCAAAGCCAATGACAGTTCTGTTAAAGTTTTCTTCTAAGAGACTTTTTGCTTTCTTTGTTTGATGAATAGACTAGATTTTTTTCTTTTAACTTAGTTAATGTATCATACACATTTGCCCTATGCATTTTTGTTCTTTTTGAGATTTGAGTTGCAGTAGAGTCTTTATGCTTTAATAAATCCAAATAGACCATGGTCTGCATTTTCGGTATACCTACAGATTCAAATGCTCCGCTTATTATTTCACTAGTCATGATATATTCAAGGTAATCGAGTATAACTACTTTTGGGTGTCGGACACCAAACACTTATCTGCTTAATATGTATATTTTACCCCGAAATCCCCATTTTAATGGGTCTTTAAAGGGTATTCTTTCCAATAAGGAATTTCTTTAAATCCCAAAGGTCGATAACTTTAAATATCACTTGATACTAAAAGATATCAGATGAAAGGTAAAAATATCAATCAGATAATCATAGAATATTTTTTTGTTAATCCTACTGCTAAGCTCCGAGTTCGTGAAATAGAAAGACTCCTAAAGCTCCCTTTGCCATCTGTAATCAGATATTGCAGAGAGTTGGAGAAAGAGAAAATATTAGGAATAATTAAAACCGGAAGTGTAACATTTTATACTGCAGATAGAACTAGTGAAAAATTCTTGTTAGAAAAGAAACTTTTCAATATAAGACTGATGTATGAATCTGGAACTGTTGAATATATTAGGAGAGAATTAGGTAACCCTACAATTACTCTCTTCGGCTCTTATGCCAAAGGAGAAGACACAGAGGAAAGCGATATTGACCTCTATGTGGAAACTCCATCAAAAAAAGAGATAAGCGTTGAGAAATTTGAGAAAATTCTAAAAAGAAAAATTCAAATATTTAGACATAAAAATCTAAAGGATGTGCGAAACCCTCATCTGGCAAACAACATTATAAATGGAATATTATTAAACGGATTTGTAGAGGTTTTCAAATGAAAGAAGTAAACTGGCAAGATTGCATAATCAACAATTCAGCAAAGAAAACTTCTCCAGACCTAAAAAGATCAGAATCTTTAATAGAGACTGCAAAAGAAAGAATAAGTTTAATCAAAGAAATAAATGAGAAAAACTGCAACTTTGTTTTTGAGGACTATTATACTTCTTTGCTTGAATTATTACAAGCCCTGACTTTCAAAAAAGGATTTAACGTTTTAAATCACGTCTGTTTAGGTTATTATTTGAGAGATATTCTAAAAAGAGAAGATTTATACAGAATTTTTGACGACATTAGATATAAAAGAAACTCACTTACATATTACGGAAAGAGAATGGAATTTAATACTGCAAAGGATGCAATCGAGAGATGCAAAAAGATTTTCAAAATTATTGATGAGGAACTAAAATGAAAATATCAGAAATGGCAGTCCATCAGAGAATGACTCTTCTTCCCAGGCCGAAGCCCATCAAATGGCTACTAGAAGAACAATCCTAATATGAAAATCGACAATCTTCCAAAAAGAAGATAATTCTTTAAATCTTCAATCCCTTTCTAATCCAGGAAAAAAGAGATGAACGACAAAATAAAATTGAATATCTATTTGGTCAGGCATGGAGAAAAATCTGAAGATGGTTCCACTCTTTCAAAAAGAGGCCATTTGCAAGTCAAACTTTTGGCAAAAAGACTAAAGAAAGTAGGAATCCACAGAATTTATTCAAGCGATTTAGAAAGATGCAGACTTAGTGCAGAAGCAGTTTCTAAGCTTGTTGGCCATAAAATCATCTACGATAAATCACTTAGAGAAGTTGAAGGCAAAGTAAAAGAAAATCCCTCAAAATATCCAAGAGAGATTGAAAAAATAAGAAAATTTTGGACGAGACTTACTTCAAAAGAAAAGGGCAATATTCTTGTTGTCGGAAGCGGAAATGTCAACAGAGTGATTATCGCTGCCGCTTTAGGAATAGATCCAAAAAAATCTAGATTTGTGCAAAATCCAGCAGGCCTTACACATTTTGAATACATTAATAAGAACAAGACCAGAATTGTTTGTATTAATGATCTGAGTCATCTGCCAGAAAGTCTAAGGATGAGGCAGTCTTATTGATATGATGAAACTCCATGACCTCCCACCCTCAAGGCCTGAAATGGTCAGCAAAGGCAGGAAATTAAACCTAAGAATTCCTAAGCTTAGAATCTAAGAAATTGTAAGCTTCTTTTCGCATTTCCTTACTAAAGACATGCTCTTTTCCAGGATGCATTTTGAAATTTAAAGTTCCCTTTTTAAAATATTTTTTTGATTTCATATAAGTGACATTCATACCGCTACTTAAGGGATCATTACTTTTTCCAGAGAGAAATAATGAATTAGGTTCTATCTGTCTTACAACATCATAAATTTCAATCTGATTAAACATATTCGGAACTGTAAACTCTATCGGAAGCCCTACTTTTTTATAATCCTTAAAGAGCACACATCCACAATTTGACACCGAAGCTTTAATACGTTTATCAAAAGCAGGAGCCCATAATGCCATCTTTCCCCCATATGAATGTCCAATAAACCCAATTTTATTCTCGTCAACTTCTTTTCTAATGGTAAGATAATCAATTCCAACAAAGATATCATGCAAGATCTTAGCTAATAATGTCTCTCCTATTACCAAGCGGTTTGATAACTCTGAGAAATTTGCAACAAAAGGGTATTTTTTAGCAAACGAAGTATTTTGCTGCCTTTCCTCAAAGGCAATTGCATCTGGAGCAAATGTAATAAATCCTCTTTCTGCAAGCTCTTTTGCATAAGCCTGCTCAGGATCTCCACTTATTCCACAGACTTCACTTTTTCCCAATTCCCATTGAAATGCATTTTGATGGTGGCAAAAAATTGCAGGAGTTTTACCATTTCTTCTTTTTGGAATCAGGATATATGCCTTAACTCTTTCACCTTTTTCAGTATTATATTCTACTTTTTCTCTAAAATAAGTACCACAATCCTTTCTTTCAATAATTTTTGGTTCCAATGAAACCTTTTTAGGAAATTTTCCCAAGATATCTTTTATTTTGCTTTCAACCATATTATCATAAATACATCAGTAGTCTATAAATATCTTGACTTCTTGCATTCAGTATGAAAATCCACGACCTAATGTGATTATCTTTATTGAGAATAAGATCTCATTTTGTGCTCTAATTGAGTTCCATATTCAGCCATTGTTTTAAGAGCTTCGCAATATGCCGGAAGTTCTTTTGCATTTAAACCTGGAAAAAACTTGTCTACTCCGTGTGCTATTTCTCCTAAATCGAGAGAACAACGAGCAATACCTTGACGTGCCAATTCAATTCGTTCTGTTACCTGTTTATCAGTCTTTCCAGCCATAAAATACTTCAGAACTAGGTATATTTAAATTATTGTATGCGGTTATATCCAGATGAAAATCGCTGATTTCCCATCTTCGTCAAATATTGCAAAACATTCACAATAATCTTTAAAAACTCTATAAGTTGCTGAACATTATGGCAACTGGAGACAGAGTATTACCTAACGAACCTTTACAGCCTTATGATGATCCAAGACATGAGCATTTATTTTGCCTTGGAGATAATGGGGTTAGATTTACAAGACCAGGCGACAGAGTTTTCTATACAGAACACCATGATTCTTTTAAAGTCCCTTATGCAGAAGCCATTATTATTAAAAAAGACTCCCCCCAGACCGCTATTGATACAAGCCTCAGACGTGGAGAAAGGATAGTCTCTGTCAATTCTGCTGAAACACGCCCACTAATCAGATTATTGACTCCATATTATGGAATGGAGGGAAGCGGAAGAGATTTTAATGTAGGAAATGTTTTGGTAGTCGAGCCAAATGAACTTTACTGGGACCGAGAAAAGCCTTTCCCTGCAGACAGGATAAAAGATTATGTTAGTTTCCAGGCGCTGGCATATAGGCGCAGCTTGGAAAGCAGAGGCATTTGAAAGTAATGTAATGAAAATCGCTGATTTGCCATTATCTTCAAGACCAAAAGAACGCCTTACCAATGGCTAAAAATAAATACCTCAAATTCATCATTAATCAATGTCTTACGGAATTAAGATAGTCCGAATTGTAGAAATTGCCAATTTTTTAGAAATAATTAGGGATTATAAGCCAGAACAAATTATCTGCACAGACCATACTTTTTTCAGATTAAGTGAATCCCAAAGGAAGATATTTAAATGTGAAACCCTTAGAGAACTTATAATTCATGATGAACCTCTCTCCGTTGGCCTACAGCAAAATGGAAACTACGCAGTTTTTTATAAACATGAGAAGAAGGTCATTAGAGTGATAATAGATTTGCAAAACGAAAAGATTAATATAGTCACATTTTACTTCGTAAATCAAGTCCCAAGAATAAAATGACAGAAAAATCAAGAAATTTAGAAGCCGAAGGAGAATTTGATTATGACTATGTGAATGACATTCTTTTCTTCAAGGTAAAAAACAGAGAATACGATAGATCGCTAGATTTTAACAATTTTGTGATAGATATAGATACTGAAAATTATATTGTGGGTATTCAGATATTTGATGCCTCCAAATTCTTGAGAATGGACAAAATTCACTTGAGAGACATACCAAATTGGAAATTCCAAGCTTCTGCGCAAGATGGAGCAATAGAGATAAGACTTTTTTATCAAATCAACATCAGGGGCAAGATAGTTGAAGGGCAACCAATTATCATGAAAGATACCGATGAGGATCTTCCATCATCCCAAATGATCACTGCTTCTCATTAACTTGTTTTATCAGTCTCGGTTTAATAAAGAATAGGATAAAAATATTAAGTGCTCCTTCTTTCTTAATATATGAAAATCGTTGATTTGCCATTATCTTCAAGACCACGTGAAAGGTTCCTCTCTAACGGAGCAAATGCTTTAAAAAAAGGTTATTGGGCTAGAAGTGGCGATCAGGGGCGTTTATGCGTTTCGGACGTGAGACGCCCGAACCAAGCTCAAGAAAAAAGTTTCCCAATTTCTATTTTTTGAGAAGAAATTCTATAATTTCTTGAGAACAAACATTCCAAAAATCTAATATCTCTTGGGCTTGTGATGCAGAAACATTAAAACCGCGATAATTAGCGTCGTGGCGTATTTGCTTAAATCTGTCTAGATAATTTAACTTAACTTTATATTTGATGTTTAGATCTTTCAGAGAGTCTAAACTAATTGCGTGATCTAATGGTTCGTAACCTAAAATCCAAAATCGCGCATCTCCGAGTTGTCTAATTGATTCATAAATTTCTCTAAATATAACTGTAGCATTTTTCTCATTTATAGGAAGGGAAGAAACAACATCTACGTTATTTTTTGCAGATTCAACTAAGCTTTTGATCTTATCTTTATTAGTTTCTCTCGGACGTAGCCTTTTCTCATTTACCAGTCTCTTAAAATCAATGTTCATTTACGAACCTCCAAGAAGCCCATTAGTACAATGCCATTCGCTATATTATTGAACAATCCGTCATCTATGAACTTGCGGTTGAATTCGTGAATTTGAATACTTCTTCCTATCGCTTTTTCAAAATCTGAAAGTTCTCTCAATCCAAGCACTTTGTAATCTTTAGCAACGTCTGATTCAATCGCTATGTCTATATCCGAACTAGATGTATCTTCTCCTTTTCTAAAGCTACCAAAAAGAATAATCGCTTTAGGATTATTGTAAGACTGGTTAAGAAATTCTACTAGTCCACTTTGGTAAATGAAATTAAGATTGTAAACTATCTTAGCTCTCTTAAACATCCAGTTTTCTTGATTGGATTTAACTCGCCAAATTTTTGTTAATCTTTCTATTTTTATAAGTCCAATAGCTTCTAGTGAAACTAAAATAACTCCTAAGTTGGCTTTTGCCACTCTTGCTTCTTTAGCAATGTCACTTAGGCTGAATTCCTTATCTGGGAATTTATAAAAAAGTTGGAGGACTTTTTGCCTAGCAGTCTCTGCATATAACATTTGTTCTTTATTGAGACCTTGCGGTTTCTTCATATAACATATGTTATAAAGTAGAACTATTTAAACTTTACTGATTTGAGACAGAAATAGGAGACGCCTGACAACAATTAAAAACACTTTCTCTAAATCACCGGTTTCTTTATTGTTCATAATTCACCTTGCATTCTCTAGCAAATGCTTTAAAAAAAGGTTCGGAGAGGTCGTTCGCAGGATGGGTTTATAGGAGGTTTCGGATGCTGGGAGAAAACCATAAATAACCTTTAGTTTCCTTACTATTATGCAAGAGAATCGCAATCTAGGAGGAATTGTTAAGTCTGTGAGAGACATTATGAGAAAGGATGCTGGAGTAGATGGCGATGCTCAAAGGATTTCTCAAATGGTCTGGATGATTTTCTTGAAAGTTTTCGATTCTATGGAGGAAGAAAGGGAAGCGGAAGATGAAAACTACAAGAGCCCCTTATCTGAAGAAGTTCGTTGGAGAAATTGGGCTACTGATCCAGAAGGAATGACTGGTGAAGAATTACTTGATTTTGTTAACAATAAATTATTCAAAAATCTAAAGAATTTAGCCCTTGATGATAAAACAGACCCAAGAGGGTTTATTGTAAAGCAAGTTTTTGAGGATGCTTATAATTATATGAAAAATGGTATTCTTATAAGACAGGTAGTTAACAAGATAAACGAGATAGATTTCACGAGCGCACAAGACAGACATCTATTCAACGATATTTATGAACACATCTTAAGAGAATTACAAAGTGCTGGAAGTGCTGGAGAGTTCTATACTCCAAGACCAGTAACTCAGTTTATTGTAGATATGACTAATCCTAAACTAGGAGATATTATTCTAGATCCTGCTTGTGGAACAGGTGGTTTTTTAATTTCAACTTTAAATCACTTAAAAAAAGACGTCAAAAGTATTGAAGAAAAGAAGATTCTTGAAAAAACACTAAAAGGAATAGAAAAGAAACCATTACCTCATTTACTTTGCATGACTAATTTAATCTTGCATGATGTAGAAATCCCAAACATAAGACATGATAATTCTTTATCTAGGCCAATAATAGATTACAATGATAAAGACAAAGTTGATATCGTAGTAACTAATCCACCTTTTGGTGGAGCAGAGGAAGAAGGAATAGAAAACAATTTCCCGGCAGAATTTAGAACGAGAGAAACAGCCGACCTGTTTTTAGTACTAATTATGAAACTTCTTAGGGATGAAGGAAGATGTGGATTAGTCTTGCCGGATGGATTTTTATTTGGTGAAGGGATAAAAACCAGAATAAAAGAGAAACTGCTTAGCGAATTTAACCTACATACAATCGTTCGTCTTCCAAATGGTATTTTTAATCCCTATACTGGAATTAGAACTAACCTTTTATTTTTTGAGAAAGATTCAAAGGGAACAAAAGATATTTGGTATTTTGAACACCCTCTTCCAGAGAACTACAAAACCTATGGAAAGACAAAACCTGTAAGGCATGAAGAATTTGAACTCGAAAAGGAATGGTGGAATAACAGAGAAGATGAAAAGTTCAAACAATATTGCTGGAAAGTCTCACTTGAAGAAATTCAAAAAAGAAATTACAATCTAGATATAAACAATCCAACTAAGCCAGAGGCAGAAAAAGAACTCTCAAAGGAAGAGATCATTGCAAGAATCGAACAAAATCTGAACAGAACTAAGGAGATTTTGAAGGAAATTAAGGGAGCATCATGATATGTTTAAGAAAAAACAAAAAGAAAGTTTAATTGAAGATTTATACAATTTTTTAAAAATTCTAGCAGAAAATAGTAGGGGACATGTAAAGAGAGAAGACGATTCTAAATATAATGTAAATAGAAGCGAGAAGCACCTGTCAAAGATATTTGGAAAAGAGAGATTAGAAAGTTTTATAGACTTGGGCTTTGAACAAGGCTATCTAAGAAGAGAGAAGGTAAATATTAATGACGAAGACGATTATGTACTCAGAATACAAGGAAAGGGACTTAAGTATCTCGAAGAATTTGAAAGAGAGAGAAGAAAAGAAAAACATTCAAGGCAAATGGTTTTAGCAAATTGGTTATTGATGATAGCTACATTTGGTTTATTGATTACTACTTTTATAGCCTATAATATCACAACAAAATCTTTCGAATCTGAAAATAGGCCCTTTATATATATGGAAAAAATCTCTTTAAAGAGTTTTGAAGATGATTCTTCTGTATACCAAATGGACATTTCTAATTTTGGAAATTTTCCTGGGAGAATAATAGAGATAAAAACACCTCCTGAAAATATTGGAGGATATAGTTTGAAGAATTTTCAAAGAACTACTGTTTTAAAAAACGGAGAAACAGTACAACTAGATATTAATGAGGCTGGTATGGGTAATGAATTTGAAATGAATTTTACTATTGTTTACAGCGGAATAGGCGAGTTAAGTAATAAAATTTATACATATCCCTTTAGCGTTAGTGTAAAAAAAGATGATTTAAAGTTTAGTATTCATGAAGGGAGAATATAGAATGAAAACTAAAATATCTTCATTCTTAAAAGAAAGAGAAAGTAGAATTAAGCCGGCAGAAGCAAATAAAATGGGTTTGAAAAGACTTAACAAAATTGATTTTTCTGGAGTGATGCATTTAATTCACAAGCCGACCAATACTGATATGATTTTGATTAAGTCTGGAGATTTGGTAATTTCTGGAATAAATGTAGAAAAGGGAGCTGTTGCAGTTTATCAAGGAAAAGAGGATATTTTAGCAACTATTCACTATTCCTCTTATGAATTTGATGAAACTAAAATTGATATAGAATACTTTAAGACTTTTTTAAAGAGTAAAGCCTTCAAAGAGGTAATTAATTCACAAATAAGAGGAGGAATAAAAACAGAACTAAAGGCTAAAAGTTTTTTGCCTCTTGAAATTAATCTTCCCGAATTAAAAGACCAAATCAAGATAAGAAATAGAATTAATTCATCTTCTGGAATAATTTCAGAACTCTCCGACATCAACAACTCAAACGAATCATATATATCAAAACTTCGTCAAGCAATTCTTCAAGAAGCAGTTCAAGGCAAGCTTGTTCCACAAGATCCAAATGACGAGCCCGCATCAGAACTATTAAAGAAAATCCATAAAGAAAAAGAAAATTTGATTAAAGAAGGTAAAATCAAGAAGCAAAAACCTCTTCCGCCAATTTCAGATGATGAAATTCCTTATGAGTTGCCGAGAGGGTGGGAATGGGTAAGATTAGGGAGGGTGATTCTTTCAGATATTGGTGGCGGAACTCCTTCAAAAAACAAAAGCGATTACTGGAATGGTAGTATTCCCTGGGCAAGTGTTAAGGACTTAAATGAAAATATTTTTTTAACTAAAACACAAGATAAAATATCTGAACTTGGTTTAAAAAATAGTTCTTCAAACTTAATTCCGAAAGATAATCTAATAATTTGTACAAGAATGGGTTTAGGAAAGATTTTATTTAATAAAATTGATGTTGCAATTAACCAGGATTTAAGAGCAATATTTCTACCAAGGAACATAGAAAAGTTTTATTTTTATTACTTCTATAAAACACTTAGTTTTATTCATTCGGGAACTACTGTAAGCGGAATTAGGAGAGAAAAGCTTTTGGATACATTATTTCCTCTCCCACCATTATCCGAGCAAAAACATATTGTCGAAAAAGTCGATAGGCTTATGGCTTATTGCGATGAACTTGAAAAACAAGTTAGGGAAAACTCTTTAAATTCTCAAAATCTTATGAACCGTGTATTGAAAGAGGCGTTTGTAAATGGTGAATAAAAAACTTGTTGCTGTTGATTTATTTTGCGGTGCAGGAGGTCTGACAAGGGGGCTTTCCGAGGCAGGAATAAGCGTCTTAAAGGGTTATGATTTTGACGAAAAAGCCTCTGAAACTTATGAAAAAAATAATAAGAATTCTAAATTTTTTCATATAGATGTCGTGAATTTAAAAAAAGAGGAGTTAATGAATGGGATTGACAGAAAAAATAATTTTTTTCTTCTAGCAGGATGCGCTCCTTGTCAGCCTTTTTCATTAATTAATCAGAAAGAAATAGGTAATGATGAAAGAAAAAATTTAGTTTTAAAATTTGGAAAACTAATAGAAGAAACTCTTCCAGATTTTGTATTTATGGAAAATGTTCCTGGTCTTGTTAATGGAAAAGGAGAAAAAATATTTAAAAAATTTCTCGGAACATTGGATGAATCAGGATATAACTATGATTTTAAGATATTAAATGTTATGAATTATGGTGTTCCTCAGAGAAGAAAAAGACTTGTTGTTGTAGCTTCAAAAAAATCAAAAATAAAAATTCCAGAATCAATGGAAGAATTTTCCAAGAAGAATTCTAACGTTATAAAATTGAGAGAAGTTCTTGGGAAGTATCCTCCGATTATAGCTGGAGAAAAACATTCTAAAATCCCTAATCATGAAGCAAGAGGGCTTAGTAAAATAAATTTGAATAGATTAAAGTTAACAAGAAAGAATGGAGGTTCAAGAACTGATCTTCCTAAGGAATATATTTTAGAATGTCATAAAAAACATAAAGGGCATACAGATGTTTATGGGAGGATGTCTTTTGATAACGTCTCCCCCACACTTACCTGCAAATGCACCAGTATATCAAATGGAAGATTTGGTCATCCTACGCAAAACAGGGCAATATCAGTAAGAGAAGCAGCAGCAATTCAAACTTTCCCAGATGATTATGTTTTTTATGGAAATATGACTGATAATACAAAATGGGTTGGTAATGCTGTGCCTGTGAAATTTGCAAAAGTATTTGGAGAATATTTTATAAATTTAGCAAAATTCTGAGATATACTGTGCTAACGAAATCCATAAAAAACATCTTTCTTTGGTTAAACTATGGTAGAAAACCCTGAAGAACTTGTAATGAAGTTCGATCCACTTGTTATTGATGATTTGGGAGCTAAATTATATTCTACTTTGCCTCCGATAATATCTGAATTAATTGCTAATGGATATGATGCTTGCGCAAATAAGGTAGAAATTGAACTTTTTGGAACTGCTGAAAATAAGTCAGTCATTATTTATGATGATGGAGAAGGAATGTCTTTTAAAGAAATCAATGAAAAATATTTGATAGTTGGTAGAAAAAGAAGGAATGTGGAGGAAGATACTAAGAAAAAGAAGAGGTGTAACAGACCTCCGATTGGGAAGAAAGGATTGGGAAAACTAGCTTTTTTTGGAATTGCCAAGAAAGCAACTATTGAAACTGTACAAAATAAAACAAAAGTGGTTTTTGAAATGGATCTAACTAAGATTCACAACTCTGGTAGCGTATATAAGCCAGAATTCGTTGTAAGAAAGAATGTTTTAGAAAAAGACGGAACAAAAATAATTTTGGGTAATTTGTACAGAAAATCTGATTTTGATATTGAAAGTCTTAAACAAAGTATATCTAACTATTTTATTTTTGATGAAGATTTTAAAGTCTACATAAAAAAGGATGGAGAAAAGTTTGAGGAAATAACAAATGACCTTAGATATGAACAAAAGGGGAGAAAAGAAGATTTTAGTTGGTTCTTCCCAGAAACTGCGGAAAAACTTAAATTGAAGGATAAATATTCTTTTGCAGATACAATAAAGGGAAAAATAATTTTATTTGACAAACCAGTAAAAAATAATTTAAGAGGTGTTACTCTTTTTTCTAGAAAAAAGTTAGTTAATTTGCCCGAGTTTTTCCCAGAACAAGGTTCAAGTTTTTTCTTTCAATATTTAACTGGGTGGTTGGAAGTAGATTTTATAGACGAATTTAAGCCAGATGTTATATCAACAAATAGAAGTAGTTTGGCTTGGAACGATCCTAATCTGCAGGAATTAAAGAGTTTTCTCAATGAAGTGATAAGCTTTATTCATAAAGACTGGAGGGAAAGAAAGAAAGAACGGACAAATGAAAAAATTAAGGAAAAATATAATGTAGATACTGTGCATTGGAGAGAAACTAATAAAAATAATCTTACTATTGTAAAAAATATTGATAAAATTAGAGAGATTCTTGATGATCCTGAAAAAGTTTCTGAAGAAGAAGCAACAGATATATTGGGTATAGCTCATAGTCTTGCTCCAAATCATGCAGACTTTGTATTATGGTCGGGGTTACATAACAAAATAACTGATAATAAAATAATAAAAGAGAAATTTTTTGATGAAAAATATTTGGAGGCTGCGAAGGAAGCAGTTCAAATTTATAATGAAGAGGTGCAGACAATTACAGGGGAGAGTCAAATAGATTATAGAACTCTAGTCGAACAAGTTTTTGGTCAGGAGGATACTAGAAAAATTTGGTTAACAAATAAATCAACTCCAAGTGAAAAAGATATAGATGAAGGATGCAAGTTTCTATCTATGGGAATTATGACTGGATTCAGAAACCCTGCAGTAGGGCATAATAGCTTAACTAAGTCTGCGAAGATTAAAATTTTCTCAGACAGAAATTGTTTGGATATATTAAATACAATTTCTTATTTGTTTGATAGATTAGAGAAACGTAAGAAACCTTAGTTTTTATACAACCTTTCTTCCAACTCTTTAATCAGCTTCTTATAACCTACAATACCACCAAAGAGTTTCATTATTTCCAAAGGTCTGCCAAACTTCTTTAAAGGTTCTACCCTCAAAACTTCAGCATCTTCGAGGTTTTCTATGCCTTCATCTTCATACTTTTCTAAAAGAGCATCTATAACTTTTCTTGCTTTTTCTCCATATTTCTTGAAGTAAGCATCTTTCTGAACTTTTCTTGCCCTTTGACTTCTTGTTAGCGGTTTCTGCCCATAAGCAATATGCGCAATTAAATCAAAAGCATCATATTCTTTTCCTTTAGGAATTTCTTCTTTAAGGGCATCTAGTAAAAGCCCTTGATTTTCTAACTCTGCTATAAGTGCTTTCTTTTGATCTACTATATTCCAGTTTTGAATGAAATCACTTAAGCTTCGATATTTTTCCTTAATGTTCTTTTTGGTGAAATCTGTCAAAGATTCAGTTATAAGTTTACCATCTGGACCATTATATTGAACAATTTCATTAACAACTCTAACTTCTGTCTTTTTTACATAATATTTTCTTATGTTTTCTGGTTCTTCAGAATAGTTTATACTTGGATTAACTAAAATTCTTTCACCCTCTTGTGTTTTCTGCTCTTTTGTTTTTTGTTCTGTAGCTTCTTGATCTTCACTAATCGTGTATATCTGAACAGGCTCTCCATCAAAGTCTGGATCGGCAAATTTATTAGTAACGTTTCTAAAATCCATTATTGTAAAATAATGTTTTCCATAATCTTCTCTGATTCTTGTTCCTCTTCCAATAATTTGTTTAAACTCGGTCATAGATTGGATAGAAGAATCTAAAACTATTAGTTTACATGTCTGAGCGTCAACACCAGTATTCATTAGCTTAGAAGTTGTAACGATTACAGGATATTTTTCAGCAGGATCTATAAATTTGTCAATGTGTTTTTTGCCAATATTATCATCTCCAGTTATTCTCATAACATACTTCTTATTCTTTTTTATTAGATCAGCATTTTCATTTGCTAAGGCCCTTCTCATTCTTTCGGCATGTTCAATGTCTACACAGAAAACAATTGTTTTAGCAAACCTGTCTGTGTTTTTTAAGAACTCTGTAACCTTCTTAGCAATTACCTCTGTTCTTTCATCAATTACAAGAGTTCTATCGAACTCTCTATTAGTATATACAAAATCTGGAATCTCATTTCCTCTTTTATCTAACTCTCCTTTCTTAGGCCTATATCCGTGAACATCTTTGTCAAGAGCAACTTTCACAACTTTGTAAGGTGCAAGAAAACCATCGTCAATTCCTTCTTTTAACGAATATGTATAAAGAGGTTTACCAAAATAATCTATATTAGAGGTATCCTTTGTTTCTTTGGGTGTGGCAGTCATACCTATTTGTACGGCCGGTTTAAAATAGTCTAATATTTCTCTCCATTGAGAATCTGACTTTGCACTTCCTCTATGACATTCATCAACAATTATTAAATCGAACGAATCTGGTTTAAATTGTTTATAGATATTTTTTATGTCGTCTTCTCCAGACACTGCTTGATACAAGGCTAAGTAAACTTCATATGACTTATCTATTTCTCTATTTTTTATTTTAGTTATAACTTTAGATAATGGTTTGAAGTCATTATTCTTTGGCTGGTCTATAAGGATATTCCTATCTGCAAGATATAATACCTTTTTTGCAAGTCCTGCCTTTTTCAATCTCCATATTGTTTGAAAAGCAACATAAGTCTTTCCAGTCCCAGTTGCTAGAACAAGCAAGGCCCTCTTCTGACCCTTGGCGATAGCTTCAACAGTCCTATTAATAGCAATTCTTTGATAATATCTTGGCTGTTTAAATCCAGGTTCATAGAAATAATTAGCAGTTATAGTCTCTTCAATGTTTTCAGTTATTCCTTTGTATTTCTTATACTTCTCCCATAATTCTTTAGGAGTTGGAAATTCATTTAGTCCTAATTCTGTTTCCTTTCCCGTTTCACTATCATAAAATATGAATCCATCCCCATTAGAACTAAACGCAAAGGGAATATCTAACTTCTCTGCATATTCTCTTGCTTGTTGCATTCCTGCCCCTATCCCATGATTGTTATCTTTTGCTTCAACAACCGCTAAGGGAATGTTTGGTTTATACTCAAGAATATAATCTACAAAATTTCTCTTTCCTCTTTTAACCGTCTTTCCTGCTACAATTATCTTTCCATCTGTGAAATAGACCTCCATCCTTAATTGCTTTCTATCCCATCCGCCTTTCTCTATTATGGCTGGCGTTATGTAATGGAGCTTGATCTCTTCCTCAGACATTCGCTTCTTATTCATGTCAAAAACAAGTCTCAGAGACTATTTAAAAATCTTCTTTATGCCTTTCTAAACCAAGAAAACCTCAACTTCTAAATTCCAATTGCCTGCAATCTTCCGTTTATCCAGAAATTATCGTAATCCATGTGCACGACTCCGTTATGTCCTGTTCTTGTCATTGTTTAGAATTCAGCTCCATAAAATATTTCATTTCTGCATGGCCTTCTTCTGACTCTTGGTAGGCATTAAGTTCTTCGTTTGTATCAAATCTTCTAGTGATAACTTCTTCTCCATGATCAAAGTAGGTTATATGTGGTTTGCTGTCCCAGTAATTTCTATGGAACGAATGAATTACTGCCCCTCCAGCAATTAAGCATGCTCCAATTCCTGCTATAATTTCCAGATTATTTCTTCTTCTGTTTGCCATATAAAACTCAGAAATAAGGGGTATTTATCCCTTTCCTTTATCTTCTCTACTTCTTCCAAAAAGTACAAGTCTCTAGCAATTATGAATTTCCCCGCATAATCTTTAGGGTTATCTTTTTTCATTAACGCGATGGCCTGATTAGAAATGCCTCCAGACCAAAACCGATCCCAAATCTTCTATATATGTAATTTTAGTGTTGTGTATAACATTCTATATCTCCTGAAATTTCCCTCTTATTTTATTTATATCCTTAATTTTTAAATTTCTTTTATAGTCATTAATCTCAAGAATAAATTTTTCACCAATACTTATTAAATCTTGAGCAGATTCTTTTGTTGCAGGATTTGTTTGTGTAGTTATTGTATAATATTGTTTATCAATTCTTTCTTCTTTTGCTTTTGAAGATAAAGAATATAATCTGTCTAGTTGAAAAATATATTTTAAAATAAGAACTGAAGCACTATGATTTTCGCATTTGATACCACATTTAAAAAATAAGGATTGTATTGAGTTATAGATTGAATAATACGCCTCTCCAATCGCATTTTCAAATAGATTATTTTTCATTAATATCTTCGCGCTAATTAAACAATCTCTGCTTTTTCTCTCATAAGATTCTGCTAAACTTTCGCTAGGTTCTAGCAATTCAAGTTTTTTTTCATTTTTTAGTTTAGTCAAAAAATCTAAGTCTTTCATAAAATTTCTCTCCTCCCTGGATAACTATATGGTTTTTGATTATTTCTTTTATGAGCAAATCTTCCCGATTAAACTTCCCTATTTTTATACTTATCAAATCATTTATCAGTTGGATATCTTCTTTAATCTTCTTATTTGTTGTGTCTAGATAAATGTCTATATCACTACTATCCTTTGGAATAAATTTTGCATAACTTCCAAACAAGATAATCATTTCACCGGGATATTTTTCCATAATATCTTTAAATAAAGGTTCTAAGAAAGTATGTTTTCTTAATAATTTTATCAGCTTATAGTTTTCAGCATTTAGTATTAATGATTTTGAGATTAGGTTTTTCTTAATAAAATAAACATGATTCTTTCCTATTTCTTTATAATCTACTGCATTAATATCTCTTAGTTCTTTTAACACAGACTGAATTCTTGTAAGAGATGTTTTAAGCTCTTTTGCAAGTTCTCTCTGATGCATCTCTTTTTTCAATAAAGAAAGCAAAACTTCATAATTGTAATTGACTTTTATTTGTGTCATATGACTTTTTAATAGGTCATTACTATTTAAGTCTTTTGTTTTTTATACCAATAGATAGTTGTCATCAAAACATCTCATTAATTATTAACTCGGAGTTTTTTATAAAAATATGGTTTTTAACTGCCTTCAAATAGTTGCTTACATATTTGTCTGAATTTATATCTCTCTAACCTGAAATCTATATACACAAAAATTCTAGATTTTTATTGCAGAAGCATCAAAGATCATAAGAAATATGGAAGATTATTTTTGATGTTCTAAAATAGGGATTAAAAAATTAGAAATTACTTTCTCAATCTAGACTCTCACAAAAAACGCCATCACCATCATTGTCTAAATTATAAACATCTCCAAAACCAGAAGCATTACATTTATCAAATGCATCTTGAGCTTCTTGTCTTGTCTCGAAATCTCCACAATTGTACAAATCAGAGGAACAATCTATATCTGTGATGTTTTGAGTCTGTGAGTTATTCTGTTTTTCTTGTAATGTTTCAGAGTCATCTTGAAAAACAAGTAAACCAATAGAAACCACTATAAGCAAAGCTATAATCAAAACAGCTAATGTCATCAACCACCTTCTCATTATAGTTATTAGAAAGAGGATTATTTATGAGTTTCTAATCAAAATCAAGAACAACAACATTCCTTGGATATTCATGAATTGTTTTAACATATTCATTAAATCCTGATGAGATAACTGTGGGGATTTCCGCCCAAGGGATTAAATCTGCATTACCCTTAGAATAATCATATCCAGGAATATAAAGGACTTCGTTTCTAATCCCACAAACTACATCTCTGCCAGTTTCCATACAATGAAATCTACTTGAAAAACTCTCTGGATCATATCTAACTTGTTTTTTTACCTGAACCATTGTCTTTTCCAATATCATTTCTATTTAAGTATTACTGAGGAAGAAAACTATAAGTTGTCAAATTAAGAATACGATGAGAAAAATCTGTCAGCAGATAGTTTTTCCCTAGGGTCAATTCTGACATAAAAAGTCTGAACATAATCTATTGTAGATATATCTAATTTGTAGGTTGATTCAGATCCATTATACCATTTAACTTCAAGAGTTGTTTCCCTTTTCCATCTCACGCCCCTCATTCTCCCAACTCCAACATTTTCAACCCAAGGATTAAGATTTAAGTCATCAATAACTTTTAAAGCTCCTCTAGCTACACTATGATTTTTTCCTTTTCTTCTTACTTTATCTCCTGATTTAGGCATATTCACAAACTTAAAATAAATCTTTTAAACTTTTCTAAACCCTTAAATATCTCTTTTTCCAAAAGATTTCATGCCTCTAGACATAACAACAATAATAATTCTAATCATTGCTTTAATTGCAGTATTCATTGCGTTTCGTATTGGTCAAAAACACGGAGCATTTAGAAAAGAACAATACTGGCTTGCAGAACTACCAAATCATAGAAAAGATGCCATAATGAAATCACGCGCAGTCCTAGGAGGACATTTCACAGAAAATCTTGCCCCATATCTACCTAATTTTCCTTTTCTTCCAACAGAATGCAGATTTATAGGGAAACCAATAGACTTTCTAGTTTTCAAAGGCATGGACGAAAAGAAAATTGACGAAGTCATTTTTGTAGAAGTAAAGAGCGGAAACGCAAAGCTTTCTCCACAAGAGAAAAATCTCAAAGAAGCCATAGATAAAAAGCGTGTAAAGTTTGTAGAATACAGAATTCCTCCAGAACTTACAGATAAAAATGATATTGAAGAAAGATTAGATGAGTTCGTTAATGGAGAAGAGAATTAGATTTCTCAAACAAACTACTAATCTTTATATAGATAAATCCCCTTTAAAAATCATGGATTCAAACTACGAAATTTACATAAAAACAGACTTAAGCAAGTATACTGGAAAGTGGGTTGCTATATGCAATGAAGGAATTATAGCCATAGGAGATAATGCAAAATTAGTATATCTGGAAGCTCAAGAAAAATATCCTAATAAGAAGATAATGCTAATCAAAGTTCCAGAAGAAGAGTCTTTGATTTTTTGATAAATGGCAATTACTTTCAAATATAAATCTATAAAGAGGCCAGGCGGAAATATTGTCAAAACACCATCAATACCTATCACTCTTCATGGAAACTCTGAAATAAACATCGAGGTTATTGCTCTTTTAGACACTGGAGCAGATCTGTCTGTTATCCCTCAAGATATAGCAGAATTATTAAATATTGACTTAACTGGCGAAAAGGACAAATCAAGAGGAATCGGAGGGGAAGTAAATATAATCAACACCAAGATTTCAATCAATTTAAAAAAAGGTCATGAGAGTTATGATTTTGAAATTCCTGTTCAAGTAATATTAGGAGATGGTAAAATTCCTGTGATTCTCGGTAGAAAAGGATTTTTTGATAAGTTTAAAATCACATTTGACCAAGCAAATGAGAAGGTTTCTTTAAAAAGACACACAAGACTTAATTATTGAATTAAAAATTTATACACTAACTATTTGCACTTTAACAAAATTCGTTAATGGAGAAGATTAGCTACTTCCTCACAAAAGAAATAACACTTCCGATAATCAATCCAACCAATGAAGACACTAAAACACCCATCACTAAACTAGGAGTTATTTCCCCTATAAAAATTCCATAGATAACAAACCCTATCATCCCTGCAATTCCAAACACATATTCTGAAATAAGGGTTGTTTCTTTAATACTTGGTTTTATCCATGTAGCTAAAACAGATATAGCAATAACAACTACAAAAGACACAAAGATATAGGATCCAATTATCAAATCTTGAATTAAAATTGAGAGAATTGTTGCAATGACTGCTAAAGCAAATATAACTCTCCTGAGATTTCTTACAGTTTTCTTCTTATCCCAGTTGAAGAAATCTTGAACTAAAGAAGCTCCTGCTGTGAATATATACGTATCAATAGAACTCATAATAGCAGCAAACAATAAAATAACAGATAGTCCAAGAACCCCTTCAGGAAGCAGGTTAGCAAATCCATGGATTAAAGCAAGATCAGGATCTACCCCAGGGAATTGGACTTTTACAGTAAGCGCAATCAATGAAAGCAAGAAAGCCATTATAGCATAAATAGCCACAGAGATAAGCAAACCATTCCTAACTTCTTTTTTGCCTTTAGCAGAATAGACTCTCTGCCATAAGTCAGGAGATCCAAAAGCAAACATAACTCCAATAATAAAGAACCCCAAAATTGTTACTATATCTGCCTTGAAGATTTGCCATTCAGATGTAGGGATCAATGACCCATTGAACATTAAGAATGCAAGCAGAACCATTATAGCCATCATTGCAATATACTGAAGAATATCTGTTTTCACAACAGCGTTAAATCCTGCCATCAAAATATAGAGTAAGACTATTAGAATCATAAGCGCTCCACATATCCAGAAAGGCCAACCAGTGAAGAACACAAATAATTTAGTTCCTGCCATCAGATTTACAACTAAAAGCCCAAACATTAAAACAATAGACAAGAGAGATGCAAAAAATCCAACTCTCTTTCCATATCTATATTTGAAATAATGTGGAAGTGTATAATGCTTATCAGAAACAGTTTTTTTAATCTTAATAGCAAAGGGAATGAAGAGTAATGCTCCTGTAACAACCCCAATAAAATACCAAATAGCTGAGAACCCCCAAAGGTAAACTAATCCAACAAAGAGCATCAGTATAGATCCGCTCTTGCTTGCATTAGTAGTCATCATTGTCTGCCAAGTTCCAAGATTTCTATTAGCAATTAGATAATCTTCTTCCTTCTGCTTTCTTGATGCAAAATATCCAATAATAAGCAACAGAGCAAAGTAAAGGAAAATAAATATTAAATCTAATGTTTGCAATACCATCAAATAATAATGTCATTCTATTTTTTAAATCTTTTATATCCCAAACTTCTTCAACTATTTGCACTCTCATTCACACTAAGTCTTCTCCCAGTTCTTATATTAATCAAAATCAAAATAACTCTCACACATTTCGACAGAGTCTTGTGAAGCCGGTCTTCGCAACGAGTGCCTCAACCTCGCTGAAGATTCAGCAGTCATTTCATACGAACCCTCTCCCCTAATGTCTAAGCCAAGCTTACTTCCTATTTCTCTAACATCTTTTTGAACATCTTTTTCAGGAGATAGCTGAACAGCAATGAATCTGTTTTCGCTTTCAGGAGAATTACCTAATAATGTCCAATATCCTCTCTCAAGCAAAGCAGCACTTAATGTAGCTCTTCTTTTATCTCCGAAATCTCCTTCAACTCTATAAGCATGATAAATATCGACCATAAAAAACTCATACTCTTATAATATTTAAAGATTTGCACTTTGATTAGCATATTTGTCAATGGAGAAAATTAATCTGGCCCAAATAACACATCATAAGAATCTTCTCCAGTCCACTCTCCTCTTTCTTCAGCCAACTCTTCTCTAAGGCTTTGCGCCTCTAATCTTGACCACAGACCTGTTGGAAAATTTCCAATATAAACTGATCCCGACGTAAATGGAACATCTATTTCCCGAGCAAGTCTATAGAAATCTTCTTTTATTGTAGGTAATTTGTTTTCTGGTGCTCCAACAATTATCTCTGTAGGTATTGAGCCAATAGTAGTTAATCCTTCTAAAACTTGATATCCTTTTTCCCTTAGTGGATTTACTAATCTCTTTCTATCTTCAGGACCCAATTTTCCTCCCCTAAATCTCTCTTGATCAATGTCAAATCTTTGGTACATTCCTTTCATAAAAAATCTACTTTCTATCTATATTTAAAGATTCGCACTCTGATTAACCCCAAGCCGTTTTCCTGTTTCCATGTTATTAATTATTATCCCAACTCTTTTAATTCTCGTCTCAGTTCTTTTAGCACCAAGTAACCATCTGAAATACATTCTCTTTTGCGACGGAGGAAGTTTTTCAAAATTCTCCCTTGCTTTTTTGTTCTTTGCTTTTTCAAGTTCTGCTTTCAAATCCTCTGGCATGTCTGGGTTTTTAGGAATTCCATGGTCATGTGTTTTCTTTGTGAGGCCGAGCTCAAACATCTCTTTTCCAAAGGCACTCATTTTTCCCTGTGCAATCATCTCTCTCGCTCTTGCAAAAGTATTCTCACTCCATCTACTGCTTTTTTTCCTTTTTACAAAAGTAACTCCATACATATCATCATCTATTCTCTTCAAGGTTGTATCTATCCATCCAAAACATATTGCTTCATTCATAGCATCTCTCTGATTGAACATACCCTTCCCAGTATGTTTTTTGTATCTTATTAGTAGAACTTTATCTTCTTTCAAATGATTTCTCTCAAGCCAATTTCTCCATTGAGAAATTTTCGTACAAGTCAATTGTTTTATTTCTTCTTTTTCCATTTACAAATAACAAAAAGAGTCTAAATAAATTCTATTAAGAAAATTACTTTCTATAAATCTTAAACAATCCAATAACTCCAACAAGAACCACAATTATCGGAACAAGCCATGAAATAGCTCCAGTGTTCAAATCTCCAAGTGCCATAACTCCTATTTTCGGAAGCAACAGCAAAACTCCAAGAACCACAACGAGCCAAGCGTACCATTTACTTTGCATTTTTTTACCTCCTTTAAATTAAAGAAAGAGTCATATAAAAACTTTTTCACAAGTAATCTTTTTTTGGTTCTCTTTGTTATTCATTATAATCTTTCTATCGTCGTCCAACCAACTAATCTTCTCAAATTATGTATCAACTTTTCCCATGAACGGATTTCATTTCCTTCAGGTGAGAGGGCTACAGAAGAGCTAGGAGCATCATTTGCAGGCTCTTCATTAAGACTGTCATCTTGAGATCCAGTTGGAGCTCCTCCACCCATCCCACAATTATTGTCACATTCATCGTTATTAATATCATTTCCATCGTCACATACATCATTTCCATCCACAATTCCATTTCCACAAACTGCAGGAACTTCTACATTTATCCAATCGTAAGTAGACTGCAGACCGCTTTCTCTCCTCATTCCAATACTTCCAGAAGTCCAAGTTGGACTATTATCCAGAACACTCACAGAAGATTCCCCATTCTTTGTCAGATCAAATCTTAGGCTATTCCCTTCCTCATAGACTTTTATTGTCAAGTTATTATAATAATTCTCTGAATGGGCAAACGAAACCTCGCTTGTTGAAGCAATTAGAACAGGGGTTCCATCAACATATTTATATAATCCTCCCCTTAGATTCAGAACATAGTAATTCCCAGCATCTTTGTAAAAGATGACTGGTCCTGTGAATGTTGGAGCCCAAGCCTTTTTGACCTTCATATTGTAAGTGTAATCATTCCATTTTCCCCCAATTGTGCTCACAGCAAGAACCGGTATCGATTGGTTAAATCCACTGTAAGGAACATTCAAGACTTTTCCTCCAATATCTGAGCTTATAGTGACTCCTCCAACACCCTCAAGAACATTCCATGCAAGCCCATTAGGAGACTTGCTTTCATTAATGTCATCTGCTCCATTCAGCCTTTCATCAAATGTATCTACCAATGTAGTGTAAGCATCACAAACATTACCAACATCATCAGAATCAATGTCCTCTTGTCCGGAATTAAAGTCAACAGGACAATTATCCACACAATTGTTAGCCCCATCGTTATCTCCATCTAAGTAATAATCAGGATGATGAACTCCATCACAATTATTGTCTATTTCATCACATATCTCTTCAGCCCCAGGGTTTATCTCAGGATCATTGTCATTACAGTCAAATTGTCCAGAGCACATGCCAATTCCATATCCATCACCATCAGAATCTATTACACAAATTCCTCCGCAGTCAACACCATCCTCATTTCCATCTTTTATTCCATTTGAGCAGTCTTCATAGCTGTAAGAATTAGGATATTCATAAGGACATATGTCAATAGAAAGACCTTGATATCTTCTATTGTTTTCTTTATCCACTTTCAATCCAACAGAAAGTTCACTCGTTCCAGCATCTATAAGGGGGCTTCCATCAACCAGGTGGTATGACGAATCAAAATATCCTCCAGTATTCTCATCAATTCCAATGCTTCCTTCCCCAAGGTTAAATAGAGAATACCAGTTGCCCCAACTTCCGTCTATATGGCTGTAAAGATTATATCCTACATGGAACGCATCCCAATATTGTTCTGGAGGCATTGAAATACTCGATTGGATTATAATATTGTTCTTTATATCTGCAAACTGAGGGGCATAGAAATCAGGATCGTCAGAAGGATAGTTCTGTATGTGTGCGTCATATCTTATGCCTGCACGGTCAAATACATTATTGTACAGATAGCTGTGAATTGCGCTGTTTACTCCAAGATTTCCATTCTTGAAAACATTGTTTATTAGATATATCTCATCGCTGTATTGGAACCATCCATTTTGATGCCCTTCCTGTTCAAAATAATTCCCTATGAATGTTACATTCTTCACTTGATGTATCTGTATGTTGTCTGGGTGCCTTCTTCTTGACCCTTGGAACGAGACATTATTATTTTTGAATAACACATCTCCATTTACATATCCGTTAAACCCTCCACCCATCCAAACTCCATTGTCCAAGTTTTTTGTTATAGTATTGTTTTCTATCAGATATCCCCAGTTATTTCTTCCTCCTAAACTTATTCCGTTCCAATAGTTTGCATAAATGTAATTGTTAGTTATAGTCGTATCGTCACTGTTATAACTAGACACTATTCCACTACCTTTGTTGTGGTGCACTTCAAGATTATTTAGTTTAGAATGCTTCACACTTCCATATTGAGCAGAAAAGTCTATTCCAGAACCAACAAACTTTCTTATTTCTAAATTTTCTATATTAAGATAATCATTAACAAATCGTGAATCAAATCTTAAGAAAGTGGTTTTTCTCTCAATTTCTATATCTCCTAAATTTTGTCCACCATACGGCCAGACGTAGACTTCATAAGTTCCATCACCATTATCATTTATTACCCACTCTCCAGGTTTGTCAAGTATAGATAGGTGGTTTATCATTGCATATTTATCATTTTGATGGAGCACCCTCCATCGGTCAAATTCATGAACAATCTTATTTTCACTCGGTATAAAATCTAAAACTTGATATTCTCCAATTGAATTTCCATATCCTCCATATATCAAAACACTAGCTCCATCCCAATAATCAGGATCAGACTGAGTGAAATAGGAACTATCTTTAAGTTCCTCACTGATGTTAACTGCAGGGTCATTATTTTCATCAAAGGGAACCGGCATGAAATACTCAAGCATGAGCTGGTCTTCAGGGTCTTCTTGGTTTGGATCTTGAGCTATGAACATCGGAGTTATCCCCCAGTACAATGAAGTAGGTTCCCAATCAATCGTAGTTCTATAAATATTTTCTGAATGCAAGGTCCACGCACTTGCATCAAGTTTTATTGCTCCGTCTATTACTGCTCTCTGCGAAGGGTTTGCTCCAATTATACTTATAGGATAACCATTTTTCCCAGAGCTATTGATTATTATGTCTCCTTCTCTGTATAATCCAGGCATTATATAGGCGCTGTCTCCTGCAAGCATTTTATATGCTGCCTTCTGCACACTCTTGAAAGGATTTCCTTGAGTACCTTCATTGTTATCATCTCCAATGTTTACATCAACATAAAAATCAGTTATTGGCCATGGCCTTTCATCTTTCTTCAGAGCATCATAGACTGTGATGTTGTCAATCTTCACCCAAGGAGTCTGTTCCATAGATTCTCCTATGCTTCTAAAACCAATGCTTCCATCATTGAATTTAGCTACTGCTTGAGGATTTGTGTCTTTAGTGTCAATCAAAAAGTCTACCCCATTGCTCCAAGCACCTTTATCCACTTTGAAGTTTATTGAAGTCCCATCGTTCTTTACATATATCTTGTATTTCCCATAAGCTCCACTCGCATGAGGTAAATTCATAAAATTGCTGAAATCTGGATCGCTTATAGTGGTTTTCTCTCCATCCATTATTCTGTAAATAGTTTTCAAGTCAAAGCCATAATAATTTTCTGAGTCTTGGTAGAACAGGATAATTTCTCTTGCATAACTATAAGTGACATAGATGTCAAATTCCAGAGTATACTCGCCAGGCATTATTTGGTTTGAGATGACTGTAGAATTTCCAATTCTTCTAAGTCCCAATTTTTTATCGGAGTCAGTTATTAAGGCATCTCCTTCAATTAGTGTCCAACTAAGACCTTTCTCCCCTTCAACATCTGTATAATCTCCATCATTGAAATAATCTTCAAATATGACTTTCGGGCAATTGTTTCCACATATAGGACCGCAATCAATGCCCTCCTCTTCAATATCTTGTACAAGATTTAGACAGAAATCGGCAACATCACATGCGTCACCAATACCATCTCCATCAGAGTCAACCTGATTAGAGTTGCTGTCCAATGGGCAGTTATCTATATCTCCACAAACTCCATCTCCATCAATGTCATTATAATAATCATTAGGACAAGAATCAGCATTATCGCATATGTTGTCTCCATCAGAGTCCCCGATATCTCCGCATTCTCCACCATTAACCTCGTCAGTTTCATCTCCATCATCTGTGCTTTGACATCCAGGATCAACAGGGAAATCAATCAAACCATCTCCATCATCATCAACGCCATTAGAACAAGCAGGAGGATTTCCATTTCCTCCACCGCCTCCTCCACCTCCTCCACCACCGCTTTTTCCACCTCCAGGAGTTCCATCATCCTTATCTTCACTTCTTTGACAAATTTTAGGAGCAACATTAGGAGAACAATCCCCTAATACACTAGAAACAGCAGACACTTGAACATAATCTACCTCTGAAACTTCATCTCTTGGAAATTTAAACTCTGAACTTTCCGTTGAAAAATCCACTTTCTTAGTAAATGGTAAAAATGAAAGCGCATCTATACTCTTCTCTACAAAATTAATAAGAGGGGAAAAATAGATCTTCTGATTTAATGTGCCTCCGATCTCTTCTACGGGATCTCCAAAAACAAAATTTATGGAATCTATCTCTTCCAGATTCCCTTCAACAGTAACTTTAACCTCTTCATCATTATAAGAACAAGACAATGCATTCAACCCAGCTTGATTACAGAACTCCTCCAAAGATTGTGAAGAACTTCTCGTTTCTCCATCAATTGTATTTTGTCCTGTTTCAATCCACGAAACAAACAGCATAATCAAAGCAGAAAAGACAATAATTATTGACATTAATAAATAATAAACAAGACGCTCTTTTTTAATCATCTATTTATACTGAAATAATTATATTTAAGCATTTATATCTCTTCTATAAAATAATCTGGGCCTAATTGTTTCTTATGAAATTACAGCAAGGTTATTCCTTTAACCATTAAAATTATAGATGTTTTACTTGCCCCATTCAGAATTAATTTTCTTAACAATTTCAATTACCTTAGGATTAAATTTCATATTCCAAAAATCTAATGAATCATCAATAAATTTTGCTTCTATTTTTTTATCCTTGCTCAATCCTATAATACTATTCCTACTAACAAGCTCCATTGACTTCCTCATTAGTTTCCAGAGTTCATTCTTGTCTTCCTGACTTATCGCCTTGCTTTCTGATCCCAGTATCATATCTCCCGGATTTGGAAATATCAAATTATAGACATATGAATTCCATTGCATCAGAGTCTCTGTAATTCTAGTGCATATCTGTCTCGAAAGCATTTCACTTACAAATCCCTCTTTTAATATCATGTCTTTCACAAAAAAAATCTTATCAATCTCATCAAGCCCAGCCTTAAACCCAAGATCTGCTTTAATTTTTAAGAATTCTTTTTCAAAAAAATCAAGAAGTTCTTTCTGCTCCATCCATTATCCCTAGAATAATATTATATAAACCTATTGAAATTTTTTAGAGCTCAAGGATAACTCCTTCCTTGCCAACATTAATTACTCTAGTATTCCCAATCAATTCCTCAATTCCAGCAGCTTCATGAATATGCCCATGTAATAAAATATCTGGCTTGAATTTTTTAATTGCCTTTCTTATTGCTTCACTCCCATCTATTCCCGAAAATTCTGATTTACTCCCTGCAGGATGCATATGTGTCAACATAACTTTTTTTTCGATTCCCTTCAAACCAGTGTGTGCTTTTGATAATGTATTCATAAGCTCTCTTTCGCTTATTCTAGTGAACGGGCCTACATCTGCACCCCCAGCTCCAAAAAAACCTATTTTATCATATATCGCAGAATATCCATGTATGTTTCTCACACCATAAAAACTTGCTAAAAAATCAGTTGTTGCAAAGCTATCCCAATTTCCGGGCAAAATAATTACCTTTTGATTTTTATCCTTGAATGGTTTTATTATGTCCTTTGTTTGAACAAAACCAGTCAAATCCCCACATAGTACAACAACATCGACATTCTCTTTCTCAGCTTTTGTTGCAAGTCTTCTTGTAGCCCTTGAATCTCCATGCAAATCTGACGCAGCAAGTATTTTCAATTTTTTTCTCATAAATTCTTTTAGAAGCCTAGATTTATAATGGTTCCCTTAATCCACAATCAATTTGACAAAAGAGATCATTTTCTCTAAGCTTTAAAAGTGCTCTATCCATTATCTGTCTTATTCTCGTTCTATCAATTTTGGTTTTCCTACTTATATCTGTATAACACATAGGTCCAACATCAGTCTGCCCATTTAATCCAAATCTCATCTCTATAATCTGTAACTCTATTTCATCTATTTCTCCATGCCTTTGAGCATCTTCCAATATTTTAACTACCAAGCCCTCATCTAAATTCTCAAAATCAGTTCTTTCTTGACCATCTATATCAAATTCTAGCTTAGTTACCCTTCCCTTATATATTTCATAAGCCCTCATTGTGCTATTGGCATTCTTATTAGGAAAATGTCTCTTCAATACCATTAATATTTCCTGCTCATCTACAACCCTTTCTCCAGGGTATAACTCTCTTATTTTTTTATCAAGCTTTCCACAGGTTTTCAATGTTTCAAGAGGTACTCTTATTAGACAAGGATTTTCATAATTCAACTCCCTTTCAATGTTTCTCCGTATGCTATCGTCTGCATAAGTAGATAACTTATATCCCTTTCCAGGTTTAAATCCATCAATTGCTTTTATTAATCCAATAATTCCCATCTCAACTAAATCTTCAAAAGAGATCCCCCTATCGGTATAATCTGAGGCTATACTTTTGACCAATCTAAGATTAGAATTTATCAATCTATCCCTAGCTGCCTTGCTTCCTTCACAATCTCCTTCCATCCTAGTTATTGTTAAATCACGTTCTTCAAGTTTAGTCAATAATGGATTTTCATCAATTGTTTTATCGTAATATCCGGTATCTTGTTTATATGTCATATTTTTCTAAGGCAAACTCATTAGGACATCTGTCCCATATAAACTAGAATAAAACATTCTTTTTAAAACATTCACTCAAAACACTAAAATCCAGTTAAATGAATTAACTACTCTCTTAGATAACACTCTGGCAGAAAACTTTAAAAGCTATATAATGGTTGGAATATATAGGATTTAACCTATATATCAAGATGAAAGATAAAATATTCCCTGGACTCCTAGAACCCGGAGAGGTTGTAGAATGAAAGATAACTTTGACGTGTTCTTCAGAAGGAAACCGGCCTTGATGCTGGTAGCTCTAAAAAAATTGTCCAGAGCAAGATATGGAAGTCTGCTTGCAAAAGAAGTGGATTGTACATACAGTCATGCTGTGAAGATTCTCCAAGCGTTAGAAAGGCTTGGCCTTGTTGTGTTTGAGAAGAAAGGAAGAATGAAACTTATTAAGCTAACAAAGAAAGGAACAGAAGTTGCTAATAACATAGAGAATATAAAAAAACTTATAGGATAATATGATTTTAAAAGAGGCGATACCTGGGATTTTTGACTATTTAGGCACATTATTCATAGGTGTGGCAGTTTTAAGGGTCCATATGAAGATGCGAAAGGATAAGAAAATAGACAGATACGTTCTTGAAGATATTAGAAAAGAGCAATTTTGGACAATTTTCGGAATATTTCTAATAACTATAGGATTACTTCTAAAAATATTCAGTTAATATCTCTGACTCTTGTCAAAAAAGTATCAATACCTTCAATGTGTGAAATTCCTGCCTTTATGAAGAGCCCTCTCAATGATGAGTCAAGTTTCATTCCTTGTTCTTGGAACATTGGCTTTAAGGTCATATAAAGTTTCTTCCCTTTTTTATCAAAATCAGTCAAAATGCACACTCTTTTTTTCTTTCCAATTATTTCCGAGAGCGCAGCAACTCTTTCTCTCAATGGAACAGATGTCTTATGGATTGGATATACTTCATCAAACCCTATGTTTTGCATAGCTTCTACATCTTTTTCTCCTTCTACTATCAGAACATAATCGTAATATTTTGCAATATCTTGTTTCAGTTTTGGGTTGAATTTCATGGTCTAATGAGAAAATGACGATATTTAAGCATGTCTCACCTGTTGATTTTACATGAACATTAGAACATATTGGAGAATTCGGAACAGAATTTTCAATTCTCTGAACTGCATTCAAATCCCAGTTACGAAATGGCCTCGAGGGGATTTGAACCCCCGACACCTGGATCTCTCCTATCCAAGTCTTGGAACTATCATAGTTCTTTTGACTCCTAGAACCTTTCTTTCTAAGAAAAGTTGTAGTAAGAGTCCAGTGCTCTAACCAGGCTGAGCTACGAGGCCATACTGAAAAGAGAAATAAAATGTTTTTAAATTTACCTAAAGAGTGTTAATGATTATCTATACTTTCTCCAAGTATAATCGCACTTCTTGCACTTATAGAACTTCGTCTCAGATTCATCTCCGGACCTTGTTTGCAATGTCCAGAAATAGGCTTCATTGTTCTTACACTTAGGACACTTGATTTGAACAACAGGATTTGTGTTTGCTTTTCTCTCATCAATTATCACAATTCCAGACCCCTTTGCTATGCTTTCAGTACTCTGTATCTTTATGGTTCCCTTCGGCTTATAACTACATCTAGCACAACTCGCTTTCTTATCATTCATTAGAATAACACTCCCACATTTAGGACAGAATTCCATGTCGGTCAATAAGAACTGGGAGTATTTTAAGCTTTTGGTTACTTGCAGAATCCTCTTTGACTTTCATCTTTGCTTCCCTCAAAGAAAATTAGTTTCAACCATCCAATACCTGGAATACTTGCAACTGCCTTTCCAATTATTTGGTCTTCAGAAATTTTGGTTTCTTCATTTAACTGACCAAAATTATTATCTCCCTTAGTCCCAAAAGGCTTTTCTTGGATTATTCTATGTATTAATGGAAATCTATAATCTGCATCAAAGATTATTATATCTCCAAGGCCATAATTACTTCTTCCCCAGACAATTATCACATCTCCTTTGTTAAGTCCCGAGTCAAATGGAAACTCCTTAAAATCTTCCTTGAAAATTCCTCTTTTTTCATACCATACTCCGTTTCTTTCCCACCAATTATCAAAATCACTATTCTGATACATGGAACAGGATTCAACAACAACAAGTGGCAAGGGGCTTCCAGTAACAATAGATATTGCAGGGAAAAATATGAATTTGATTATAAGAAATGTCAATATTAATGACACAATCCATGAATCCCAGCTATCTTTTTTTAGATACTTCCAAAATCTTTTTACATGATTAAGAATATTCATTACATCGAATAGAAAAAATACTTTTTAAATTGTTTGACTAAGTTTATTTCTATACCTTGGAAGGTATTTTTTTGATTTCCCATAAATGGTTCTCATTAATCTCCAACCTGATACTCTTGTTATAGTTACTTAAAAAACTCAAATAGCTATACAAATAATCTTGACTCCAAATTTAGTACAGGCCTCAACAAACTCTCAAGATCCCATTATCATAAGCAATCAAATCTTTCCTAAATCACCGAAATGTTTAAATAGTTCCAGTATATCCCTAATAGTATACACGAAGACCACTAACATGACAGATATATTTGATACCAAGATACTCTGCACAAAATGCAATATACGTATGAATCAGGTGGCAGTAGAAAAACAAGGATATAAATTAAGAGCAGTTAAATGTCCCTCATGCAACGATCAAATCATTCATCCGACTGATTTAGCAAACTTTGAAGGGTTTAATAACATAAGGGGAAAGACTTATAATGTAAAACTTCGGGTTGTTGGAAACAGCCACGCCATAAGCATCCCAAAGGAGATGGTAGATTTCATACACAAGCAAGAAAGGATGATGGACGACATGGTTAGGTTATGCTTCGAGGACATGAGAAAAATAAGTTTAATGTTTGGAGATGAAAAATGACAGAAGTTAAATTAAAAGTATTAGAAGCGTTACAGGATGACGCATATAAGGGCGTAGCCCGAATAGATACAGAGGTAATGAAATCTCTTGATCTAAAAAGAGGAGACATCATTTCTATAAAAGGAGACAGAGAGACTGTTGCAATTGTTGATCGTTCATATCCGGCAGATGTCGGAGAAGGTATAATCAGAATAGACGGCCTAATTAGAAGAAATGCAAAAACAGGAATTGGTGAATTAGTGACAATAAAAAAGTCATCTGTAAAAAATGCAAAAAAGATTTCTTTAGCTCCGGCACAGCAAGGGATTGTTGTACAGGGAGATCCTGAATTTTTTAGAAACGGATTACTAGGAAGAGCAATAGTAAAGGGAGATATTATCTCATTGGGAGGCGCCCAAAGAAGAAAAGACTTAATGCATGACATGTCAGATATTTTTGGAGACATAGAGGAGCTTTTTGGATCAGGTTTTGGATTTTCAGGATTTCAAAGAGTAAGATTTGTTGTAACTTCTGCAAGTCCAAGTCAACCAGTTATAATCACTGAAGAAACAGAGATAGTAATGAATGCAAAGGCTGTAGACATGGCAGAAGAATCTTTTCCAGATGTCACCTATGAGGATATAGGAGGCCTCAAAGAAGAAATAAAGAAAGTTAGAGAAATGGCAGAACTTCCTTTGAAACATCCAGAAGTGTTTGATCGTTTAGGCATTGAACCTCCAAAAGGAGTTCTTTTACACGGTCCTCCAGGAACAGGAAAAACACTTCTAGCAAAAGCAGTAGCGAATGAGTCAGAAGCAAATTTTGTGTTGTTAAATGGTCCAGAAATAATGAGCAAATTCTATGGAGAATCTGAAAAGAAAATTCGTGACCTCTTCGAAGATGCAGAAAAAAATGCTCCAACAATAATATTCATAGATGAGATAGATGCAATAGCTCCAAAGAGAGAAGAAGTCCAGGGAGAAGTGGAAAGGAGAGTTGTTTCGCAACTTCTTACAATGATGGATGGTCTTCAATCTCGTGGAAGAGTAATAGTTATAGGTGCAACCAACAGGCCTAATTCTCTTGATCCAGCACTAAGACGCCCAGGAAGATTTGACAGAGAAATAGAAATATCTGTTCCTGATAAAGCAGGAAGATTAAATATATTAAAAATCCATACAAGAAATATGCCTCTCGATAAAACTGTCAAACTAGAAGTATTGGCAGGCAAAACTCACGGGTTTGTAGGAGCAGATCTTGCATCTTTAGCAAAGGAAGCTGCAATGAATATTTTAAGAAAGTTGCTTCCAGAAATGAAGTTAGAAGATGACAAAGAGATACCTCAAGAGATGTTAGAT
The DNA here is from genome assembly GCA_002763075.1 of Candidatus Pacearchaeota archaeon CG10_big_fil_rev_8_21_14_0_10_34_76. Lineage (GTDB taxonomy): Archaea > Nanobdellota > Nanobdellia > Pacearchaeales > GW2011-AR1 > 1-14-0-10-34-76. Next base: position 74,188 of record PFDB01000017.1, on the reverse strand, counting down.
AAAATGATAATCTCTATGAATGACTTTGAAGAAGCTCTAAAGGTTGTAAGGCCTTCAGCCATGAGAGAAGTACTTGTAGAATCTCCTAACATAAAATGGGAAGAGGTCGGAGGACTTGAAGTCACGAAACAGATGTTGAAAGAAGCTGTAGAATGGCCTCTAAAGCATAGAGATAGCTTTGAAAGAATGGGTATAAAGCCTCCAAGAGGAGTTCTCTTATATGGCCCTCCAGGAACAGGAAAAACAATGTTAGCAAAAGCAGTAGCGACAGAGGCTGAAGCAAACTTCATTCAGGTAAAGGGCCCATCATTATTATCTATGTGGGTAGGAAAATCAGAAGAAGGAGTAAGAAAGGTTTTTGAAAGAGCAAGACAAGTTGCCCCATGTATAGTATTCTTTGATGAGATAGATGCACTTGCAGGCAAGAGAGGATTAGAGGTAGGAACAAAAGTTACAGAAAGAGTTCTAAATCAACTATTAGCAGAAATGGATGGGTTAGAGGGTTTGAAGGACGTTACAGTGATAGCAGCCACAAATCGCCCAGACATGTTAGATTCTGCATTACTCAGGCCAGGAAGGTTCGACAGGATTGTTTTAGTAGATGTCCCTGACTTAGAAAGCAGGAAAAAAATATTTGAGATACACACAAAGAACATGCCTCTCGATAAATCTGTAAAGATGGATGTATTGATAAGAAAAACAGAGGGATTTGTAGGTGCAGATATTGAAAGTTTTGCAAGAGAAGCTGCAATTCATGCACTTAGAAAAAATATCAAAGCAGACAAAGTCACAATGGAAGATTTCGAAGAAGCATTAGTTAAAGTCAAGCCATCAGTCTCAGAAGAAACTGCAAAACGTTACAAAAAGATAGAAGAATATTACCTAAAGACAGCCAAGGCAGGCCTTGCTCCATCAGGTCCAATATATACTGGCTGATTTAGGAATCATAGTCACCTTAAGTGACACATCACCTCTTTTTCCTGGAAGAGGACACCTTGGCTTTACTATAATGTCGGGTCTCCTCTTCAGGGATTAAATTTACAATTAATTATAAAAGCAAACTTGTTCTTAATTTAAAATGCCAAGAATATCAACTGGACTTGTAATGTATAAATTAAAAGATAACAATCTTTTTGTTTTTATTGTTCATCCAGGTGGTCCATTTTGGAAGAATAAAGACGAAGGAGCATGGAGCATTCCCAAAGGAGAAGTGGATGATAATAAATTTGACATACAAAGCCTACTAAAAAACGCAAGACGAGAATTTAAGGAAGAAACAGGCATATCTCCTCCAGAAAATTCAGAGGATTACATTTACTTAGATTCTATAAAACAAAAAAACAATAAGATAGTCCATGCATGGGCATTTCCAGGGAACTGGTCAGGATTATTGATGTGCTCCTCATTTGTTAATATAGAATATCCATACCTCTCTGGAAAGTTCATAAAAATCCCAGAAGTTGACAAGGCAGATTTTTTCCCCGCGGATATAGCAAAGAAAAAGATAAATCCTGCTCAGGTTGAATTGATTGAAAGATTAGAAGAAAAACTAATGAACAAAAAATGAAATCTCATACAAAATACCTATCATTGAGAACAAAAGAGAAAAAAGAGATAGTTAATATCACATCAGAAGTAGAGGAAGCTCTCGATGAATCTAGAATAAAAGAAGGTTTATGTCTTGTGAACTCAATGCACATAACTTCTTCAGTTTTCATAAACGATGAAGAGTTAGGGTTGAAGAAAGATTTTTTGGATTGGCTTGAATATCTTGCTCCTTTTGATGTAGAAAAATATAGCCACAATCTCACAGGAGAAGATAATGCACATGCTCATTTAAAAAGAACAATAATGGGCAGAGAAGTTGTTATTGCAGTAACAAATGGAAAATTAGACTTCGGCCCATGGGAACAGATATTTTACGGAGAATTTGATGGACAGAGGAATAAAAGAATTCTTATAAAAATAATCGGTGAATGATCACTTAACTTTAACCTTACTCAATGGAGTGAAATCTCTCCAATGTGCGTCAAACATCTTCGTTATAGTATTAGCAAAATAATCGCTAGAGAGCCAGACAGCAACATCATAATTTGGATGAATTTGTTTGTCATCAAGAAGCATGAACATCAATTGATTATCATCAATTACAACAAATCTTCCATGATGATTATTAGTAGACCTCACATCAGCAAATCTTGAAAGTTCCTTAGCAACTTTATAATTAGCAGGAGTTATAGGTGCCGCAATCTTAATATTAACTCCTCTTTTTTTAGCATTTTCAAAAGCAGACATAAGTGCTTCCATCTTCCTACTAAGACCATCAGCACTTGTAACAATCAATGCATTCTTTTCAGCATTCTTAATCATCATATCAAGATGATTGTACATATTTTGCCTACCCTTAATGCTTCCAGAAAGGTCAGAAGGTTCAATAAATTTGATTCCGTTGGTGAAAAGTCCATTAAGTTCTCCAAGGACCTCATCACCCTTTAATCTTTCAAGCCTCTTTGATTTTTCCTGAGCATCAACAACCAGGTTTTTCTTTACTCTCTCAATAACTTCATCAGGTTTAAGAGCAATAAACTTAATTGGTTTTCCTAATTTCATGACAATAAATCCTTTCTTTTCAAGAGACTCCAAAATATCATAAGTTCTACTTCTTGGAACATCAGAAATATTGCTTAACTCTCCTGCTGTGGATACCCCCCTAGACAAAAGTGATGTCCAAACCTTCACTTCATACAAATTAAGATCAAATATTTTCCTCAGTCTGCTTAAAAACTCATCATTAACTATCATTATTGTCTACCCTAAGTTAAAAAATATAAGGTCAGAGAGTATTTAAATGTTTTCCAGTTTGTTTCTCTATAATTACGAAAATAAGAGGGAAAATTCTTTTTCCTTCACCTGGAAAACAACTCCATTTTTTATTATTTTATCGACGATAAATTCAATAGATTTTGAATTTGTTCTTTCTTTCAGGAATTTCTCTTGAGATCTTAAAATTTTAAGATTTTCAGCATTTGAGCCTATCTTTAAATCTATCATATCTTCTTTTTTAAGTCCATTTTTCTTTCTTTCAACCTGAACTCTTCTTGATATCTCTCTTGCAAAACCCTCAGCTTCAAGTTCAGGGGTCATTTTGACGTCGAGAACAACATTTAGGCTGACATTATTTTTTATACTCTTCCTTTTTATCTTCTTGACATTCAATTGCATAGCGATTATCTCCTCGATATCTTTAGATATTATCTTCTCTGTCTCATATGTTGCGCTTGCCAATGGCCACCTCAATCCAATTTTTTCCTTATCTCTTTCAGCCAGGCCTTTTTCAATAATCTGAAGAGCTACATCAAATTCTTCTTGAAGTTTTTCATCAATCATTTTTTTATCAGCAGTTGGAAGGTTACTAAGATGTATACTTTCTTCTGGGACTAGTTTCAGTGATCTCAATTCCTGCCAAATCTTTTCTGTTGTAAATGGAATCACTGGAGCAAGCATCTTAATTACTCCAATTCTTATATCATTTAGTATACCAAATGTCTCATCAGACCTTTCACGTATCATTTGAATATATGTTCTGCTCAAATCCTTTACAAGAAAGTCTTCCATTCTATTAACTCCCTCAAAAAATTTATATTTATTAAAACTCTCCGAGACATCTCGCAATGTTGAATTGTATTTTGACAATATCCATTTGTCTTCAGCTTTAAATTTAGATTTTTTATTATCTAGCTGGTTAACAAAAGTGTTTACATTTAAAAGAACCCTAAAAAATCCCTGAATGTCTTTAAATTCATTTTCATTAAATGAAATATTTTCCCCCTTAGAGGATTTTGCAAAGTAATATCTTAAATAATCCCTTCCATATTTGGCAACAATCTCTTTTGGAGCAGTTATATTTCCAACAGATTTTGACATTTTCTTTTTCTCTACATCTAATACCATTCCATGGACAGAGATGTTCTCAAATGGTTTTTTATCAAATCCAATCACAGACAAAATAATCTGTGAATTCCACCAACCTCTAAACTGATCTGGTCCTTCAATATTAAGATCAGCAGGCCAGAATTTTTTAAAAGCTTCTTTCTTAGAAGGATATCCCAAGGCTGCCCAACTAGATACTCCTGCGTCAAACCAAACATCTAAAACGCTCAATATTCTCTTCATTTTTCCCCCACAAGTGCATCCAATCTCAATCTTATCTATTTCAGGTCTATGAATATCAATTATTTTCTTTCCAGATAACTTTTTTAATTCGTCCAAGCTCCCAATAACTTTTTTATTATCACAGCCCCCACATATCCAAATAGGTAATGGAGTTCCCCAATACCTTTCCCTAGAAATTGGCCAGTCAGAAATTCCTTCAAGCCACGCTTTCATCCTAAGTTTTGCCCATTCAGGAACCCAGTTTGTTTTCTGGTTTTCGCTTATCAACTTGTCATGGATTCCAGATATTTTCAGAAACCATTGAGGCTGTGAAACCATCAACAATGCAGTCTTACATCTCCAGCAATTTGGGTAATCATGAGTATACTTATGCATATGAACTAAAAATCCATCTCTTTCAAGATCTTCAATTATTTCCTTATCAACAATCCTAGCTTTTTTTCCAGCATATTTCCCAGTTTCATTTGTAAGAGAGCCATCAATAGCAACAGGGCAGGGAGAATCAAGATTATTCTCCTTTCCAACTTCATAGTCTTCCTTTCCATGTCCTGGGGCACAATGCACAAGACCAGATCCATCTTCAACGCTAACGTATCTTGCTGACAAAACAATCCTATATCCATTTTTGATTTTCATATCAAGATTATGCGACAGAGGATTAGTATATTCCCATCCCTCCATCTTCTTTCCAAGATACTCATCTTTCAAGGTGAACCCTCTTTCAGTCTTGCTCATCAATTCTTGGACACGATCCTTCGCTATTATCCATCTTTCACCATTTGAAACTTCTACCTCCTGGTATGTCAAGTCCGGATGTACCATAATACCAGTATTAGCAGGAAGTGTCCATGGAGTAGTTGTCCAGATTATCAAAAAAGTGTTCTTATTGTCCTTCAATGGAAATTTTACAAATACTGCATTATCTTCTTGTTTGTTATATTCTATTTCATTAAATGCTACTGCAGTCTCGCATCTAGGACATATATGCACAGGGTAACTCCCAAGATACAGAAGTTTCTTGTTATCTGCACTCTTCATAACATCCCATATAGCTTCAATATACTCATCATTCAATGTCAAATAAGGATTATCCCAATCCATCCAGACACCTAAATTTATGAATTCTTCATTCATAACATCAATATATCTTGTTGCATAATCCTTACATTTGGCAACAAAATTTGCTATGCCATATTTTTCAATATCTTTCTTTGATTTGCTTCCTATTTCTTTCTCAACTTGAAATTCTATAGGCAATCCATGAGTATCATACCCCGGCCTGTCAAATACATCATATCCCTGAGCCCTCTTTGATCTAATAGCAATATCCTTAAGGATTTTGTTTAACGCAGTCCCCATATGTATATGCCCCGAGGCATAGGGAGGTCCATCCATAAAATAAAATTTTTTCCCAGAAGAGTTTTTCTTCTTTAGTTTTTCATATATTCTTTTCTTCTTCCAAAATTCTAGAATCTCTTCTTCTGGTCTTCCAGGTTCCATTATTTTAATTTGCCTCCATCCCTTAAAAATCTAACTACTCAAAATTAGATTCTCCTTTTTTTTGCCCATTCAGGATCTTTACTCTTGATAAGGCTTATTATAGCTACAATCAAAATAAATGCTGCAGAAAGACTTGCATATTTATATCCAATTAGCCAAAACCACAAGACACCTGCGATTGAAAAGATAATGAGAATTCTGAACCATTTTCTTCCCTGAATTAGCTCATCTCTTGAAGCCCATGCAATTACAAGGCCTATAGGAATTGCCAATATCAATACTAATGCATTAAGCCAAATTATAGGATTATTCAAAGACAAATTCGCCCCCCTCACTCTTGCACAACGCAAGTGCAATGTCCCTCGAGCTAATTATTCCTTCTAACTCGCCATCCTTAACAACTGGAAGATGAGATATTCTATTCTTTTTCATAATCTTGCTGGCTTTTTCAAGACTTTCTTCAGGAGATATTGAGATAATGTTCTTACCCATTACAGAAGAAATTGTTTTTTCTTTCCCAAAATTCCTAACTACATCTTCCCTAGTTATAATCCCCTCAAGTTTATTCTCTTTGATAAAGATAAGACTACTAATTCTCTTTTTAATCATCAGTTTTGCCGCTTCACCTATCAAGATATTTTTATCTGTTGCAATAGCAACTCTCATGATTTTGCTGACATTCATATATTAAATATACAAAATCTCTATTTAAGCTTTCTTTTATTCTTAATCTTGCGATATGTGATTAATATTACAGAAATGATTCCAACTATGACCAGTATTACTCCCAACACAAGTTGGATAAGAAGTCCTGAATAAATTACTTCAGCAAATCTTTCTATTAAAATTTCTAAGGCATTCGGAATTTTCACTAGCCCAAGAGAATTAGAGAATGTGCCTTGTATAATGAAAGCCGCCCTCGCCTTTATTATCCCAACTCCAAAAAGCAACATCCCTCCAATTACATTAGCCACACCTATTATCACAATCCCCATAGTCCCAAGAATAAATAAAATAGATATGACGAAAAGAATTGATGCAATCCCCATTATTATCGAACCTGTTCTTATGAGGGATATTTTATTTTCTATTTCTGCAATATCTATCTTTTTAGCCACTGCAACTTTGAGCTCATTTTTATAAGATTCTTTAAATCCTTCGATATTTCCGGATGTAATCATACTACAATTAATTTCCAATCCATCAAGTTCATTAAGAGTTCCATTAAGAAAACCACATCTTTCCAGACTCTTCTGATACAACTCAGTCAATGTCTTACTATCTAAATTATTTTCAACCCCCTCATCTATAGAATCATTTAATATTTCTATTATAGCATTGTTTACATTATCTGTATCTATCACTATCCCTACAGATCCCAAAATTATAAATCCAACACTTGTTATGATAAGGAGAACTCCTAAAAATATCCCAACTGTAACTTTTAACCCGCTTTTTATCATATTAAAATCCTAAGAAAGATATATTTTAAACCTTCTTTTCTATCAAATCTATCTTTCCGGCAACATCAAAATCTTTTTCAGTAATTTCTTTAGCATGATGGGTAATCAGGACAAGCTTAACTCTGTTATAATTGATTAAAATATCTGGGTGATGATTCATTTCTTCAGCTATCTCTCCCACTTTATTCACAAATTCCAATGAAAGTTTAAAATTCTCAAATTCAAATGTCTTGGTTATTGAATTACCCTCAAGGCTCCAATTGTCAAGTTTTTCCATTCTCTCAGCTATTTCCTGAATGTTCATTTTTTAATTATTTTTTTTAATTTTATTGCTTTTTTCTTCTGTTTATCAAGTTCCTTGAGCTTATTATATTTAAGGTCTTTCTCTATTTCTTTTGCCTTATTCTTGAGTTCTTTTATTTGGTATTTGCTTTCTTTAATATTTTTTACCACTTCTTTTTCTTTTTCTTTTTCTACATACACAAATAATCTACTAAGGGGAATTTTAGATATATTTACTATTAATGCAAGCAATAATACTATTACTATCAACGCAATTGCTTCCTCCCCATAGATATTTTTTTCGGAGTAAACAAATAATATCACTGCGTAAGCTCCTAAATTGACTAACAATGGAGAACTTAAGTATTTTGCAATTTTCTCGGGGAGAAGATGTTCAAAATTAAACCTTAAAATAATTGTTCCAATAAGTAATAAAAACACAGAGGCAATGCTTTTGGCCTGATAAGTAATGAAGTTCAGCGCCCCCTCACTATCTATACTGTAAATATGCCTGAGCAAAGCAAGAGATACAAACAAAAGCACTAAAGAATTCGTGAGATAACTATTCCATCCAGGATTTTCACCCTTATATCTCTGAAAATATATAACGATTAGGATAGTAGCGATTGCAAGGGGAACAACATTCCATAATACTTCTGGCTTGAATGTCAATTGCAAAAAATAGAACACGTTCCCATAAATATTTTCTATCATCATTCTCTTTTACAGATAATAATCCAGTATTATTAAACGTTTTTAATCCAAAATCATAAATCTCAAAATCACACCCCCAATTCAATTAATTTTTATATAACCTTCAGGTTTTCCATTTACCTAATTTTTTTGCTCACAAAAATCTTTTAAAGCCCATATGCCCATACCTAAAATGGATGATAAAGAAAAGATAATCTCAGTAAGGAATTTGGTTAAAAAATTTAAAAGTTTCACAGCAGTAGATAATATTTCCTTTTCGGTTGACAAGGGAGAAGTGTTTGCATTTCTTGGTCCAAATGGAGCAGGGAAGACCACAACAATTAGAATGCTAACAACAATGCTAAAACCAACATCTGGAAATGTATCTCTCAATGGGTTTGATCCCATCAAACAACAACATCAAGCAAGATCTTCTTTTGGAATAGTCTTTCAAGATTTTAGCTTAGATAATGAACTGACTGCATTAGAAAACTTAAAATTTCATTCAGCACTATATGGGGTCCCCAAGAGATTATCTGAAGAAAGGATAGAATTCCTATTAAAGCTTGTTGATTTATGGGATAAAAGAAATAATTTTATCAAAACATTCTCAGGGGGAATGAAAAGGCGCCTTGAAATCGCTCGTGGATTGATTCACCACCCAAAAATTTTATTTCTTGATGAGCCAACTCTCGGTCTTGACCCTCAAACAAGAAATAAAATGTGGGACTATATAATAAACTTAAACAAAAATGAGGGCATGACTGTCTTTTTCACAACCCATTACATGCATGAAGCAGAGGCATACGCAGATAGGATAGCAATAATAGACCATGGAAAAATAATCTCTATGGGAACTTCTACTAAACTAAAAAAACAAACTAAATCTAAATCCCTTGAAGAGGCATTCTTAAACCTTACAGGTCATGAAATAAGGGATGAATCAGGAGGAGCAATAGATAAAATTCGGGCTTCTGCTAAAACTTGGGGGAACAGATGACTAACGCAATTTATGTGATGTGGCTTAGGCAACTCATAAGATATTGGAGAACCAGATCTAGAATAATAGGTTCGTTAGCTCAACCAGTTTTATTCTTAGTGGCCCTAGGATTTGGACTCGGACCAATCTATGCCCAAGCAGGTAGTGGAGATTATATTCAGTTCCTAGCTCCAGGAATTATAGGCATGAGCATCTTATTCACGGCAATGTTCTCTGGAATGGAAGTTATTTGGGACAGACAACTAGGCTTCTTAAAAGAGACTTTAGTTTCTCCATCTTCAAGATTTAGCATCTTTCTTGGAAGAACTCTAGGTGGAGCAACAGTTGCTTTAATCCAAGGGATAATTCTTCTTTTGATAACTTTATTATTTGGATTCAAACCATTAAATTTGGCGCTTCTACCTTTAGCATTGCTATTTATGTTTCTTCTTGCATTTGTTTTCACAGCTTTAGGAACAGCGCTCGCAAGCAAGGTACAAGACATGCAGGCATTTCCAATGATAATGAATTTTATAATAATGCCAGTCTTCTTTCTTTCAGGAGCCATATTTCCTTTAGAAAGTGCCCCCCAAGGAATAAAAATTATCGCAATGTTTGATCCTCTTTCATATCAAATAGATGCACTGAGGGAAATATTCACGGGGGTATCGCACTTTGGTCTTGTAATTGATTTTGCAGTCACATTAGTCTGCATAATCTTTGTTACTCTTCTTGGAATATATTTATTTAATAGAGTAGAAGTCTAAGTTCTAATATCCAAAATTTTTTCTGAATTACATTTTCATTCATATAATCCATTCCCAGACAAACCCATTAAAGTTTTAAGTAACTATCAAATCCTATTCTTTATCAGAATCATCTTCAAAGTCTTCATCCTCAGAATCATCATACTCTTCAGAAATTTCTAATTGCTCTAATATTGCTATTATTTTATCAAGTTTTGCATTAATTTCATTAATCTGGGATGAAGATACTCCTGAACTTCCTCTACCTTGATCCTTAGAACCTCTATCATCATTCTGCCTAAAGCAATCGCTACAGTATACTGGTTTATCTCCTGTTGGTTTAAATGGAACCTGACAATTCTTTCCACATTTACTGCACATAACATCATGCATTGTAACTGGTCCGCTTCTAGAATCTCTTCCTCCAAATCCTCCTCGGCCCCCTCTATCTCCGCCAAAGCTTCTTCCACCACGACTATCTCCAGACCTTCCTCCAGACCTTCCGCCACGACTATCTCCGCGACCTCCAGATCGGCCTCCAAATCCTCCGCTTCTATTACTTGAATCAAATCTTCCCATGCATAATCATCCAGAAATGAGTATATAAAGCTTGGTATTCAAAAATAGTTGTGTAACAAGGAGACATATGTCGCCTCCCTAAAAAATAAGGTTAAATCTTACCATTACTTGCAACATATTTTTTCATCAGAATCTCAATTTCCACCTGGGGAGCGAATCCCTTCAAGCTACACATCTTCATAAAATTATCAAAAGCAACCTGATCAATCATAAAATCTAATTTTCTTTTTTTTGATCCTGGAGGTGTTGCAGCCATATTAAATAATATCTCAGCCAGGTTATAAACTCTGCTATCTTCTTCTAAAATTAGACCTTGGCCTTCCTTCTTTCCTCTTCCCAGGCCTTCCTCTTTCCGAACCTTTACCTCTTCCAGGAGGAGATCTTCCTCTTTGCCGATTTGCCTTTCTATCAGAATTTGAGCTAAAAATTATTGAAACAGTCTTATTTAATTTTGGGGTATTAATTCTCTCTATATTCAATGACTTGGATATCTGTCTAAATTCTGTATGATCTCCTGTAGAAACAAAGCTTATTGCTATTCCATTTTTTCCTGCTCTTGCTGTTCTACCTATCCTATGAATATAATCCGTATCTGTAACGGGTATGTCAAAATTATAGACATGTGAAATATCCTTTATGTCTAGCCCCCTCGCAGCTACATCAGTGCACACTAAAATAAGTGTCTCTCTTTCATGGAATGATTGCAATGTGCTACTCCTCTTATTTTGTGATAGCCCCCCATGGATGGCCCTTGCATGTATTCCTTGATCATGCAATGCCTTAGTTAGTCTATCAACATTTCTTCTAGTATTGCAGAAAACCATAACCACTCCTTCTTTTTCCATTTTCAGCAAATGAGCCAATAATGTAAATTTCATATCGGGATCAACATCATAATACACCTGATAGAGTTTAGAAGGATCAACTTGATTATTCACAGCAACATAACTTGGATTTTTCATATATCTGTCAGATATTTCTTTTATTTCTTGTGAGATTGTGGCTGAAAACAACATTGTCTGTCGGTTATCAGGGCATGACCTAATTATTGACTCAACATCTCTTATGAATCCCATATCCAGCATACGATCTGCTTCATCTAAGACTAAATATCTAACCTTCGAAAGATTCAGTGTTCTTCTCTTTAGATGATCAAGTATTCTACCAGGAGTTCCCACAACTATCTCTGCTCTTCTCAATCCTCTTATTTGAGGTTCCATAGAGACTCCCCCATATATTTCTCTTACATTCAATCCCTTATGGAAAGAAAATTTTCTCAAATTCACAGCAACTTGCTCTGCTAACTCTCTTGTAGGAGTCAAAACCAATGCCTGGATTCCTCCTGCTCTTTGTACTTTGTCTATTATTCCTGCTCCAAATGCGAGAGTTTTCCCAGAGCCAGTGGCAGAACTGCCTATAACGTCCCTTCCGGAGATTACTAGAGGGATTGTTTTTTCCTGTATCTCACTAGGTTCACTGAATCCAGCCTTATCTATCGCATTTAAAATGCCTTCGCTTAATCCTAACTGTTTGAATTTTTCCATTTATGAACAAGAAAGAGTTACGTACTTATTCTTTAGAGACTTTCGAAGCTTTAGGACCTTTATCTCCTTCTTCGACCTCAAACGTGACTGAATCCCCTTCACGTAGAGAAACACCAGGTTTTAATCCGGTACTATGAACGAAATATTGCTTTCCATCGTCGCCGATTATAAATCCAAATCCCTTTGTCTCATTGAAAAATTTTACTTTGCCTTTCATTGTATAATCTACTGGAAAAAACCGCATATAAACCTTTGCTTTATGATTTCTAAGACAATTATGCTCCTAAAAACTTAAGAATCTCATAAACCAAAAAAGCAGGCCAAACTAATGCCTTAATAATCCCAAGAACTCCAACCCAAAATCCTGTTGCAGTGGAGATGTAATATATTGCAGCGCCTATAAAACCTAAGCCATAAAAAGCTCCACCGCACCCCGTTGCATTACATGATTTGCTTTTGCATGAACATTCTTTGTTTTTATTTGTTCTTTTTTTCATACCACGCCCAACAAATCTTATTTTATATATTTTGCCATGTTAATTAGATTCAATGTACCTCTTGAAATTATTCAAAATAGCCTGCCATCCTTCTTTCTGCATTTCAATAGAGTTTTCTGTTTCAGCATCAAATATTATACTCACTAATGTCTTACCTTCCTCATTACTAAATGTAATCCTTACTTTTCTTCCATCATTCATAGTGTAATTGATAATCTCATTTTCTTCAATTTCAGTATACTCACCTTCAAGGTCAAATCCCACACTGCTATCTTTTGCCTCCATTCTATATACAAATTTTCCTCCAACCCTCAAATCATTTTCAGCGCGAGGGGTATGCCAATCATCAGAAGCGTTATTCCACTGCTTAATATGCTCTGCATTTGTATAAAACTTCCACACTTTCTCAATAGAAGCATCAATAATTATTTCGACATTTATTTCTACCATCTCATGGATTAGAATTAAATCTTTTTAAATAATCGCAGTAAAAAGTTAATTGTAAAATTGCTTGCTTAAATTTTTTTCTTAAACTTTTTGGATCGTCTATGAAGTATTCCCCTAACAGAAGGACTTAGAGACTTATCCTTGCGGTGAATGCATCCTAACCAGCAACAAGGCCTTCGCTTTCCTTCTTTAAGTTCATTTATAAGCCTATCAATATGCTCTTTTCTTGTATCATCTTTCTTAACAGAGATAACCCAACATATCCATTCATTACGAGAGAGAGGCGTAAGGTTCTCCCATTTGCCTAACACCTCCTTGTTGGAAGTGAGTGCATTTCGTAAATCCTCAGGTAAAGTATGCACAACGCCAGAAGATATTTCTTTTTTGATTATTAATGACCTGCGTGTGGTATTTTTCATATTATGTGTAAGAATCTCAGTTTAGCTTAACCGCAGTTCCATAGACCAGCATTTCGGATGCTCCTGCCATTACTGTTGAAGTTGTGAATCTCACGTTTATTATTGCATTAGCTCCCATTTTTATAGCATTATTAATCATTCTATTATACGCTTCATCACGAGATAAAGAAATGAGTTCAGTATAAGTTTTTATCTCTCCGCCTACCATGTTTTTAAAAGCAGCACCTATATCTCTTCCTATATTTCTAGATCTAACTGTATTTCCACGCACAACCCCCACAATCTTTGTTATTTTCTTACCTGGGATAAATTCAGAGGTTGTCACAATAATTTCTTTCATATTTTAACTAAACATTGCTTGTTTTTATTTCTTTCCCACACCTTCAATTTTATCTTCTTTGCGAGTATTGAATATCATGTATAGTCCTGTACCCAACAAAATAATTGCCATAGGGATAGAAACCAACCACTGAGTACCATACATACTTATAGAAGCCAGAGAAAAAATTCCTGCTATACAAAATATTATTCCCGAATCACTCCACTAAATGACATAACATATTAAGGTTGAAATCATTAATTAATCTTTCTAAGGGTTCTTGAAACTCCCTGAAAGCGAAATAATTTCGTTTGCTTAAAATGTTTCCATTAATCAATTTAACTAAACTTTTATATATCTCAACAGATAATTATGATAGCGAAAAGAGAGTATGAAATTTTTTTTAGATAGTGCAGATATAAATGAAATAAAAAAGACTTTAGATTATGGAGTTTTAGATGGAGTAACTACAAACCCAAGTCTAATAAGGGAAGCTTTTGAAAAAGAAAAGTCCAAGGGAAAAAATATCAATTTCGACTCATACATTGGAGATATTCTTAAGTTATGCAAGGGCAAACCTGTCAGCTTAGAGGTTATCAGCAGAGATTATAAAAACATGGTGCGCGAGGGAGAAACTCTTTATAAAAAATTTAATAAAATTGCAAAAAACGTTTTTGTAAAAGTTCCTGTTAATCCATGTTTGGACTTGAAATGTTCAAGCAATATGGATGGAATCAAGGTAATAAAAAAACTCTCTGATAAAAAAATTCCAGTCAACTGCACTTTGATTTTTACTCCAGAGCAAGCATTGCTGGCTGCTAAAGCTGGGGCAAGGTTTGTAAGCCCATTTGTTGGAAGGATTGATGATTATCTAAGAGAAACAGCACACATGAAATTTGAAAAAAGAGACTATTTTCCAGAAGAAGGCTGGAAAAATGGAAAGAAAACTCTTGAAGATAACGGTATAGTCTCTGGGGTTATGTTAATTAAGGAAATATCTGAAATTTTCAAGAAACAAAAAGTTCAGTCAGAAATTCTTGCTGCAAGCATTAGAAACACGCGCCAAATAAGAGAAGTTGCATTAGCCGGAGCAGATATTGCAACAATACCTTTTAACGTATTTGATAAAATTGCAAGTCATTTGAAAACAGCAGAAGGTATGAAAAAATTCACTAAAGACATTGTGCCTGAATATGCAAGGATGCTGGGAACAAAAATAGAAAAATGAAATCAAAAACAAACCTTGAGACAATGCAGAATTTCAGTTTGAAGAATATACCTGATTTAGATGTGTGCGTTCTTGGAGCATTGGAATTATTTTCAGATACAAATATTCCAAAAATTGAAATTCCATACAAAAAACCACTTGTCGTTGGCTCTGGCAATGCAGAAGCAACTGGAAGAATTATGTTTGAAGATAGAGATGCAGTTTTCGCATCTGAAAGTAATTTTGAAGAGAAACTTAAAAAGATTAGTTCAATTGATGGCGTTGTTCTAATCTCAGCATCGGGAGGAAAACATGCTCCCATAATCGCAAGATGTTCTAAAAAATATAAGAAACATGTAACTTTAATAACTGCAAATATTAATTCTCAAGCTGAAAAATATCTGGATGATAAACATAAATACGATCTTTTTATCTTCCCCAATCAGCGAGAGCCGTATACTTATAATACTTCAACATATATGGGAATGATTTTAGGTAAAACACGCGAGAATCCCAATGAGATTCATGACTTTATAATATCAAAGATAGATAAAATAAAACTCCCAAATTTCAGCAGATATGATAAATATTATCTAATTGTTCCTCCACAATTTTCTGGGATAGTAAGGATGCTAAATATAAAATTTATTGAGTTATTTGGAAGGAGGGTTGCGAGAGATGTTGAAACATCTGAATATGTCAAACACGCTACAACAATAGTCCCTTCCAATGAGCTTTTTATTTCATTCGGAGAAGAGAATAAAACTTGGGGGGAAAAGAAAAATCGTCTGCACATTCCTCTACCGAAGAATTCAGATTATGGGACAATGATGGCAGTAAGTTATTATATAATTGGCAAAATACAAAAATCACACACACCCTATTTTAAGAAAAATATTTTGAGTTATACCAATAACGTGTCGAAAATATTCAAACAAGAGATTAAACCTATTGTTGAATGATTGGCCAAAATTTTTTTCTAATTTTATTCGTCTTTGGATTTATGTTTCACTTAGCAGATTATCTTCCCCATTAGTTTTTTATTAATTAATAGTTATTCAATTTGTAGTTAATTTAAGGAAAATATAATTATATTCATTGCTTTCTCTCTAAGCATTTTTTTGAAAAAGACTTAAATACATTGATGTTTATTGCTAAATATGGGAATAAAAGAGGATGTTGAAGAAATGAATAACTTGATTCTTCAGGGAAAAATTATGGATGCGTTTGAGAAATTTTATGCTGATGATGTAGTCATGCAGGAGAATTCTGAAGAACCAAGAGTTGGAAAGGACACAAACAGGGAGTTCGAAATGCAATTCATGTCAAATGTTCAGGAATTTCACGAAATGAAATTGAACAAAGTTGCTTTCTCGGATGATGGGAATGTTGCTATGAACCATTGGAATATGGATGTGACGTTCAAGGATGGAAAGAGAAGGAAGTCATCTCAAGTTTCTGTTCAAGAATGGAAAGATGGGAAAATAGTAAAAGAGATGTTTCTCTATAATCCTAACTAGTTATTGTTATCGATTGAAGATATATTCGAGTCATAATTGTAAATTATATAGAACTAAATGGGATTTATGTCGTTAACGTTCCACAAACTCAATTTACGTTAAACTTTATAATGGATTGTTATTATATTATTATATGGAAGAAAGGGTGACATTCATAGTAATGGGGATAACTGGAGATTTGGCAAAGAGAAAGCTCTTGCCTGCAATTTATAACTTAGTCTTGAGGAAAAAAATTGAAAATTTTGCAGTTGTAGGAGTCTCCCGCTCTGAGAACTCGATGAAGTCTGTTATTGGAGATGCAAAAAAATTCGTGAAAGAATCGGATCAGGAAATCTGGGATGAAATTGAAAGAAGGTCTAAATATATTCAAATTGATTTTGATGACTCTGAAGGCTACAAGGTATTTGGAAAAAACTGTTTAGAAATTGAAGAAAAATTTAAATTATCTGGAAAAAGAATTTTCTATCTAGCAACATTGCCTGAACATTTTCCATCAATTGTAAAAAATTTAAAAAATCTTAAGATGAGTTCTGCTAAAGGCAACTGGCCAAAACTAGTTTTTGAAAAGCCGTTTGGGCACGACCTATCTTCAGCACGAGATCTAAATGAAACAATTCTTTCTCTGTTTAAGGAAAAACAGATTTATCGTATAGACCACTATTTAGGAAAAGAGTTAGTTGCAAATATTTCATTGCTTAGATTTACTAACAGAGTATTTGAACCATTGTGGTGTAGAGATCACATAGAAAATATTCAGATAATATTAAATGAGGATTTAACTGTCGGTTCGAGGGGGGAATTTTATGATAAATATGGAGTTCTTAGAGATATGGTACAAAGTCACATGTTTCAATTATTGTCTTTGATTGCAATGGAATCTCCAGAAAAATTTGAAGGAGAATCTGTGAGGGATAAAAAATTAGAAGTTTTTAAGAGTCTCAAAATTGAGGATGTTTTACTCGGACAGTACGATTCATATAAATTAGAGAAAGGCGTGGCTCAGAACTCAACAACTCCAACATTTGCAGTTCTAAAGGCAGTAGTCAACACACCACGTTGGAAAGGTGTTCCATTTTTCCTAAAAACTGGCAAGGCGTTAGGTGAGACTAAGGCAGTTATTTATGTTAAATTCAAAGAAGTTAATTGTTCATTGTCCAAAACTCGTCCTTCAGATACAGACTATTTGATTATAAATTTAAAGACAAATGAGGGAATTGCATTGGAAGTAAACACTAAAATTCCTGGAAAGAATGAGGTTGAGCCTGTGAAACTTGATTTCAGAATAAAAAATAAATATGGGCCGAATACTCCTGAAGCATATGAATCATTAATTGAAGAGATTATTGCGGAAAATCAATATTCTTTTGTCAGAAATGATTCCATAGAATACTGCTGGAAGGTTCTTGAGCCTTGGATGAAAATGGAACAACCTGTTTACAAATACAAAAAAGACAGCAATGGACCGAAGGAATTAAGTAAATGGAATGATAAAAATAAGGTGAGATGGCGTTCATGAAAATAGGATTTATAGGTTTAGGCAGAATGGGCTCTGGAATGGTTGAGAGGCTCTTGAAACATGGACACGAAGTTATTGTCTGGAATCGTTCTCCTAATAAAACAAAAGAAATTGCCAAAAAAGGAGCTACCCCCTCATATGATTTGGATGAATTTCTGTCTAAACTAGATGGACAGAAAATAGTTTGGCTTATGCTCCCTGCAGGAAGCACAACAAACGACATGATAAAAATTCTCTTGAAGAAACTGAAAAAAGGAGATATTTTGATTGATGGAGCAAATGATTTCTATAAAAACGCTGAAAAACATGATAAATTATGCAGGAAAAAAGGAGTTCACTTTTTTGATATTGGAGTAAGCGGCGGAACTCATGGGCTGGAAAATGGATATACTTTGATGATTGGTGGCGAAGAAAATGTTTTTAGTAAAATTGAACCATTCTGTAAAAGTCTTGCTCCTAAAAAAGGATATGGTTATTTCGGAGCAGCTGGAAATGGGCATTTTGTAAAAAGCACCCATAACATTATAGAATATGTCTATCTTCAGGGAATTGCAGAGGGCGTTGAACTTCTTGATAAAAAGAAGATTGACATAAAAAAAGCCTTAGAAGTTTGGGGGCCCGCAAGCGTTATAAAATCTTGGCTTGTGGATTTGGCTGAAGTTGCTTTAAAGAAAAAGGACTTCGAAGATATAAGCCCAAATATATCAAGTGTTACAATCAAAGAATTAAATGATACGAAAAAATCTGTAAGGGGCTACACTCCAGCTTTTGATGTTGCAACAAAGATAAGAAAAAGCTCAACTAAGAAAGAAGACAAAAATTTTCTTTTGGGGAAAAAGACTATAGCAGCAATAAGAAGAGAGTTTGGCGGTCATGCCGTCACTAAAAAATAAGATGGGAAATAAAATCTTTCTGACAGAATAAAAGATCTTTGCTATTCTCTATCCCCCAATATTTCTGGGGAAGATTATATGGGGCTTTTCCCAACAAAACTTCAACTTTTAAATCCTCCTATTTTATAGTTACTATAAAGAGACAATAAATTTAAATACTTAAAAAAATCAAAAAAAATATGGATTGGCAAACAGGTTTCAGTTACGCGGTTGGAACGGGAAGAGAAATTAGGACTGGGGAGATAAATCCTTTTGACGTAGAAACATCTCTGGATAACTTATTAAATGTTTTGATTAAAAAAGAAAAAGGCCTGATTGTGCCAAAGTTTATAGGTGTTTACCAAACAAGAGACATGATTACTCACACTAATCATCTTGAAGAGCAAAAGACATTGGGAAGAGAGAGAGTTGCACTCGCAGCCCTAGAGCAAGTTCTTAATTCGGCTGCAGATCAACACATACTAATGAGATTGTCCACAACAGATAATGCACACCCTAACCTTATTTTCGTAGCATACGACCCAGAATTATGGACTCATTCATTAGTTAGAGAAAGTCTTGGTAATAATATCAATAGAATTACAATTGCCCCCTATACCGAACTTCCAAAATTTTCTGGAAAAGACATTACGATTGCCGAGCAAATATTGACTAAAGGTAAGAGAATTTATGATGAGTTGAAAGATGATACTGCAGTCCTTAAGGGTGTTACTCCAGAACTCAGAGCGTTTCAAGACCAAGCTATGCTTTATGGATTAACAAGACAAGAATATGCAGTTCTTGGAATTCTTAAGGCTCCATTAGAAAATTCTAATTCTATTGTAAGTGGAAGAGCATTGATTGAAGCAATGAAGAGCATTAACCCAGATAAACTAAGAACTTAGATTTCTCTGGAAACAAGTCAAAAAGTGAATTTTTATCTTAGGTAAAATAGTATTACATCCGAACAAAATCACACCATCTTATGTGCGAAAAGCACAATTTTATAAACTTTTGTTTACACAAGAAGAAATGGTTTCCGGTGCTGAAAAAGAAATTAAACGGCTTCTTTCATTAGCAGACATAAAAATTAATGGCTCTCGTCCATGGGATATCCAAGTTCATGATAAAAGATTATATAACAGAATAATAGCCAAGGGATCAATGGGGTTGGGAGAATCTTATGTTGATGGATGGTGGGATTGTAAGAACATTGATGAATTATTTTATCGTATTCTATGTGCTGAGTTGGATAGTAAATTTAAAATAAATGCCAAAACTATACTTCAGTTTATCAAATCAAAATTGTTCAATTTACAATCAATTAACAGAGCATACCAAGTTGGAGAAAAACATTATGATCTTGGAAATGACCTTTTCATAAAAATGCTTGACAAGAGACTAACATATACTTGTGGTTATTGGGGAGATGCAAGGAACCTTGATCAAGCTCAGGAAGCAAAATTAGATTTGGTATGTAAGAAACTAAAATTAAAACCAGGACAAAAAATTCTTGACATTGGTTGCGGTTGGGGCAGTTTTATGAAATTTGCCGCAGAAAAATATAAAGTAAGATGTGTTGGGGTTACAGTCTCAAAAGAACAAGTCAAATTAGGAAAAAAGTTATGCAAGGGTCTGCCTGTTGAGTTTAGGCTTCAGGACTATCGTGAGATAAATGAAAAATTTGATCACATTGTTTCCCTAGGAATGTTTGAGCACGTAGGTCCTAAAAACCACAGAAAATACATTGAATTAGTTAATCGTTGTCTAAAAGATGAGGGCTTATTTTTATTACACACCCTCGGATTTTCAGAAATAAATGATATAGCTGATCCTTGGATTGAGAAACACATTTTTCCAAACGGGCATATCCCAAATATGAGAAACATTTCTGAAGCTACCAATGGTTTATTTGTTATGGAAGATTGGCATAATTTTGGAGCATATTACGATCTTACTCTAATGGCATGGTTTAATAATTTTGAGAAGGGTTGGAGTGAACTAAAAAAGAATTATGACAAAAGATTTTACAGGACTTGGAAATATTATCTTCTCTCTTGTGCAGGTGGATTTAGAGCTAGAAAAATTCAACTCTGGCAAATAGTTCTCTCCAAAAAGGGAGTCCCAACAGGATATCTGTCAGTTAGATAAATTGCATTCCGCCCAAACCAAACAGGACCCACATCGAAAGATTTATATATAAGTAAGAGATTCTTACCAGTATGGAAATAGAGCTAACAAAAATAAGTAGCAAGGGACAAGTAGTCATACCTTTAAATGTGAGAAGAAAACTTGCCCTTAAGGATGGAGAGACACTTGCAGTTTCTACTGAGGATGATTTAATTGTATTAAAAAAGGTAAAGAACCCCATGGAAGAAGATGATTTGCGTACTCTTAAGGAAATAAAAGAAGCTTGGAAAGAGATTGCCCAAGGAAAATATAGAAAAATGAACAAAGAAGATTTTCTCAAAGAAATTGAGACCTGGTAAATGGTAGAATATATCTTTACAGAAAAATTTGAGAAGGAATTTAGAAAGGCAGATAATTCTATTAAAGAAAAAGCACGAAAGCAAATAAAGAAGATACTTGAAGATCCAGAAACAGGAAAGCCGTTAAGATATGATCTAAAAGGCGAGAGAACAGTTTATGTCAAACCATTTAGAATAATATATTCTTTCTCTAATAACACAATTTACTTCCTGCGATTTGAACATCGTGGTGAAGTTTATGACTGATAATTAATCTCTAGTATTTGATTAGGTTATCTTCTTTTGAGCTCTAGGATTTTTAAAGATTATCGGAGAGGAGTATATCTTTTACTTTTTGATAATTATTGTATTTTTTGTGCTTTAGTTTCTAAATTTCTAACAGAATTATAATTTTTCTCCCTGTCACCCACACCATTTTCTGAAATTTGATTAACTGTTTGTGGATCGATGAGATAAAAAAAAGTTATAAAAGAAGTAACTAATCCAGAACAAATTAAAATGTCACCATAATATTTAACACCACCCATTACTAATCCAGCTCCTGCTACCACGAGACCTATACTTGCAAGACTAAGATTCTTTTCCCTATCTGTGAATCTCACTATATCCTTTCCCAAATATTTAATGTACTCTCTGGCCTCTGCTCTGTCCGTGTCCGTATTCCTAACGGTTTCAAAGATTTCTCTAACCTTTCTAGGGTTTTCCCTATATTTTTCCATAAGCATTTGATTAATTCTCATAAAGAACCAATTCAAGAACTGCTTAAAAAATCTTCTATTTATCACAAAATGGTAGAACGCCAAGACCAAACACCACTTACTTCTGCATAATCACTGAGACTCTTTGATTAGATTATTTCTCAAGACTATCCGACTTTTTAAAATTTGTCGAGAACGAATTTTTCAAATTTCTTGTCTTAATTTGTCATAATCTTCTTTAGTAAGTTTAATCTGATTTAATATAGTTCTTAGAAGACCTTTCCCCAAATCTTCATTGCCATGAACTGGAACAACTGTCCTTCTTCCATCTAAATGCTTGAATCTGACATGACTGCCTTTGGCTTGAATTTTCTCAAACCCAAGTTTCTCAAGAATCTTACACATCTTTTTTCCAGAAATAGTTACAAGTTTAACCATCTTACTTGATTGGAAGAACTTTCCTAGAAACCTGTATCTTTTGTATACCTATAAATTTCATTGGTTCTATTGGCTCTTCGTCAGCTTCTAAGCAAAGCTCTATCGCTTCCTTAATTCTTTCTAGAACTTCTGGAACATTCTTTCCTTGGGTATGACATCCTTCAATTTCAGGAACGCTAGCTACATAAACCCCGTCTTCATCCTGTTCTATAACAACATTAAAGTCCATTACTTTCTTTTCCATTAATATAGGGAATATTGAGAATATATAAGATTTTCGTGTCTTTCTTGTACATCATGAAAAATGCAAAAGTGTAATACGCCCGGACCAGGATTTGAACCTGGGAAACGCTTACGCGTAACGGGATTAGCAATCCCGCGCAGTAACCACTGTGCCATCCGGGCATGAAACTAAATAGAAATATATTGCTTTTAAGGTTTGTTATGTTAAGGTTCCAGAACCTTGAGTGAAAAAAGTCCGAAACAATATTACACAATGACATTTAGATAGATTATCTTCTTCTCTTTCTGCTCAAAGCAAACATTCCAGGACCAAACAAAGCAGAAATCCACAAGCCGATAAATATCAATAAGTCTCTCTCAACTCCAGCACCAATCTTAAATGGAGTCAAAGTAATTCCAGGCACTTGCATGAACAACCAGGCAACAGCTATAACAATCATTAATGGATAAGTAATCCAAGGGAAGCCCCATCCAATAATCAATGCCAATCCGAACACAACTTCAACTATTCCAACTATAATTCCAACCCATCCAGGCATTCCAAAAGGACCAAATCCTCCAGTCAACTTAGGATATCCATGGTATACAAATATAAATCCAATCCATAATCTAAGAGCAAGTAACGCCCATCCTTTCATAGAATCTCTTTTCATTATTTTCTCTAATCAATCCCCATTTAAAAATCTTTTGTTAAAAATCTTCCAATTCTTTCTTTCTTTTAGGTTTCCCAATTCCAAAAGAATAGCCAAGACCCATTAAAGTCAGACCTAAATCATCTGCAATATCTGCAACAAGGTGGATATTATCTTCTAATCTTTGTGCGGCCAATATTTGCATAGGGGAGTATCCTTCGCCAGTTGGCACATAAGTTCCAGATCCAAAGACTCCTCCAACAGATATTAAAAATCCTCCAACAATAGCTTGAGTAGAAATGTAAGTTCTACGATTTGATTTTCTCTCTTGTTCTATTATTTCATATCCATCTCTCATTTTATTTTAGTCTCCTTCTCAGCTCTTTCAACAGGAAACTTTTTTCCAGTTTTTGTAAGTTTACTGGACAAAGAATTTTCAATTCTTTGTATCATATCCCTTTTCAATCCTAAAAATACTCCGCCCTTCTTTCCTCCAACATATGTATTTTCCCCAGGGTTAATTATATCATTTAATTTGTCAAGTTCAATGTCTATATGTGTAACACTTGCTCCAGATTTTCCCTTAACATGAATGTAAACATCAGCCTTTCCCAAATGTATCTTTCCTTCTCCTGGTCCACTCATTTTAGCATCTTCTTAAATACGAAAGTTTCCTTTTTATAATTCATCTTTTCCCATGTAGCAAGGCTCTGGTGGTTGCTAGATTCTACAAGAAATACTATTTCACTAATACCATTATCCTTCAAGAATGATTCTAACTCTTTCATTATTTCCCTTCCAATACCCCTGTTTTGCATCTCTTCCTTAACAGAAATTTCAGTTATCTCTCCATGTTCTTCAAATCTTGAGAAATTAACACTTTTCAAAATCTTGCATGCCCCAAACCCTATAATTTCTCCATCTAATTCATAAACGATCATCTTTCTATTACTCTCTTTTAGATATTTGTTGAATCTTTCTGTAAAACTAACTTTCTCATTATCTTTCAATAAAAATCTATCAGGCTCAAGAGTACTTAATTTTTTTACAAGCATTTCATGTAATCTATAAATCTCATCAAAGTCCTCAATTTTAGCACCCCTAATCATAATTCCACGAGTAAGATAACATTTAAAAGTCCTCTCATTGTCTTAATTATATAGCGGGGTGGAGCAGTCTGGAGTGCTCGTCGGGCCCATAACCCGGAGGTCGCGTGGTTCAAATCCCGCCCCCGCTACTCAAATCTTATAATGGTAAATTTTATCATGAGAAAACGTGAAAGCTGGAAAAAAACTTCCTTTCCAGGAATCTGGGAGTATGAAGATAGACAAACTGGAGATGTTTATCATGTTCAAAGAAAATTCAATGGTGACTCCCCAACTATTTATGGGTTAGGTGTTAATCCTATAAAAAATACAAAAGGAGAACATGTTTATCAGATATATGTATCTGGAACAATCTCTGAAATTATAGACAATATTCACTCTGCAAGAAATGCTAAAATATTTATGAGGATAATTCCTTCAATTCGCAATGCTTCTGGAGAGAAAACAATTCCTTCGGGATTGAGATTAGGATTAGAAAGCATGGTAATTCCTAGATTAAGTGAAGTTTCAGGAGAAGAAATTAAGAAAAAAGACTAATCAAGAATTTTTTACTGAAAGTAGTGCCTAAAATAGTGCCTAAAAAATCTTGTCAAAATCTCTTTTCATTCTGCCACGATTACAGCATAACCTTTTAAATGATTTTAAACAACCCTCTTCGCATGGCCATAATATCATTAATCAAACTAGGAGAATCTCACTATTATTCACTTATAAGAGCAGCAATAGAATCTTGGCCTCGTGAAGTGATGGGGGAAATATACGGAAAACGTCATTCTGATACATTAAGGATAACTAATGTATATGAGTTTGTGACTGCAAAAAGGCTCCCAACATCAGTTTCTTATGGTAACGACGAAGCAATAAAACGCCTCAGAAGACTTGATGAGGTAATAAGGAGGAACAAATACCTTAAGAGCAAACTAGTGGGAGGATTCCATACTCACGTTATTGGTCGCTCCAACAGAGATCTCTTAAGAAAAGAGCAAAATAGTCTTTCTAAGGATGATCTCAATTTCATAAAAGACGAAATGAACATAGCAGGCCTAAACGAATGGATAGAAATCTTGGTAAGAATTGAAAGAAAAACCTATTCAACAATCAAAAGGCCTTCAAAAACTTTAACATATAGCAGTAAAAAAATGAAAATCAAAATTAGAGATTTCCCCCATCAAGGATACGACATAACTTTCTCAGCATTTCATATAGATAAAAACTTGAAGGTAAAAGAAATAAAAATCAGAAATGGAGAAATGCTCAAATCAGCATAACTATAATTTTTTGGGTTATTTTAAAAATGTGCAATTTCCGTAACGTGGAAGGAGAATACTGAATTCAATTAATAAAGAATCTATTCCAATAACCTTTTATATATAACAATTTTTTATCATAAATGTATATTTTAGGAATTGATGATGCAGGTAGGGGACCTTTAATTGGACCAATGATTCTTGCAGGAGTTCTTGTTACAACAGAACAAGAAAAAAGACTAAAAACATTAGGAGCAAAAGATTCTAAGTTATTAGCACATTCATCAAGAGTTGCAATTTCTAAAGAAATTCTAAAAAATTCTATATCTTCAAAAGTTGTTCAATCCTCTCCAGAGGAAATAGATAACTCAATAAATTCTGGAACAAATCTTAATACATTAGAAGCAAAAAAAGCGGCAGAAATAATAAATTCTCTAAACAATAAAAAAGATAAAATAAAAGTCATAGTTGATTGCCCTTCCGTAAACACTCAAGTCTGGCAAAGAACCTTAGAAAGGTTCATAGATTATTTAGACAACCTAAAAATTTCTTGCGAACACAAGGCAGATGCTAATCACCCATCCGTTTCAGCAGCATCTATTCTTGCTAAGGTCAGGAGAGAGGAAGAAGTCTCAAGATTGAAAAAAGAATTTGGAAATTTCGGCTCTGGATATCCCTCAGATCCACTGACTAAACTTTTTCTCAGAGAAAGGGGCAATGAGCTTGAAAATTCTGGTTTATTCAGAAAAACTTGGGCAACCTGGAAAAATATCTTCCCAGACAATAAGCAAAAAACCTTATTTTAACAAAACCTATATATAACCTGGTTTTTTCTTTTTAAGAGGAGGAAATCAAATGCCGTTTTTAGAAAACCTAGAATCATTTGTGCTTTGGAGCAATACTGGAAAAACTTACTTCATAGCAATTCTAATACTCATAGGATCATTCATAATATTAAAGATCTTCGACAGATATATAATAGTAATCTTCAAAAAAGCAGCTAGAAAAACAAAATTCACTTGGGACGATGTTGTCTTTGATTTCTTCAGCGCGATAAACTGGCAGTTCTATGCATATATCTCATTTTACATAGCAACTCGTTTTATTATACTTCCAGAGTTGCTTGATAAATTCTTGTATTACCTATTGATAATCTTCATAGCATTTTATGCAGCACAAGGTCTGTCTCGTATTGTAGATCATTTCACAAATAAGCAAGTTGAGAAAAGGAAGGCAGCAGATAATGTAGCAAACACCTCAATGCTGAAGACCTTTGGGATAATATTCAAGATAGCCATTTATGCAGTAGGCCTTCTTATGGTTCTCGCTAACTTAGGCATTGAGATAACTCCTCTTGTAGCATCCTTAGGGGTTGGAGGTATAGCTATAGCAATAGCTCTTCAATCTGTTCTCTCCGACTTATTCGCAGCATTCGCTATTTATTTTGATAAACCTTTCAAGGAAGGAGATTTCATAATTGTGGGAGATGACCTGGGAACTGTAAAGAATATCGGAATAAAGACCACCAGAATTCAAACATTACAAGGCCAAGAGCTTATAATGTCAAACACAGAGCTGACAAATTCCAGAGTCAATAATTATCAGCGCATGAAAGAAAGAAGGATTGCATTCACCTTCGGAGTTACATATGATACTCCTCTAGCAAAAATGAAAAAAATAAATCAGATTGTAGAAAAAGCGGTAAACAGCACAAAGAATGCTCGTTTTGACAGGTCACATTTTCACAAGTATGGAGATTTCAGCCTTAACTATGAAGTCGTTTATTATGTTACTTCTCCAGATTATGCTGAGTATATGGATGTCCAACAGGAAATCAACTTCAAGATAAAGGAAGCTTTTGAAAAAGAAAAAATAGAGTTCGCCTTCCCAACTCAAACCATACATGTTGAGGGAATAGGCAAGAAGAAATAGTTCAAAAATACTTTTATATATCCCCTTGACAATAATCTTTCATGACTCACATAAAGAAGTTAGTGATACAAGGATTCAAATCATTCGCTCCTAAGACTGAGATAAACTTCGATACTGGAATTAACGTAATTGTAGGACCAAACGGTTCTGGCAAAAGCAACATCTCAGATGCTCTTTGTTTTGTTCTCGGTCGCCTTTCCATAAAATCCATGAGGGCCGCAAAAGCAAAAAACCTACTTTTTATGGGAAGCAAATATGCTAAACCTGCAAAAGAAGCCTCCGTGGAAATAGTATTTGATAATGCAAATAATACATTTAACATGGAACACCCAGAAGTATCATTAAAAAGAATTGTTAGACATAACGGACAAAGCATATACAAACTCAATGACGAAACAAGAACAAGAGGAGAGATAATGGAGATTCTCGCTCATGCAGGGATAGACCCTTATGGATATAATCTTGTTCTGCAAGGACAGATACAATCTATAGTAAAAACACACCCAGAAGAAAGACGTAAGATAATAGAAGAGGTCGCAGGGATTTCAATTTATGAAATGAGGAAAGAGAAATCCCTCAAGGAACTAGAGAAAACAGATCAAAGACTTAAGGAAATCTCTACAATCTTGAGAGAACGCACATCCTTTATGAGAAATCTCGAAAAAGAAAGGGCTCAAGCCCTTAGATATAAGGAGTTCGAAACAACAATATCCAGATGTAAGGTCTCAATTTTAAGCAGAAAAATACAAGACAAAGATAAGGAAGTCCAATCAACAAAAAAATCAATAGAAGAAAAAATAGCGCAAAAAGACAAGAAAAAATCTATTTCTGAAAAGATGCAGGAAGAGATAGAAAAGAATCAGGAAGAGATAACTAGAATAACAAAGCATGTCCAACGTTCTACCGGAGTTGAGCAGGAATCCCTCAGAACACAAATATCAAATCTAAAGGCAGAAACTGAGGGACTCAGGGTAAGAAAAGAAAGCTACGAGAACAGGAGAGATGAAATAGAAAGAAGAATTCAAGAGATGGAAAAATCCATTCCAGAAAATAAAATGGAAATAGAAGAGCTAAGAAAAGAATCTCCTCTTGTTGCCCAGAAGCAAAACGAGCTTCAAAAGAAAAAGAAGGAGTTACAAGAATTAGAAGAAGAGAAGAAAAAAATATACTCTTTGAAAACAGAACTTTCATCAATAAAAGAAAGAATAAAGGACAAAGAAAATCATCTTGCTGGAATAGCTTCTCAATCAGATTCTATAATCAAAAGAATTGAAGAAATATCTGGAGAGCTTAACTTTGAGAATATAGAATTATGCAAAAAAGAGCTTTCAAAATTAAAGTCCCAAATTTCAAAGATAACTTCAGAAATAACTCTCCTTTCAGAAAAAGAACTTTCATTAAGCAAGCAGATTTCCTCTGCCGAAACAACAATTTTACATGCAGAAAAGATGAAATTTCAAATAGAAGGAATAGATATCTGCCCTCTTTGCCAAAATAAAATGACTGAATCACACAGATCTCATGTGCATACAGATTCAGAAACAAAAATTTCAGAAGCAAAAAAAATTCTTGATGATTGCGCCAATGCCTTGACAAATACTATAGAAAAAAGAAATGCCTTGCAATCAGAACTGGCCTCATTAAATTCAAAAATCTCAAAGATTGATTCAGAGATGATAACTCACAATATTATTTCAGATAAAAAATCACAAATAAAAGCACTCCTAGAACAAGAGGGTCAGTTAAAACAAGATATAAAAGTTATTACATCAAGGCGGGATTCCTTACAAGCACAGACATCAGATACATCAAGAATAGATGAAAAATACTCTTCTAAAATAATGGAAATAGAAGAAATATCATCACGCACAGAAGAAGATCTAGATAGAACTTTAATGTTCAAGGAAAGAGAGCTTGAGAAGATAACTGAGGTGGTAAAACTCAGCAAGCGAGATCTTTCAGAAATAGATGAAGATATCAGGGAGATATATGAGACAATTGAAAACAAGGCAGAAATTCTTGAGAAAAAAGAGATTGAAGATAAAGAGTTAAGTGAAAAATTCAAGCAGATGTTTGCTCAAAGAGACAAATTACAAGAATTTGTGCAAGATAAAAGTTACGAGCTCTCAAACCTGCAGAATGAAATACGCCAGATAGAAGATCAAATTAATTTCCTTAATATTGGAAATGCACGACTTTCTGCTGAAAAAGAAGCCCTAGAAATGGAGATAGGCGAATTTTCAGGAATTGAAATCATAAAAGGTAACATGGAATTCTTAGAGGATAGGCTCAAAAAAGCGCAAGAGGCATTCAGATCAATAGGTCCAATAAACATGAGGGCTCTAGAGGTATATGAAAATGTGAAGGAAGAATATGATAAAATATATGAAAAGGTACAGGTGCTTGAAAGCGAGAAATCTCAAATCTTAAAGATAATAGAGGAAATAGACAATAAGAAGAAAAAGACCTTTATGAAGACCTTCAAGGGACTGAATGAATTGTTTAGCACTAATTTTTCCAAGCTTTCTACAAAAGGCCAAGCATTCCTTGAGCTTGAAGACAAGGAAAACATATTTGATGGTGGAGTAAACATCGTTGTAAAACTTGCAAAAACAAAATATTTTGATGTCACTTCTCTTTCAGGTGGAGAACAAACCCTCATTGCCATCTCATTGCTATTTGCCATCCAAGAATACAGACCATATCATTTTTATGTATTAGATGAAATAGATGCAGCACTTGATAAAAGAAACTCAGAAAGACTTTCTGCCCTTTTGAGAAAATACATGACAAACGGACAATATATTGTAGTCACACATAATGATGCTCTAATCATGGATTCAAATATCCTCTATGGGGTAAGCATGCATGATGGAATATCAAAAATCTTAGGTCTTAAGATATAGATTTTCAATTAAGTATAAAAAAAATAAAAAGAGAAATAAAAAATAAAAAATAAATCTAGTAGTAGCTTTCACCGAAATTTTCGGTTTTTTCAGGTTTTCTTGTTAAAAGCACAATCAGCACTATAAGAAGAACTAGAAATACTACTGCAAGTACTACTGTCAATAAAACAGCAGCATTACCTGCGATATTCCTTGTACCTTCCACGTTTGCTGTGAATTCAGCACTATCAACAATCTGATTATCAGATCTTATGTTGACTGTAAAGTCTTGTCTTCCATTTTCAGAAGCAGTAACTCTCATCTGCACAGTTCGGCTTGAACCTGCAGGAACAGCTACAACGCTTTCATCCAATTCGACATTTAATCCACTATCAGAATCAACAACAAGATCATAGATCTTAATGCTGTTTCCAGCATTTACAAGTGTCATTGTGTAGATTGTCTCTTCACCAACGGCAAATGTTTTGCTGCTGCTAGAGGATACGACTCTGCTGTCTTCAGCTGCACTAGTCACAAATATCTT
The DNA here is from genome assembly GCA_002763075.1 of Candidatus Pacearchaeota archaeon CG10_big_fil_rev_8_21_14_0_10_34_76. Taxonomy (GTDB): domain Archaea; phylum Nanobdellota; class Nanobdellia; order Pacearchaeales; family GW2011-AR1; genus 1-14-0-10-34-76. Next base: position 43,218 of record PFDB01000017.1, on the reverse strand, counting down.
CTTACTCGTTAGAGTAGAAGAGTCATCATTGAATGCTTCTAGTTCCAATGTGTAAAGACCTTCTGCGGCATTTGAAGGAATGCTCAAGAACATTCTTCTTTCCACAGCGTCTTCCTCATTGTCTCCAGATTTATCCGTCGGATAAAGGTCTCCATAAAATACAGTTTTGCTTATTCCGAGCTCTGGTATTGTAGCTCTCAAATAGGCATTTTCTGCTTTTAGGTATCCCCTATTCTGAAGGACGACATCCAATGCAAGATTTTCTCCTGCTTTGACTTCATTCATAGCATCAAAAGCCAATACTTCTAATTGATAAGATTCTCTCTGTACAACTAGACTTATTTCTTTTCTTCCTGCTTCTCCTGCGTCAGTACCTTCAATTGTAACCAACAATGTAAATCTCTGTTGGCTTGGATCGAGGTCGAAAGGCACTTTCAAGAATAAAGTCTGAGAATATGTTTTGCCTTTTACGGCAACAAATTCCTTTGACTCAACAAGAGTTCCGCTCTGACCTATAAGTCTCGCAGTGATTCTAGCGTTCCAAATTTGCTCATCAGCACCCATTGTAACAACTGTACTGACTTTGATAGTCTCCCCAGCAAATACCTGAGTAATTCTATTGTCATCAGTTTCTAATTGCTCATTGATACCAATTCTATCAAAGTTAGCTGCGCTTGCATTTGAAACCGCAAGAATTGCTAGTGCAAAAACTGCAACAAGTAAAACCAAAAAGTTTTTTGTTTTCATTTTTGTCGTGTCCATATTTAATTAATATTGAAACTCCGAACTCCTTTATAAACTTTATGGTAATGACAAAAATGAGTAATTCTATAGTAACGAAATAATTAAATAGGTATACTTGATTATACTATCACAATGTCTGATATAACCACAATAAAATTGGCAAAAAAAACAAAGTCTAGATTAGACAAACTTAAGACCCATAAGAGGGAAAGTTATGACGAATTGCTTCAAAAAATCTTAAACATCTTGAATGTTTGCAAGGTAAATCCTGAAGAAGCTAGGGAAAGGCTCAGAAAAATAGACAAGATCAAATCAATGAGTAAATCAGCATCAGAGCCTGATTGATTTAGCAATCTTTATGCCTTCTACACAATCATCTATCATGGTTGGGGATTCATTGACAATTATAATATCTCTATCTTTTGGCAAATTAGAAAATAGTTCTTTCCATTCTTTTCCTTCAGTAGTTTTATGATGTTTCTCTCCTTTCTCACCATAAACAATACCTGAAAAATGGCAATGCCATTTCTTATTTGGAAATAATTTTTTTATCTTTTCATAATCAACATTTTTTTCCCTAGCCAATATATGTGCAAAATCAATACAGAAAGAACAGCCTGTATCGTTTACCAGATTTGATATCTCTTCTACACTTCCAAATACATTGACTTTGCCCATAGTCTCAGGAGCAATTTTGATATTCCAATTTCTTTTTTTTATTTCTTCCATTATTTTAATTACTCCATCTCTTATTACCCCATATGCCTCATCTTTGTTCTTTCCATAATACCCTGCATGAAACACTACCGTTTTAGCTCCAAGCCACTCCCCAACTTCACAGCAATTTAGAATGCGTTCTATAGATGAATCTATTTTTTCCTTTTCAGAAGAATTGAGGTTTAACCAGTAAGGAGCATGTATACTCAAGTCTATCTCAAGTTCTCTAGCTTTTTTCCCTATTAGGTCAGCATCTTCTTTTTTCTTTATATACACGCCATAAGTAAAAGCTATTTCACAAGCCCTAAAGCCCAAAGCATGATAATCTTCTAATCTTTCAAGTGCCTCTTTAACTGGCCCTAATCCTGCAGGCCCAATCTTCATTTTCATAATTTTAAACAGAGATTAAATCTTTATAAAACAAACGCTCAATAATCAGTTTAGAAGTTCTTCTCTAATCTGATCCAAGTTCTCTAATATATAAGAATGAAGTTTCTTGATTAATAATTCTTGTAAGTCTTCTTTTAATCTGCCATGACAAGCCGAAAGATCTTCCTCCGGTTGAGCAACTTTTCCAAATTCAAACGAACAGTCCATTGAGTGCCTCTCAAAATCTCTCAACTCAAGGTCTCCCTCTTTGGCTTGTAATAATGTGACTTTTACAACGCATTCTTCCCCATTTTTTCCCTGTATTTCATATTTCCACGATGCTTGTTCTTCCTCATTAATATAACTTCCATAATTGCATTGAGACATCAATGAATCAAAGCATTCTTGTTCAGCACATTTTTTGCCATGTCCAAAAAAAGAATTGAGCAAAAGTGCAAGAATTACTACGATTATCAACGAGATTATTATCAACCCTCTTTGCTTATTCATGCACTATTATTAGGATTATTTATTATTTAAAGCTAACTTTTTAGAATTATAGGCTTATCAATTCAACCTTTGCGCCTTGGACATAAGCAAAGTTTTTTGCTCCAAGGTAAGATACTTCCCTTTCATCACACGTTTTAATCAATGAAGATGTGGCCTGTCCATCAACCAGTACAGCAAATACATTTTTCTTTGCTCTTGTTAATGCCCCTGCAGCGCTTGATGATGGAATTTTCTTAATCTCATTAAGGCCTTTGTCAAGGAAAATTGCCTTTCTTTCATCCTTCACACTTTGATATTTTATCCTAAGCTCTTTTTTTACATCCCCTTCAAATTCAGGAGTATTGTCGCTTTCATTTATCTCTTGAACTGGAGTATTATCTCCAAATCTCCTTACTTTTCTTTGATATTCATCTACAGGAATTTTTTTTCGAAGGCTAATCAAAATTTCTTTTCCAGCTAACTCTTCTACTTCTTTTCCATCAGGAGCTGTTGCAACATAAACAATCCTCGCATTGTTTATCACGTTAGATGCAATAAGTTTTCCTCCCCTGTCTCCATCAACAAATAGAGTTATTTCCTTTTCCTTCCCAAGTTGAGCAATTTCTCTAGGGAGTTTTGCCCCATTCATTCCAATGACATTATTGATTCTATTTTTTAGAAGGTTAACAACATCTGCACGACCCTCAACAACTATTATTTCATCTCCAGAAATGTCTCCTGCAGGCAGTTTCTCTTCCCCATATTCCTGTATTCTTGCTACCCTTGATTCTTCTTGTAACGTTTTGGACATTCTCATATTCCCCCCATTATCAAGTCCTTCAAGAAGCTTTCTAGCCCTATCAATTATATAATCTCTCTTGCTTCCTCTAACATCGTCAATTTTTATAATCTCAATCTTAGCTTCAGTAGGCCCTATTCTATCAATTGTTTCAAGGGTTGCAGCAATGATTGTCGTCTCAGATTTATCGAGAGCACTTGGAACCCTTATCTCTCCAACTGTTCTTCCATCAACAATATTCAAGTCAACCTCTATTCTACCAATTTTTCCTTCTTTCTGGAGCTCCCTCATTTCAAGTTCATTTCCAAGAAGTCCTTCTGTTTGTCCAAATATCGCTCCAATAACATCCGGCTTCTCAAGGGGACCTTCAGCAGCAAAGCTAGCATAAATCATATACTTTATCGAAACTGGACTTACTTTTGCCATTTTAATATACTGTCACTTAGAAAGAATTCTCAACTACTGTCTACTTACTTTTCCAACCGGACTCAAACAAATGTCCAAGTGAGTGTGAACTTGAAGTGAATATAATTCCTTCGTGATATGATAACCTAATACTTACAAGAGGGGTATTTAAATCTTTCCAGATTTTTGTGTGTGTAACAATGAAACATATCTCCTCATGCACTTAGATTTTTCTTTGCGCTATATAATTTAAAAGAAGAAAAAGTCAATAATAGACAGAGGGTGCAAATAACACAAATATATCCTCGTTAGAAATATTTTATTATGTCAATGAACTTGACAGAAAGCTATATCTTAACTCAAAAAAGAAAAAGAGCATATGTAAAAGATAATTGTTCTTTAAATATCTTTGCTGCTCAATATTTATACAATAATAGACGACAAAACATTTATAAAAGATAACACACCAATACGCATGTAAAAAAAGATGGTGACTGACAACATGCACGACGAAGTTGAGCCTGCGGACGAGTCATTCGAGCCTGCGGATTTCGAAGAACTTTGCGGGGATCTCGACGGATTCGAGCCAGATTGATTCCAGGCAATAGATATTCAGCTTTATTTTTTCTTTATTTTTTTTTGTAAAACAAAAATTATGCAAAAACAGAAATTCATAATTTAGAATTAAGATCCGGAGATTTTCTGCTTAAGTTGATAATATTCTTTTATGTTTCCAAGTTTTTGATATAAATCAAGAAGTGTTTGTTGCACTTCCCTTCTTTCTCCAGGTTCAAGATCAAGAGTAAGAGTTTTTTCAAAAACCCTTTTAGCATAGTTTCTCTTGTCAGAATTCATATATCTTCTCGCATTGGTGAGATAATAATCCTTAAGTGCTGTTTTCATTTGCATTTTCTCTTTTCCATTTCCCAAAGCCAGCGCCTGCGAGAATATTCTATCCGCTTCATGATGCATATCTGCCCTCACATATAATTCAACAGCTTTCATATAATCTGTTATCTGTCCCCTAAATGTTGTATTGATATCCGCAGCATTTCTTATGCACTTTGCAGCTTCAGAATACATGCCCTTATTCTCATATATCTTAGAAAGCCTAATTAGAACATATTTTTTTGTCTCAAAATCAAGTCCAGAATCTAACGCCCTCTGTAAGTAACTCATCTGTACAAATTCACCCTTATCCTTCAGTTCAGATTCAATTTCACTAGGTGACCTCTCTTTTATTGGCTTATTCACGCGATGCATCTTCTCTCTCATGAACTCAGCTTTTTAATCTTTATTGTGAACTATTGTTAGAATTGATCAACAAACCATTCAGTAGGTATTAAATCAGATAAATCTGCCTTGACCCATCCAATTCTATTGAATGGTCTGATTTGTGTTTGGATAGGTCTGACATGGTCTCTTCTCTCAATCTTAGACTCAGTATCCCAATATCCCATAACTTGAGACAGTTTAATCCTCGACAAGGGAACAACCCTCCCATCAACTGTTTCAATTCTTCTTTTTAGAGTTAGGCATAAGGTGTGCCTTCCAGAAGGTTCATCAGAATCATCTAAATAGTTTCTTCTGATAAATATATATCCTACGTGTTCTCCTTCATCGGACATTGGAATCATAAGGTACTTTGTTTTGAAGTTTCTGCCAGGATTTTCTTCCAAAGTGACATTTCTCAGTTCAACTCTTTCCTCAGGAACCACTACCATTGAATTCACTAGTAAATCTTCCAAGATTATAAACATCAATAACTCTTTCAGCAGTTTGATAAGTCATTAGAAAAACCCAATAATCTAAGTTTAAATATCTTTATCTTTAGAAAACGACAATAGAAGAAATTAAAGCTTCTTAGGAGTTATCTCAATACATACACCTGCAGCAACTGTCGCTCCAGCATCCCTGATTGCAAACCCAGACATATGTGGATTAGCTGCTTGTGTTTCCAAAACCAAGTTTCCTATAGGTTTCAATCTTACTTTAGCAACATCTCCGTTCTTCAAGAAATCTGGCTTGTCAGCTTTCACTCCATCAGGTCCTGTTTTCTCTATAAGTTCAATAAATTGACATGGCACCTGCGCAGTATGAACATGGAATACTGGGGTATATCCTTTTGCAATAACTGTTGGGTGTGAGATAACTGCAATTTGTGCCACAAATTCTTCAGCAATTGTTGCTGGACTTGCTGCATCACAGACTACATCTCCTCTTGCAACATCTTTCTTTCCAACACCACGAATATTAATTCCAACATTGTCTCCAGATTCAGCATTTTGCATCTGTTCATGATGCATCTCAATAGTTCTTACTTCTCCACTTACACCTGTTCCAGATCTTCCAGGCAATACAATAACTTTCTGTCCAATTTTCATTACTCCAGTCTCAATCTTTCCAACAGGAACAGTTCCAATACCTGTGATATCATAAACATCTTGCAATGGCATTCTTAATGGGAGATTATTTGGCTTTTCTGGCTCTGGGAACAAATCAAGCTGTTCAAATACAGTTGGTCCTTTATACCAGGGCATATTGGTTGATTTATTGTAAACATTATCTCCCTTAAAACCAGATGCAGCTATGAATGTGACTTCAGCAGGATTATATCTTGCTTGCTTGATAACTGCTGAAACATCTTCCTTTACCTTGTTATACGCATCTTCCTTATAATCAACAGTATCCATCTTATTTATCAAAACACAAATATTCTTAACACCCATCGTCCTCAAAAGCCATGCATGCTCTTTTGTCTGTGGCTGTACACCTTCCTTAGCAGCAACTGTTAAGAAAGCAGCATCTGCCTGTGAAGCTCCAGTAATCATGTTTTTTACAAAATCTTTGTGTCCAGGAGCATCAATGATAGTAACTTCTCTCTTAGGTGTAATAACTTTCTGGTATGAAAGATCAATTGTAACTCCTCTTTCTCTCTCTTCCTTAAATTTATCCATAACATATGCAAATTCAAATCCAACCTTTCCATGCTCTTGTGCTAAAATCTTAAGTTTCTCTAAAGCTTGAGCAGGCAATGATCCAGAATCAAACATAAGCCTACCTATAGTTGTGGATTTTCCATGGTCAACATGACCTACAAAAGCAACATTGATTATTGGTTTTTCTCTTGCCATTTTTATGTTTAGTAAATGTGTGTAATTTTTAAGGTTTTTAAACTTTTCGTTCAAAAAATTTATACAGACGAAAAATATTCTTCATATTTCAATTTGTTTTTTATCGACGAAAAAATTTCTTGCAGTCTAATTTATTTTTTTATAACATGCAATATTTTCTAATTTTCAATATTTTTTTCATGCCAAAATAGCATTATTTTCCTATAGGCTACTCGATAAATAGATGATTAATCCGGAATGAATTGCAATATATGGAACGTTGAGAACCCAAAGTAATCAATATCATTGACAACATCTTTGAATTTGTTTTTTATCTCATTTATTAGCTCTATCAAATGCAGAAAATCTTTCACAACCGCCTCTATTTCAAAATCTGCTCCGCCAATACTTTTGTTTACCTGATAGATATTCTTATGATGTCTGCAGAACTCAAATAATTCCTTGTTTTTCTTTGTAGAAATAAGATGCAAATCAACCCTGTAAGAAACATAGCCTATCTTCTCAAGATTCAACCCTATTTTATATCCTACAATAACTTTCCTTTTCTGAAGTTCTTTTATCTTCTTCCTTATTGTTTCGGGAGACATCTTGGCCTTACTAGATAGTTCTAATGAGGATAAGCGCACATTATTTGCGTAAGCCTCGATCAATCTTAGTTCTTTTTCATCAATATTTTCTTTCTCTCCAGACCCGTATATTCTTTCGATGCTTTCACCAGTAGCAACCCTATCAAGAAAAAATTTTCTATTGAAATTATATACTGGCGCATAGACTGCAACATTATATGATTTTATCTTTTCTTTATGCTGAAGCATGATATCATCCCAGATTTTATGGAATTCCTCGATTGTTCTAACTCCAAGAAATAACGCATAATCCCATTTTCCATGCATGGAGGTTATTGTCCAGACCTGCTTCAGTCTCTCACGCACATGTTGAACAAATTCTTCGCCTTCTGATTGTGTTGTCTGCTGGAACTTAAAATAAACTCTAAATGTAAAATATCCAAGCTTTGACATATCAATTATAGCATGATATCCAGTTATTATTCCAGATTCCTCCAATTTCTTCATCCTATAGAGAATAAATTGCTTTGATCTTCGCAATTTCTTTGCCAAGGCAGTCACACTTTGCGAGGAATCTTTATCTAACTCATAAAGAAGTTTTTTATCATAAAGATCTAATTTCTCAGTCATATTTTAACTATTATCTATAAATATTTAAATTTAACCATTTTTATTAAAATTTCTCAGCATAATTTTTATTTATTTGATTACCGGTACTCTAATATGAAAGAAGAAAATAAGGCAGAAGATAATATAACTTTGCAAAGACTTAATGAACTTGCTGAGATAGTTCCAATTGATAAATGGGAATGTCAAACTCATAATCCCATTAGACATAATTCTTATAGAATCGATTTTGGAGGAGGATATAATCTAATCGCAGATGATACTTGTCGCGGGAGCGGTGTGCCAAGTTACCGAATTGCATTGTTTAAGGATAGCAAATGGCTATTCGGATGGCATGAAATGTCCCATAATCAATTAGAACTATTCTACAATAAGATCGCGGGAGCCTATGAACGCAAGTTATCTGAAAAAACGAAGTCTGTAAGTTTGGCAGCCTTGAATGAATTGGAGAACTTAGTCATTTCCCAGGAGGTTTCAAGATAATGGGGGGAGGAGTAGATCATTGGAAGCGTACAAGAGAAATCTTGGTCGGGCAAGAACTTGACAGGAAGGGGCATCGAAGAGTATCTGATGAAGCTATAAGAAGAGCAGTAGAAAATAATCCACGAGCAAGCAGTGAATATGTAGCGAAGAGAATCGAACGCGATTATAAATCTGGTAACAGGAGATGCGGAGGTTAAATGACAGAAGAATCAGAAAAATATCCAAGGAAATTCAGAATAATAAATGGTTTAGAGGGGGTTATGGGAGAAAAAGCGACAGGGGTATTGACGAATAATTCAGTTTACAAGTTTGGTGTAGATGGAATAGCGATGAATCTTTTCTCCTTAATATACATATTAAATGAGAGATATGCAGCTGGACTAGATTGGTCGGAAGCATGGGCTACTAGAGGAGCAGCTGCTATTGGCAACTCTCTCACAGGCAGACCCTACGGAATCTATAATGATTGGGTAAGAAATCTTGTTGGGGCAACAGAAAAAGGCAAGGTGGTTAGAAAATATTGTGCAGATGTGGCTGCTTTTGCAACCGGACAGACTCCATTATATGCTTTATATTTGATGGGAGGGTCCATGTTAGAAGGGGCAATAGAAAGCGTCAGAGATTTAGATCTTACTCCTACGATTGAGTCCTTCAGGCAAATCGATTGGGGCAAATTAAAAGACGCTGCAGCTTTTCTAACATTTGTAGCCCCCCTTCTTGGAACACCCCAAAAGATGACTTACGATTTAGTTAGAGGTCAATTTGGTGTAAATGAAAAACCGGGAGAAATAAAATGACAATACCTCCGGAGCAAAAGGGCAGAATCATTACAGAACGGGACAACCTTATTGAAATAATGAAAGAAAGAAGAGGGAATATAGTAAGAGAAGGATATAGTACGTTTATTGACATAATGGTCTCAGGTGTGCAAACAAAAAGAGGAAAAGAGCCAAGCGTATTAGAGCAGCAACTAACTGCCTTTCTTGCTTTAACAGCAACTACGCCTTTTTATCAAGGATGTGTTGCAGAAATATTTTTATCTAGTTTTGATATTGGCTTGCCTCCACAATATGGCCTTATATGTTTGGATAATCGTCTTGGAGGTATTGATGATAACTGTTTAAGGGCATTTGATCCTTCTAGCGCTCAAAAATTAGAACAAGCATGGTATGAAGATTTACAAAAAGGTCTTCAGAAAGAGAGAGATAGGTTGGAAAGTTATAAAAATTGGAGCCATTATCAAAATCGCGCAGATGAAGGTATAGATGGAAAACAAATGCTATACGAAATTCAGCAAAGGCCAAAAGATATAACCAGATGCAACAAAAGAATAAAAGAAATTGAACAAAAGCTTTCAGAATGGGATCAAGCCATGAATGCTCATTATAGAGGTGTTACATAAATGCCAACACAAATAAAACCTAATGTATTAGAACCTCCAATTATTCAGCCAGAAAGATCTGAAATTCCTCCGAAGATAAAGACAGCATTTAGATGGGATCATTATACTTGCATTGACTTACTTCCCCTGCATCAAGTTGGTGCAGGAAAACCATTACTTTATGTACGGCCTAAGGAGGTTTGTTTGCTTGATGAGTGGCCTGTACGTGTTCTACATTTAGTGGACAATTATTTTTTTAGAGATATTGATTCTACAGATTTAAGCAAGAGTATAAATGACAGAATGTCTTTAAACCAAATCCCTTCTCGCAGATTTGATGTTTATTGTTTTGAATTAGCACCTGATTCTTGGCATAATGTTAGAACAATAGTTAGAGAATTGTATGAAAAACACAATAGGTTTTAGTAACATATTTAAAAACCATTTTCCTAACACATTAAGATGCGACGATCTTCGAGACAACAAAATTTCATTTCATTTACTCTTATAGGTTTAGCTGGAATCAATTTTGCCAACAATTCTTACACGGAAACACACAAAAACGACGACACGTATAGAATTTCCTTACCTTCTTCAATTATAACGAGAAGCCCAGAATTTCGATTTTTTCTTCAGGAAATAGATTACAAGGAAGAAAAATCAAACAGACAAAATAATTATTTTTCAACTCTCACAAGTTTGAAAACTTAACAATATCTGCTGAAACTATGTTCTGTTGCTGCTTTCTTTTCGCTACTAAATGATTTTAACCCTTGCAGATTTTTTCCTGATTTTGCAGAGCGCAACTTCTCCATTTCACCTTTCATAAAATTCTCAACTTTCTTGCTCATGCTATATCCCTCTTTTTTGCAGAACTCTCTAAATCTTTCATAAGTCTCATTATCAATGCTAAATGTTTTTATTCCCATCTACAACCTCTTTTCAATATTAATTAAAGTTATTTAATATTAATAAATCTTTCTCAAAAATCAAGTATCCATTCATTTATTTAATTTTAATTAATATTGATTAATTTGTAGTTCTCTTTCAGCAATCCTATAAAAAAAGGATAATAATTCGTCGTATTGATGAGATTGAATGCCAGGTCTATGTTTCGGAGAATAATCTGGGTTTACTTTTAATATTGCTTTAGCATTCGCATCTGCCAAATCCTCTCGTCCTATTCTCCAGTTTAACTGCATTGCCTCATCCATACATGATAAAAATCTGCGAGAATCTATTCCCTTATATGCTTCTGCCTTCAAAACAAATTCCGTAGCTTTGCCAATCAAAGGTGAAATTTTTCTCAGTTCTTTAATACCTGTTTTCCCTCTATATGTTCTTCTATTTGGTTTTATTCCCATTTTATCAAGGATAAACTTAACCGTTTAAAAAGATTCTTAGTCTAGGATTCTATTTGCCATCAAAGAATCCTCAAAAAATTAAACAGGTACATTTTTCATCAATGTTGATAATCCATTGTGAATCATAAACTTACTGGTTTTCTTTCAATCCCTTTCTTTCTCTGATTTTTCTGATTGCATTCTCTTGTAGCTCTCCAGGAAGTTTTTGATAATTCTGGTCAATTAAGCTAGAAACTCCTCTTCCTTCCGTCCTGCTTCTCAGATCATTACTCCATCCAATCATTTCACTTACAGGCATCTTTGCAGTTATGCTTATTCCAGCCTCATCCTGTTGCACATCTTCAAGAACCCCTCTCTTTGTAGATATTAGTGCAGTTATTGCCCCCATGAAGTCTACTGGTGCTTCCACAAGGTGTGTTTGTATAGGTTCAAGCAACGAAGCCCCCGCTTTTTGCATTGTCTCAAACATTCCTTTTCTTACAGAAGGATATATCTGAGCAGGACCCCTATGCATATGATCTGTATGAATTTTTGCATCATGAATTATAAACTTTGTCTTCATCATAGGTTCTTTTGCAAGTGGACCTCCATCAATAACAAGTTTCCATCCATCCATTATTGAATCTATAATTTCACCAAGAAGCACAATACCTCTTGTTCTATCCTCGAATATATTTCCTTTATATATTTCTCTTACTTGTCTTGCCTCATCAGAGCTCATTCCTCCTTCTTCAAGCTTCTTCCAGATTTCTTCAGATTTCTTCTTCATTCTTCCTTCTGGGATTTCTTCTGAAATTATCTTCTTATGAACTTCATCTTCCAAAGATTCAATACTAAATTGAAATACATTGTGTCCATTAGGAGTTCTTGCTTCCATAATTGGGCTTTCTTTAGAAACGGTTTCTCTATACACAACAATAGGTGCACCAGTTTTTACATTAAGGCCCTTTTCTGTTTTGATTCTATTTTCAATTATTTCTAAATGTAGTTCTCCCATTCCAGAAATAAGATTTTCTCCAGTCTCCTCATTTATTTCAATCTGAATGCTAGGATCTTCCTTTCCCACTTGTCTCAATATCTCCACAAGTTTTGGAAGGTCAGCTGCTTTGGTAGCTTCAATGCTCTTTGTAACAACTGGTTCAAAAATATGTTTGATTGCCTCAAAAGGTTCAATCTGTTTAGTGCTGACTGTCTCACCAGCAAAAACACCTTTCAATCCAACAAGACCAACAATATTGCCTGCTACAACCTTATCAACTTGTATTCTTTGAGCACCTTTATAGATAGACACTTGTTGTAGGTTTAACTTTCTTTTAGCAAGATTCATATAGACTGCATCTCCAGGCCTCAATGTTCCTGAAAAAAGTCTTCCCGTAGCTATTTCTCCAGCATTTTTATCTACCACAATCTTAGTGCATACAAATGCAGGTTCTCCATCTGGATTGCAAGAAGTTAAATCTTTCCCAACTTCGCTTTCAGAATCCCCATGCCAGATTTTTGGAATTCTATATGCCTGAGCATCTGTAGGATTGGGATGATGTCTGTTAACCATATTCAGGACAACTTCATGCAATGGAGCTTTTTTGGAAAGTGCTTTATAAGAATCTTCTCCATCATTATAAGCATCAATTATATTCTTGAATGTTAACCCCTTTTTCTGCATATATGGGACAGACAATGCCCACTTATGGTAAGCGCTTCCAAATGCGACACTTCCATCCTGAACATTAACCTTAAATTTTTCCTTAAATTCAGGTTCTGCTATTTTTTCAATAAGATCATTCACTTTACCGATGACATTGATAAATCTTTTCTGCATCTCTTCAGGAGTTAACTTTACTTCTTTGATTAATCTATCAACTTTATTTATGAACAAAACAGGTCTAACTCTTTCCTTAAGAGCTTGTCTTAAAACAGTTTCTGTCTGGGGCATAATTCCTTCAGAAGCACATACCAAAACAATGCATCCATCAACAGCCCTCATCGCCCTCGTGACATCTCCACCGAAATCAACATGCCCAGGAGTATCAATAAGATTGATAAGGTGATCTTCACCGTCAGTAGTATGAACCATACTAACACTTGCAGAATCAATTGTTATTCCTCTTGCCATTTCATCTGCATGGAAATCAAGTACTCTTGCTTTTCCTGCAAGTTCCTCTGACATCATTCCAGCTCCTGCAAGAAGATTGTCTGAGAATGTTGTTTTCCCATGGTCAATATGCGCAGCTATAGCTATATTCCTAATTTTTTCAGGTTGAGTCATAAGTTTCTTTACTTTTTCTGTTTTGTCGTCTGTTGCCATTTTATCTTAAATTGTGAAAGTAAAAGCTGATAACAACTTAGGTTTAAAAAGATTTGCCTAAGAAATTAAAAAAAATGGTTTATGAAATGAAAATTTGTTTTTTTGAGAATTATCTTGCTGCATCTGCTTGCTTCTCAGATTCATTTTTTTTCTGCATAGCATAGCTCTCCATATTTCCTTCAGAGGCTAGTATTATCTCATTAGCAAGAGTTTCAGCCATCTTTCTTTTCTTACCAAACGATTTTTGGTATGCTCCCTGCACAAGCCATCTTATTGCAAGATTAACTCTTCTTGAAGGGGAAACGTCCACAGCCTGAGGGTATCTTGCTCCACCATATTCAATTGTAGTAATCTCATCTCTTGGAGAACAGGATTCAATAGCTTTCACAAGAATTTGCAATGGATTGTCTTTTTTCTTGTTCTCAATGATCTTAAGCACTTCAACAACTGTTTTCATATTAGTATTGTATTTTCCTGAAGCCCAGCTTGTAATTATCCTGTGCTTCTTTCCTACATGTCCTGGAACAGAGATTCGGTTAGCAAGCCTCTCCAGGATATTGACTCTTGCACTTGTAAACTTTCCAAGATTTCTTCCATGAGATTTCACAAGAAGTCTGTCATCAATATTGATATATGGCTTCAATGCAACATCACTCACTTGAATCTCTTCAACATCATACATTCCAAATATTTTTAGTTTCATTATCTTCTTCCCTTCTCTATCTTTCCTTTAACTAGTAAATGTAATGGTTGGTCATTAACTTTTATTACTTGGTATCTAATTCCAGGAATATCTCCCTTGGAACGTCCCATTTTTCCACCAATTCTTTCAATAATGACTTCATCATGTTCATCAACAAATTTCTGCGCAAGATTTCTTGGAATGAATGCTCCTACTTGAATACCATTTTTTATAAGCTGCACCTTGCAACATTTTCTCATAGCAGAGTTTGGCTGTTTTGCTTCTTTTTGAAATTTTTCTATAACAATTCCTTTAGCCTGCCAAGATCTTCCGAACGGATCAGACTTCTCTCTAAGCTTAAGAATTCTCACCTTGTAAGGCTTATTGCTCCATCTAAACTTCTTTCTATTCTTCTGAAGTTTTCTTGCATTATTTAATCCCATGTAAAGTTTCTAACCAAATGTGTTTATAAATCTTCGTGGAAGAATTGCTTTTTAAACTTTTAGTTTAGGCAGTTTAAATTATCTTCAATTCTTTTCCAAAATAGTCTTCGAGGATTTTGTTCAACTCAATCAATCTTCTTTTATTTCTTCCAATCAGTGCAGCCTTGGCTATAGCGCCAGCAGTAAGTACAATATTTTCATTCCTTATCTCAACAGATTTGAAACTGACAGGATCAACAATATCTTGGATAAATCTTTGCATATCTGTTACATCCTTTGCTTCTCTGACAATTTTTATTTTTTTACCAAGAATCTCTTGCAACTCTCTAACATTCTTTCCACGCTCACCAAGAGCCCTCTTCATTTCACCAGCAGAAACAACATAAATTATCACGTTATTATAGACAAAACAATCAGTAGTATTAACTCTCGCAACTCTCCTCAAGAGATTAATATACCTCATAGTCTGCATGTTTATTGTGGTTGTCATATTATTTTTTTAAACCAAAAACTTCACATTGAAAGGGCAGTCCCATCCTGCTTGAAACATCTCCCTTAGAAAACTCTAGATTCTCAAATTCAATTTTATTTGCTTTCAGCAATTTTCTTACATCCTCTCTACAATCATTCACAATAAACACTTTTTTCACAGAGTCAGATTTTTTCAGACATTCCTTTATACCAAATATTATTTGGTGCTCTTCAATAAAATTCTTAATCTCATCAACCATTTTTTGTATAAAACATTTATCCTTAGACAGTTTATAAATTTATGTCTGGCTCAATATACCTTAGAGAATATTATTTCTTTTTTACAAGAGGGCCAGTCACTTTAACCAACAATCCTGGAAGTCCTGTACCAATTGGAACAGGTTGGTTAAGCATTATATTCTCAATTACCGACGCTAAATCATCTTTCTTTCCCTGTATAGTAGCATTCACAAATTCTTTGTCAGGTGTTTCGAATGCAGCTCTTGCAAATACACTTGTTTTCTCAGAAACAATTCCCATTCTTGTAACTCCTTTAACAACTCCTAAAGATGTCATTGCATCCGCAATAAGATCAAGATGCCTTATATTAATATCAAGACCTTGACTTTCAATAACTTTTTTTATCTCGTTCATGATTGTTTCTCTGGCAGCCTCAATTCCAAGAACAGCTGCAGTCTCATGAATATCATTTGAAGAGACTCTGTTTCTGTCTATCCCTTTAATTTCCATTACTTCTGAAAGATTACTTCCTGCAGTCAGGATAACATAATCTGAATCTCTTTTAGCTACGACAACCTGAGAAATGTTCTTAAGCCCAGAGATTATTGTATCCTTCATTTTCTCTTTTATTTTATACATCTCTCTAAAGTTCAGCTCACCAAGATTTACTATAAGAAGATTGTTATCCTTAACCTTTACAACAAATCCTTTCTCAATAAGTCTGTCTGCTATTTTTTGTATTCCAACATGAACAGCCTTCAATGCGTTACTATCAATTTCTATTTCAAGTTTCTTTCCAGAGAAATCCATGGATATCTCTTTTGCAATTTCCTTTAATTTCACTTCCTTGATTTTCTCTGCGATGACTCTTGCATCCTTTTCATTATTGGAATCTTTATCAAGATATAATTCCATCAAGGGTGTAGAGGGTTTCTTCCTAGCATCAAATATCTCTATAAGTCTTGGCAGTCCAAGTGTAACCTGCATTTCAGCAACTCCAGCAGAGTGGAATACATTAAGTACCATTTGAGTAGAAGCCTCACCAAAACTTTGTGCAGTAATAACTCCAACAGATTCACCAGGAGATACTTTCTTATTAAGATGAAGTCCTGCAACATCTTCACCATCTCCACCATAAAGGAACTGGATAATATTCCCTGATGCATCTCTAACTGTTCCGTCATATTCTGCTCTTAAATCTTGCAATGCGCTTACAAGTCTTCTATACAAATATCCAGATTTAGGAGTTCTCAATGCAGTATCCATTAATCCGTCTCTTGCAGTAATTGCGCCAAAGAAAAATTCTTTTGGATTAAGTCCGTCAGAATATGATGATTTGATAAATCCTCTTGCATCGGCTCCAATATCTCCTTTTTGGAAGAATGATAATGTCCTTCCAGAATATCCAAATCCAATACGCTTATTCCACAAAATTTGTTGTCCCACACAACATCCTATCTGGGTGATATTAAGAAGACTTCCCGCAGCTCCAGAAGTAATCATTTTGCTAACATTTCCTTCTGCAGGGAAATTGGCTTTCACAACCTTACCAACTTCAGATCTAACTTCATTAAGTGCCTGAGAAATTTTCAATTCCTTGCTTTCATCAACACTCTTTCCAGGAATCAAAGCCAAGGTTCCAGACTTAGCATCCTCGATTATCTGTTGTGTCTTCTTTTCAGCTTTTTCTATTATTTCTTTAGTAATCTCTTTCACCTTTGAAGATACGTTAACATCCTGAATAGACAATGTATATCCAGACCTAGATAGATGTGTAGTCCCTAGGGTAAATGCTCTAGTTATAGAATTTATTGCTTCTTGTCTTCCACATGCCTTATCTATCTCCTTAACCATAACTCCCTCTTCCACTCCAAATGTTTTTTCTCCAGTTAATTCATTAGGAATTTTGATATTAGCATCTTTTGGAAGTATTTCTTCAAATATTTCTTTCCCACTTACAGTTTTCTTCTTGAGATTACTTACAATTCCCGTGCTGTATAATAATTGTTGAGCATAAGCCTTAGAAAAATCTTCTCTACCGAGCATATAAAGCCCTGTAACTGCATCTGCAATACATCCTATAAGGTTTATTCCATTCTTGCCAGAAATTATGTTGTGGTTCAAATCAAGAAGCTTAATGGCTTCAGCCCTAGCTTCCTCTGTTTGAGGGGAGTGAATGTTAACCTCATCACCATCAAAGTCAGCATTGTAAGGGAATGCAGAAGCAGGATGTATCCTAAATGTTCTATGTGGAAGGACCCTTACATAATGTGCCATCAGGCTTTGCTTATGCAATGACGGATGTCTATTGAAAAGAACAACATCTCCATCTTGTAGGTGTCTCTCAATCTTATATCCTGGTTGTATTTCATTACATAACTCTTCCTTAAGTTCATTTGTGATTTTCTTTTTCTTTCCATCTGGCCTCATCACATAATTAGCGCCGGGATGTTCGCTTCCTTGCCTTATCAAATTTTTCATTCTCTCAATATTAGCAGTTGTAACATTTTCAGCAACAGTTATTATTGTCGCAACATCATATGGGACTCCAACTTCATTCAATTTTAAATAAGGATCAGGAGAAACAACAGTTCTTCCAGAGAAATTGACTCTCTTTCCAGCAAGATTTTTTCTTATTCTTCCTTCTTTTCCCTTTATTCTTTCAGTTATTGTTTTCAAAGGCTGACCTGACCTGTGTCTTGCAGGTGGGATTCTCGTTGTATTATTATCAAAATATGTAGTCACATGATACTGCAAAAGATCCCAAAGATCTTCAATAATAACTTCCGGAGCACCAGCATTTAGGTTCTCCCACAATCTTTGATTTGCCCTGATTATATCAGACAATTTATGAGTGAGGTCGTCTTCACTTCTCTCTCCAGATTCAAGAGTAATAGACGGTCTTACATTTACACTAGGCACTATTAATTGTGAAAGAATTGCCCATTCAGGTCTGCATGTTTTGGAATTCACACCAATCCTTCTCATTTCCTCATCCTTGATTTTGACAAGCATCTCTCTTATCTCAGTAGGGAATATTCTCCTCTTCCCCATCATAAAAGTGATTGGCTTCTCAAGCTTAACTTTCTCTTGAGGCTCTCCACAATGAGGACACTTTTTCTTATCACGTGCTTTTTTAGCTCTTTCAACTGGAGTCAAATCAGCCTGTTTGTGTTCATCAAGTGTTAACTTAGAACAATTCTGGCAAAAGCTTCTCAAAAAGAGCTCAATCAAAGGAACATATTTTATATGTAATATGGGTCTTGCTAACTCAATTGTTCCAGGATAACCTGGGCAGTCTTTCATAGTAGCACCATCTGTTCGACATCTTACTCCTGGGTCTATAGCTCCAAGTCTTAAGTCCATTAATCCTCCATCTACTGGGAATCCATCAACATCATATAACTCTGGAGTCACAATCTTAGCTACGCTTATTTTTTTGATTGTTTCTGGGCTAATCAAGTTAAACCTTAATGCCTTTACTTTTTTTCTTATTATATCTTCCATTTTATTCGTATTTGTTCTTTAGCTCAAATGATGCTACTATATGCAACGCTAGCAATTCATCAACAAGCAGTTTAAATGCATATGAAACCTCGACGGGCTCAACATCATTGGTTCCGTCAACAGGGCAATATATTTTATTTCTTATTTTGTCTTTGATTCCTACATTACCACACTTATTGCATATATAAAGGACAGTCTTATCTGAATCATATCTTTCCTTCAGCAATAATGAAGCTCCATGTCCTACTAATGCTTGTTGCTCCATTTCTCCCAATCTCAAGGCTCCTCCTCTCGCTCTTCCTTCAGTAGGCTGTCTTGTAAGTAACGCAACCTTTCCAGATGCTCTTGCGTGTATTCTGTTTCCAACCATATACTTAAGCTTAAGATAATACATATTTCCAATGTAAATCTTAGCCTGCATTTTCTTTCCAGTCACACCATCATACATAGTTTCTTTTCCATCATACCTGAATCCAAAACTTTGAAGTCTATTCTCAAAATCTTCTATTTTCTCTCCCGAAAATGAAGTTCCATCAATAATTTGTCCACTCACAGATCCAGATTTTCCTGCTAAAAGTTCTATCAAATATCCAGCAGTCATTCTACTAGGGATTCCATGAGGATTGAATATAAGATCTGGCTTTATTCCTCTGGCAGTGAAAGGAAGATCTCTAGGGTCTGCAATTAATCCAATAATTCCTTTCTGTCCGTGAGGAGTTGAATACTTGTCTCCAGGTTCTGGGATTCTAAGATCTCTTGTTCTTACTTGCGCAATTTTGTTTCCTTCTCTATCTGCAGTAATAAAAACTGCATCGACTGTACCCTTTTCCTCTTGCCTTATAACAGTACTTGCTTCTTTCTTGGCTTGTATGCTTAAATCTTTAGCTTCCGAAAGGAATTTAGGAGGTGTGACTTTTCCAATCGCAACTTCTCCAGAATGAAGTGCAGCTTCAGGATATGCTATTCCGTCATCTTCAAGGAACCTATATGATTCTTCAGTTCTATATCCTGAAACATCTTTATCAGGTATAACAATTTCATCTCTTAAGCTCCCAGTATAATGTAATTCACTTGATCTATAAGGTCTAAAGTATGTGCTTCTCCCCATTCCCCTATCAACACTAGCCTTATTCAATATAATTGCATCTTCAACATTATATCCTTCAAATGGCATTATTGCAACTATCACATTTTGTCCTGCAGGATATGTCTCCAGAGTATTATATACAAAACTTCTTACAATAGGATGCTGAGGATAATGGAGGATAGAAACATCAGTATCTAATCTGCATAAATAGTTTGCCGCATATATTCCAAGGGATTGCTTGTATGTTTTACTACCTCTTATAAGTCTTGGAGATTGATCATGATTTCCAAAAGGCACCAATGATGTAACAAGGCCGAATAAATCTATCTTATCTACTTCCAGGTGAGTATGTTTTGGACCGAGTTCGTCAGATGTCAATGCAATAAGACCTTCCTCCTCCTCTGCAGCATCAATATACTCAATTACTCCTTCCTTCAAAAGGTCTTGCCATTTCATCTTATCCTGTTCTAGAAGTAAGAGATGTTCATCCTTCATTCTACTAACTCCATTATCTGCGATTATCAAAGGTCTCAAAACTCTGCCGATTTCATTTGACATCATTATAGAATCTGTTTCGTTACTATCTCTGACACTCATTGAAAATGGAAGCTCACCACTTCTTCTCAACTCTCTTATATTTTTTACAAATGATTCTGCATCCTTTGCCTGGCCAATAAACCTTCCATTGAAGAAAACATCCTTTCCTTCTTCACTATTCAGCCCAAATGATTCAAACTTCTTTAATGCAGCAGCCTCATTAAAGTCAGTCACTGCAGTGGATATTCTACTCAACAAGGCCAGATTTTTTCTCAACCCAATCTCAGTTCCTTCAGGTGTCTCAATTGGACAGAATCTTCCATAATGCGTAGGGTGAAGAGTTCTTGCCATGAAGTTCTCCTGTTCTCCAGGAAGGATACTTGCAACTCTTTGTAATTGTGAAAGCACAGACATATAATTAGTCTTATCCATATTTTGGGTGACTCCTGTTCTTTCTCCAATCCAGCTCCCTGTAGCGATAGCACTTTCAATCCTGTGTGAAAATAATGTTGATTTTGCAATTGTCTTTATAGAATAAAATTTCTTTCTCTTAACAACTTTTTGTAATGAATATTGAAGATCTCTTACAAATATATTTAGATTTACTCTGAACAGGTCAGAAAGAAGGTCTCCAGCAAGCTTTATCCTCTTATTTGCATAATGGTCTTTATCGGTCCTAAGACCAGGATTGATTTGTGCATTAAGGAATTGCTTGATAAGTTTACATGCAGTTAGTGCCTTTTCCTGCCTTGAATTTTTATCCAATCCTATATGTGGTAAGAAAAAATCATCTATGCTCTTTTTTGTTCTGTCAAGTATCTCCTTCTTGGTACCTTGAATACCCTTCTTTTCAGCGATATACATCAACGCATCTTCTGGATTTTGAATGCTTGCAAACTCATAAAGATTTACAATGATTGAGTCATCTTCCTTGCCAATATTTTTAGCGATATCTGATTCCTTTGTTAGTCCTAGAGCCTTCAAGAGCACGACCGCAGGAATATTTTTTAATCTGCTGAATGTGAACTCAAGGATTCCTTCATTTGTCTCTGTAAGTGTTGTTGGAATTTTGTATGTCCCCCTTTGCGAGAAAACTCTAAGCATCAACCCATTTCTTCCATTTTCTATAAATGGCTGATTCGATGCAAGATCTTCAGCCATGACCATAATTCTTTCATTACCATTGATTATAAAATATCCGCCTGGGTCTAATGGGTCCATATAAATTCCTCTTAGTTCATCCTTGCTCATTCCTCTAGTATTACAAACAGAACTCTTTACCATAACAGGTATTCTTCCAATCTCAACATCGGCACTATCACTTTGCTCACCATACTTAACAGAAAGCTCTATGAATACTGGAGCAGAATATGTGAGTTGCCTTAATCTTGCTTCAATAGGAGTGATGATACTAACACTTCCATCAGCTTCAATTACTTCTGGCTTTCCAACTTTTATTTTTCCAAGCTTTATCTCAACATCTTCATTGCTAGCCACTTCATTAATTTCGTCAGCAATCTGTTGTATCCTATTATTAATAAAATTATCAAAGCTAATAACGTTAGACTCAACTAACGAATGCTGTTTCAAATACTTCTCAATTAAAATATGTTTTTTCATGATACAACCCTGTAATAGAATCTAGTTTTTTCATCAAATTTTCTTTCAATCTTAACAACATCTCCCCTCGCACATTTCTCTGGAAGGCAACTGTCTGTTGTTTTTATTTTAGGTAATTGTCCGACAGAAATATTTAACTCTTTAATTAGTTCTTCGACCTCTTCGGGTTTCAATTTGGAGTGTTTTGGCTGTAAACTATGCATTTGGAAAAGTTTAAACTATTTGTTTAATCCGGGAATAACAAAAGATTACAAATGTGGGTTTTTAAAGCTTTCTACTAATCTGCAAATTTATATCTTTCTTGTCAAAAATTGGGCATATCCCTCTAACCTCTGGTATGAATGGCCCCGAAGGGATTCCTGAAGGTTTGTTAGAACCGAAGGCCAGCGAATCTTTGATTCGTGCAGTGTTCAAATCCTAGTATGAATGGCCCCGAAGGGATTCCTGAAGTTTCGTCAGAAATGAAGGGACAGAGAATTTTCAATTCTCTGGATGTTCAAATCCCAGTATGAATGGCCCCGAAGGGATTTGAACCCTCGACACCTGGCTTACTTCAACAAAGTCTTCAATGTCCGTGTCTTTTTGAAGGACAACGGAGCTTGCTCTGTTGTAAAAGGCCAGTGCTCTAACCAGGCTGAGCTACGGAGCCATACTAATAAAAAGAGAAATAAGTTATTTTTAAATGTTCAGGTTTCTTTATCCATTGAACATTAAATCCATACCTTCATAAATTTGAAGAAATATTCCTTTGTCTAACAATACCTAGAAAAATTCCTCGGCAGTACCCTTTATCATATCAAGACTCAAAGCCCCAGTATGTCTTTCAACTTGTTCCTTATCCTTAAAGAAAATTGTTGTAGGGATAGACATGACTTGGAATCTTCCAGCAAGATTTGATTCAGCATCAACGTCAACTTTTCCAAACTTGACTTCCTTCATCTCTTTAGAAGCCTTTTCAAAATGAGGGGCCATTATCTTACAAGGCCCACACCAATCCGCATAAAAATCAATAATAGCATTACCAGATGAAATGAAGTCATCGAAGTTATCCTCAGTTAGAATTTTAATTGTCACAATCCTTTTTTGAAATACACCTTAATAAACTTTTTGCCTGATAGGTTTTATATATTTCCAAAAAAGCTAAATATATGCAAAAAAAATTTATTTACACCCTAATCATCACTTCATTAATATTTGGAGCATTGCAAATAACATTCTACTCTCCAGAAATTAATTCTCAATCAGTTTTACTTTCGCAAGGATTCATTTCTTACAATGAATACGGTTCAGGAGATAAAAACCTCATTTTAATACATGGGGGTCCAGGATCTAAAAATGATTTTACCCTTCTAGCTCCTGAAATAAAAAATTATAAAATATACTCATTAGATATGTATGGTTTTGGAGAATCTGAAAAATCAGTTTCAAACTACGGAATTTCTTCACAAGCAGATGTAGTAAAAGAATTCATGGATGCAAAAAACATCCAGAAATCATCAATACTTGGATTTTCATG
Organism: Candidatus Pacearchaeota archaeon CG10_big_fil_rev_8_21_14_0_10_34_76; assembly: GCA_002763075.1. Classification (GTDB taxonomy): domain Archaea; phylum Nanobdellota; class Nanobdellia; order Pacearchaeales; family GW2011-AR1; genus 1-14-0-10-34-76. The sequence goes on along the minus strand of PFDB01000017.1, from coordinate 19,732 downwards.
GGGAGGAGGAGTAGCAATTGAATTTGCTTATAAGTATCCAGAAAGCACAGAAAAAATTATTTTGTTGTCTTCAATGGGAATCCAGGAAGGAGAACCTACCGGAAGTTATCTTGGAGAAAAAGCCCGTACAATATTTGCATACCCCTTTGTGGTATATTACCCGGGAGCATTTGCAGGAAATATGCATTGGAGAAAAGGATTTATTAGAGGTTTTCTTGATAGTGACCAAAGAAAGATAAGAAATGAATTAAAGTACATCTCATCTCCAGTGTTAATCCTCCATGGAAATAATGACAATATTGTTCTTCCTTGGGTCGCAGAGGAACATCACTCCTTGATTTCAGAGAGTGTACTTGTTTTCTATGAAGGTTCACATGCAAAAATATTTTCCAATGTTACAGATATTTCTAAAGAGATTAATCTATTTTTAGCAAATTCAGACCAAGAGGAGGGAAAAGTTAAGCTCACAGTTATATGAAAATAAAAAACAAGAACAAATCATTACATTATTTATTGATGATATTAGGGATCTGGTGGACTCTCTTCTCTATATTAGCAATCTTCCAGATATATTTCATGTCGCGATTTTGGATAATAATTCCAATAGGGTTAGCATTTTCAACAGGGGTTATGTTCGCACACATCAAACTCTACAAATCTTTGATAAAAAACAAAAGGCCTGCAAAATACATGTATTTCATTTACACCGGAATTCATTTTATCCCCCTTGCCCTGCAAATCTTCGGTTTGAGAATACCTAGCATAGATACAATAATCTCCGCACTGATAGGGACGGCGATGATTTATGTTTATCAAAATTAAGGGATTATTTAGTAAAATAATTACAATTTCTTAGAGATTTTTTACCAACTGTCCTGTAGCATTACGTATTTGCACAATATCGTTATAAGTACTTTTTCCATTATCCCAGTAAACGCCTCTTCCCACAATTCCATGAAATCTCTTTCCTGCAGCATCTCCTCCTTTAGAAATCTCTCCACCTTGTTCCACAAATCCTGGAGCAAAGTAACTAACTGATATTTTTTCTTTTGCAAGAACATTTTCCTCAATTACTCTTCTTATCCTACTTATAGAATCAGGCTTGTTCCCTGGAACAACAAAATCCATAACACCCATTCTTGTTGCTATTTCATACATTTGATTCGGAGCATTTCTTCTGATAAACCCTGTAGGTAAATCCATACCTAAATTAGCAAATATTTGTGAATAATCTCTCTTAGTCTTGATTTCATCTCCCTCCCTATATCCTGGATGAGTCATTTCTCCTCCAACAATTACATTGAGCCCTAATCTTTGAGCAGTTAGTATCCATTCAAATTCAGTTATTGGACCAGATTGGGGGAATAAAATAATAGTCTCAATTCCAGAGTCTCTTACTGGTCCTAATAATGATTCTGCAGTGTCAGGAATGTCCGTCCCCCATTTCTGTGCATCAAATATTAATGGCTTATCCGTAATTTGCCTAGCCATAGAAACAACCGCATCATAGCCTGGTCTGCCTGTTAAAGCAGGACCAATCTTATAACCTCCAACAGCATCGATATCTGCAGTGCCTAAAAGTATTTTATGAAAAATCTCTAAAGGCACATCACACGCGGGTATAATGCTTCTGTCTCTTTGTATTATTCCAGTCATCTTAATTTACTCCTTGGGACTCCAAATGTCTCAAATTCTTTTTCAATTGCCAGAATCATTTTAGGTTCAATTTTTATTCTTCTTAATAATTCTGGACCTGTGCTCATAGCAAGATACCTGATTCCTAAATCTTCAAATACTCTTTCGACACTTAAGCCCCCATGGCCATAAGCTTTTCCTGTAAGAGATTCATAAACACCAGCAAATCTTGCCACCAGCTCAGGATTATCTAATCCTACTTTAGGAGTTACTTCCATTCTATTAGTCAAGGCTATTAAAGCGGTAATATTAGCATCTTTCAATTCTCTCAGCTTTGCAATTTCCTCCAAGGAAGACAGACCAGTTGTAGTAACATCTTCAATCATTACAATATTTCCTTGAGGTGCTCCAACAAAATATTTGTCTTTGGGGTCACCATGTCCCTTTGCTCCGCCACCCCTGCCCATCGGCATGATATCCTTTCCATATCCGGTATCATTAGTATACAAAAATTGAGTAATTATTCCTAATTTTGTGGCCCCTTCAGGTACACCATAAAAACAATCGGGTTCAAGATTTTTCCCCTCCGCAAAATCTAATACAAACTCTCCTAATCTATGAAGCTCAGATGCTATAGAACACGTACCTCTCCAATTAACATACCATAAAGACTCTCTTCCAGATTTCAGGACTCTTCGTTCGGGAAAAAGACCTACCACCGGTCTTCCTTTATCACTCGCAAAATCAAGAAAATTTTCTTTATTCCATATCGGTAATGGGGAAACTACCATCCCATTTTTGATGTTTTTTATTATTTAAAGATATAGTACTCAATCAAAGAAGTAAAAATAAAATCATTCCCCGCAGCCATGCCTTTGAACCTGATTACAACTTGTGCAGACTATAGAACAGTTTCCCGTCCTCTTAGCAGGTCCTCCACAAAGCGGACAAACCAAGCCCTCATTTCCAAAATCTGCAAGTGCTTTTTGCTCTTCCTTCGGTTTTTCTATTGTTTCTACTTCAAACTCAACCTTTCCTGCACCTGTTCCAAAGTTATTAAGCATAAATTGTGCAACATAATCTACAATAGAGGATGCACTCCTTATCTGAGGAATTTTCCCAGTCAATCCTCCCTCTCCAATATTTTTCACAAATCCCGCAGGCTCAAATTTCTGGTGTCTGAACTTTCCAAATAGAATCTCAACAGGGGTCCCATACTGAAGATTCAATGACATTGAAGTAGCCCATGCATCCATTAATCCTCTTATTGTAGACCCAGTCTTATGCATAGTTACAAATATTTCCCCAGGCTTGCCATTATCATAAAGTCCAATAGTCAAGTAACCTTCGTGTCCTGCAATATCAAACTTATGGGTCAATGATTTTCTTGTCTGAGGAAGTTTCTTTCTCTCATTGCCAGGTGATTTGAGAATTTTCTTGACCATTTCTCCTTCAGTTTTTTTAGTATTCAATGGCTGAGACCTTTTGCTATTTTCTCTGTATATTGCAACTGCTTTTAATCCCTGCTCCCATGCAAATATATAGGAGTCTACTATATCATCTACAGTTGACGATTCAGACATGTTGATTGTTTTGCTTATAGCCCCTGAAATAAATGGTTGGCAGACACCCATCATTTTTATGTGTCCCCTATGATGAATTGCTCTCTTTCCATTAGCAGGTTTGAATGCGCAATCAAATACAGGTAGATGTTCATCCAATAATTCTGGAGCCCCTTCTATGGTTTCATGTTTATCAATATATCCTATAATCTCCTTGATCTGTTTTTCGTCATACCCCAGTTTCCTCAATGCCATTGGAACAGACTGATTCACTATCTTAAGCATTCCGCCACCAGCAAGAACCTTATATTTAACAAGAGCAATATCAGGCTCAATTCCAGTTGTATCACAATCCATCATGAATGCAATTGTTCCAGTAGGAGCAAGTACAGTCATCTGTGAATTTCTGAAACCATTCCTCTCTCCAATCTTCACGGCATCATCCCATGAATCCCAAGCCTCATTTACAAGGTATCTTAAGTCAGAAGGTATTTCATTTACTTTTATATCTCTCACATGATTCCTATGCATCTTTATTACATCAAGCATTGGTTCCCTATTCTTTTCATATCCTTTAAATGGTCCGACAAGGCCTGCAAGTTCAGCAGAAGTCTTGTAAGCTTCTCCACCCATAATAGAAGTTATTGCTGCAGAGACTGCCCTTCCTTCATCAGAATCATAAGGCAACCCAAGAGACATTAACAAAGCACCAAGATTAGCATAACCCAATCCAAGAGGTCTATAATCTCTTGAATTTCTATTTATCATTGAAGTAGGATAACTAGCTCCATCTATGATAAGATCCATTGCAATACTAAATACCCTAACAACTTGCTTGAATTTCTCAGTATCAAATTTCCCATCTTCTGTCCTGAATTTCATAAGATTGATTGAAGCAAGATTACATGCGCTATCATCCAAAAACATATACTCGCTGCAAGGATTACTCGCATTGATTTTATCAGTGTTCTTACAAGTATGATATTTGTTTATTATAGTATCAAACTGCATTCCAGGATCACCACAGACATGTGTTCCCTCCGCTATCTTCCTCATTATCTCTTTTGCTTTGTATGTTTCACATGGCTCTCCAGTAATCACTTTTATAGTCTGCCATTCACTATCCTCCTTCACTGCCTCCATGAACGAATCAGGAGCTCGAACAGACATATTACAGTTTTGAAACGCAACACTACTATAAGCATCTCCATTCATCCCTCCAGAATAACCCTGTTCAATTAAAGCCCATGCTTTTCTTTCTTCATTTTGTTTTGAATTGATAAAATCTAAAACATCAGGATGATCCACATTGAGAATTTCCATCTTAGCAGCTCTTCTGGTCTTTCCACCTGATTTTATAATCCCCGCATATGCGTCATACCCTTTCATGAAGCTTACTGGGCCAGAAGGCTTTCCTCCACCAGTCAATCTTTCCCTAGTGCTTCTTAGTGTAGACCTATTTGTGCCTGTTCCAGATCCTGCTTTGAAAAGAATTGCCTCAGCGACTTGCACAGCCAATATAGATTCCATGTTGTCCTGAATGCTCTGGATAAAGCATGCAGAGCACTGTGGTCTGTCCATCTGCTTATTTGCAGGAATTATAGTATCTGTTTTGGAATCCCAAACGTATGCAGACACACCTCCGGCATTCTTATCGTACTCTTGAATACCCACATTAAACCATACAGGAGAATTAAATACAGCCATCTGATTCAGACATATAGAAGCAACTTCATCTCTCAAAATGTTTGCTTGTTCATCATTAAAGTACCCTTGTTCTTTAGCTTGTCTTCCAATCCATCTGCTAACTCTTCCAATTAACTGCTCAATAGAGGTTTCTCTTTGCTTTTTGACTTGATCACCCCAGAAATATTTGCTAGCAACCACTTTAAGTGCTAACGTTGACCAATGACTTGGTTTTTTCACATTTGGCTGGGTAAATATTATTTTTCCCATATCATCAGTAACACTTACCTCCTCACTTACCCAAGATATCGGATTCCCATATATATCGAACTCAAAAGGATTTTTCCCATCCTTAGTAAAATATCTTCCAAAATTAAATGCCTGAAGAGGTTGTGAGTGACCCATTATTCCTTTAGGTTCTTCATCGATACCTATTCCATTAAGCCCATCATCATTCATCTTTTTTGCTCCTAAATCTATCATCCTTTTATCAAACCTCTTATTTCTTTTTTAAAATCAGATATATCTGTAAAATCTCTATAAACTGATGCAAATCTTATGTATGCTACCTTGTCAATTTTTTTCAACTCTTTAGATACTAATTCTCCAATAAATTCAGATTTAACTTCCTTCCCTCTTTTTCTTAATTTTTCTTCAATTGAGTTTATCATTTTTTCAATCCTCTCATCACTCACAGGCCTTTTTTCACAAGCCTTAATTATACCTGATTTGATCTTTTTCCTATCAAACACTTCTCTCTGCCCGCCTTTCTTTATAACCTTTATCTCACTCCACTCCACATTTTCATGCGTAGAGAATCTTTTTCCGCATTTCAGGCATTCTCTCCTCCTCCTAGTTATTTTTCCAGCATCTCGCTTGTCTGTAACCTTAGTTTCCTCATGCAGACAAAATGGGCATTGCATATTCCTCTTTTTAACTTTCAAGTTACCACAACATCTTGTGTGTATCAGATACAATTGATACAACAAATTGTGTAATAATACTCTATAACAAAAAATATTAGTTTTTAAATTTTTATGTTCTATAGGCAATAATTCCAGAGGATTTATAAACAGAAGTTCGTTTATAGCCCCATGGTTTTAGGATTAGAAAATTCATTATATGCAGGACTACCAATATGGCTTATAATGATAGTAGTTGTATGGAGCTTAATTTGGAAGGGAATTGCTTTATGGAAATCCTCTAAGAGAGATCACCTTACTTGGTTTGTTGTTTTTCTTATAATCCATACCTTTGGAGTCCTTGAGATATTATACATATATCTTTTCTCAAAGATAAGGCTTGATGAACGACCAAGAGTTCATTCAAAAAGTCCTAGAAAAATAGCTAAAAAAACCAAAGCAAAATAATTTTTTCTCCTAAAAAATTAAATACTCTAAAGAATTCTAAAGGTAATGCAAACAAAATTCAAAAGGCACGAATCTGTAAAACTTCTAGCTTCTCCTCTAGAGGAGGATACAGAATATTATGCAGATCCCCCTATTCAGATAAAAGCAGGTATGACTGGAAAAGTGAACACTATCCTCTCAAATGGGCAGTATCATGTTGAAATATTGGATGAAAACGGAGAAACTCTTGCCTATGTGGTAATGGATGAAGAAGGACTTGAGGCAATATAGTTACGCCTTCTTCTTACCCTTCTTTGTTTCTTTCTTAATCTTTCTTAATCTTCTTGATTTTCTTACTTCTTTTCTCATGTTACCCCCTTAATACGCATGCTCTTCAGAGTCAACCAATTATTAAACCTTTAGTTTTTTAAGAATCAACCCAATCTCGCCGATTATAAAATCAACATCTTTTTCATTTACCTTTTCACTTAAGCTAAATCTAATACTCCCATTTATCTGTTCGTGAGATAATCCTATAGCCTTCAATGTATTGTCTTCACTTTTTTTCTTATTCTCACAAGCACTTCCTGCAGAAACATAAATTCTCCTCTGAGAAAGCCACTGGACAAGATTATCAGAGTCAATTCCCTTAAAAGATGCGTGGATTATATTATATATCCCCTCGCCACTCGAATTAAGCTTTCCACCAATATCAATTATACTCTCTGCTAGCATATCTCTAACTTTTTTTATTTTATTCTTATCTATTCTTTTCTGAACATCTAATGCTTTTGCAAAACCAACTATTCCAGAAACATTCTCCGTTCCAGAACGAATTCCCTTTTCCTGTCCTCCCCCAAATGTCCAAGGTTTCAAGTTCAAGCCTTCCTTAACATAAATCAATCCAATACCCTTAGGCCCTCCAATCTTATGCCCAGACGCAGACAACATGCCAAGGTTCATTTTTCTAACATCAATATTAAGTTTACCAAAACTCTGAACAGCATCTGTATGAAATAGAACTCCCCTATCCTTACACAATTTTCCTATCTGATCAATCGGCTGAATGCTTCCAATTATATTATTAACATGCATAATAGAAACAAGTGCAGTTCTTTCATCAATCTCTTTCTTCAAGAAATCCAAATTAATAACCCCAGATTTATCAACCGGCACTCTCACAATCTTAAATTTTCTTTCTCTTTCCAAAAATCTCGCAGTTTCTTCAATGGAAGGATGTTCAATAGAACTAATTATTATCTTATTTTTTCCTTTTCCAAAATCAACATTTCTCAAAGCAATATTGTTTGATTCAGTAGCTCCAGAAGTAAAAATTATTTCATGAGCCTTTGCATTAATTTCCTTAGCAAGTTTTTCTCTTGCAGAATTCATAATTTTCGCAGCCTTTTCTCCCATAGCATGAACTGAACTAGGGTTTCCATATTCTTCACTAAGAATTTCATTCATAGCTTTAACAACTTCATCGTAGGTTTTAGTAGTAGCAGCACAATCAAGATATATTTCTTTCCTCATTTTAACCATAATTACAAATTATCAATAGGGCTTTTAATATTTATGTCAAGGTTCTGGAAAACCACCCACTTACGAGAACAATTGATAAATGGCTTCGCCAAAATTTTTATAATTATTTAGTTGGATTTCTTAATTCTTATAATTTTTGCCACGTTGCACTTTCAAACTTTTCAGGTTTTCAGGAGACATAACAGAGCTTATGCCAAATAATTTTCTTTAGTGAAACTTACTCAACTCTTTGTAAGTTGTCACGTAAATAGGATTTGTTTTCGCTATCGCTCAGGTCGTCTAACACTGATTAAATGAAATTTTTGAATTGCTAAACGAGGGGGATTTTACTAAAAAGATTTATATATAAATTATCCCAATTAAAGTATATAATGAATAATACAAAACCACTTCCTTTTTACAAAGAACCATTATATTACACGGGATTAGTTGCTCTTATCGGAATTGGTTTAGTCATTTATTCTATTGTTGGAAATAATGTATCATCTAATTTAATGGTTCCTTCTGTACTGATTGCTTTTATTTTTGGTGCGACAACATATTTTATGTGGGACACAAAATGTCCTCATTGTAAAAGACCTTTTTCTAAAAAAGAACAAAGAGAATGGGAAAAATATTTAGGCATTAAAAAAGAACCATACACCTATTATTCAAAAATGTATCAATATTCTGATGGTTCAACTGAACCCATCCAAGACAGTAAAAAAACAATAATGCGAGATAAAAAATATGATAAGCATTATTATGTTTGCAAGAAATGTGAATATGGTGCTGATAGAGAATGGACAGAAATAAAATCAAAGTGGTTGGGAGAAGAACCTAATGTCCAATATATTAAAAAGAAAGGAAACTCAAAAGGTTTTGGTATTGATTTATTTGAAGAAGATAGCTATGAATATCAGGGAAAAAGAAAAAATATTCCTAGGGCGGTTAAAGAAGATTTATGGATTAGACATTTTGGTAAAAAATATTTTGGTAACTGCTTAGTTTGTGGAACCACAATAGAAACTAAAAAATTTGAGGCAGGTCATATTAAATCAGTAGCAAATGGAGGTTCAGATAACATCTCTAATCTTAAACCAATTTGTATGAAATGTAATCGAGCAATGGGAACAATGAATTTATATGAATATAAAAATAAATATTATTCTAAAATAAATAAGTAAAATCTCCCTCTTAGTTCTTCGGACATATACACTCCCTACGGTCGAATTTATCAGTAATCCAAAAACTCTAAAATT
>PFDB01000017.1:0-10708 GCA_002763075.1 Candidatus Pacearchaeota archaeon CG10_big_fil_rev_8_21_14_0_10_34_76 | reverse complement strand
TTAGACAAAATATTTTCCTTTAGTGGAAAATACTCAACTCTTGAGAGTTGCCACGCAAATGGGATTTGCTTTCACTTCGCTCAGGTCGTCTAACACTGATTATGCGCAATCGAATTTTCAAATCTTACTAAGAAAAAAGTCGGGGGCACCACCTCGTGCTGAGGCGCGAAAAAAAGGATACTTAACTCATAAATATAGAAACAGGTTTTTTAAATTGAACATCCTCATCTTCTTTTACAAGGTATTCAAGTTCTGCTCCACCTCCAGAAAGAGGAGCCACATCCGCAAAACCAATTGTTGCTTTTGTCCTTTCAGGTCTTGAGAAAGAAGTTATCGTAAATTTTCCCATTCTTTGCCCTTCTGAATATCTCTGGAAAATTTCATCAAGATTTGCTTCAGTTTCCAAATCTTCTGGCACATACATAACTTTCCTAGTACGCAAATCTCTTAGTACATTTCTAAATACTGCTTCATTCTCTCTTGCAGTCTGATAGTAATCTTGAACGTTTCTCATACTACAAGGTAATTTTATGAGGTTTATAAATCTTTCTATATGTAACTACTTATTAATAATAGCATAACTGAATAGTAGGTGCCCTAGACTTTACTAAAAGATACTTGCTTCGCAAAATTGACTGATTTGAAAATTCGACTTCTCCGGTTTTTTCCTGCGGGAAAAAATCCTCGACCACATTGCATTCTCCTCCCTTCGGTCGTCGGGACGTTTAACAGCGATTAAATGAAATTGATTTTTTCCGCCTCAAGCAAAACTTTAATAAATTCACTAAATTATTCATTATTAATATGCGAGCATTACTATTTCATTGCCATAATTATGGTGTCAAAATTGATAGGTTGGCAAATCGTCCTGAAGATATTACGCCAGAAGAAGTGAAAGAGAAGGAACAAAATTGTAAAGATTGTATAGTTGTTCTTACAACAATTGAGAAAGAAGATAAGATTGAACAATTTTGTTCTGAGTTAGTTGATGAAGTAGCCAAAATGAGCCAAGAAGTTGGACATAAAAATATTGTAATTCTTCCATTCGCACATTTATCTAATAATCTTGCTAAAGCAAAAGAGGGAATTAAAGCTATCACTTTAATTGAAGATAAACTAAAAGAGAATTACAATGTAATAAGGGCTCATTTTGGCTCTCACAAATCACTTCTTCTGGATATTTATGGCCACCCGGGTAATGCTCGCTATCGTGAATTCTATTAAACTGCGGAAAAAATCAACTTCTCCGCTTCGCTACGACCACGCCTTGCAGGCTCTCCTCCTTTCAGTCGTCGGGACGTTTAACAAGGATTATGTCTAATTAAAATCACTTTTCTTTCCCACCCAATAGGAGAAGTTGTTGCTCTGCGCTTTGCACAATTTGCTGAAACTTTGTTTCAGGATTTATTTTGGGTACCCTCAGAAATCAAATCTTTCTTACAACACCATTGTTTGCATTAACTTCGATTTCATCTCCATCCTTAAAAACTTCTGTTGCATACTTTGTTCCGACAACACAAGGAATTCCAAACTCCCTTGAAACAATTGCGGCGTGGCTCATCAATCCACCTTCATCTGTAACAATCGCCGCCGCTTTTTCCATAATAACCACCATTTCAGGACCTGTTGTTGTAGAAACTAAAATTTCTCCTTTCTGAAATTTATGTAAGTGCTCTTCAGGATTCATAGAAAAAGGAATAATTCTAACTTTGCCTTTTGCATAACCTTTACTTGCAGAAGTTCCAATAACTTCTTCTTTTGGTATCTCTTTTTCTAATTCTCTAATTTTCCTATATGCTTCTCCCTCAGAAAAAATAATGAGTTGCTTTTTTTCATCATCCCATTTAACAAAAGAATAAATATGCCTCTCTGAACAATCTTTTATTTCATCTCCTTTAAGCAATCTCTCTATCTCCTCCAAATTCATAGAAGTAGAATCTTCCCTATTTGTTCTCATAACTATTTGTCCTAAAACTTCTGATAAAATAGAATTTTGACCAAGTGCTAAATCATTCAGAAGTTTTCTATATTCAAATTTTAGATGTTGCATGGAGATCATATAGTCTGCCAGTTTTCTTTCTTTTTCAGGCCAAGAAACCAAATCAACTTTTCTTGATAGGACTTCTTCAAAAGAATGTTCTGTTTTTATAGCATAATCGTTTAATTCTGTTTCAACTTTTTTAAAATAAAAAAACTCTGTTTTTTTGTATGTATCAAAGAATTCATTTACAAATTGTTTGAATTCTTTTAAAAAAGAGATAAACTCTTCTTTTGTAAGTTCGCTAATTTTTATCTCTTTTAATTTATTTGTTTTTTCTAAAAAAATACTATATCTCTCCTCAAAACCTTTGAAGGTATTTTCATCTAAGGCCATTTGAAAACCTTGTTCAGATAATTCTTCTAATATTTTCTCTGAAAGAAAAAATTCCCATTTTCCATTTTTTATTGTAACAATTGGGTCAAATTTACTATAAGCTGGAATAAACAAGTCCGTAATAAAAATGTTAGAATAAGGCAATTTGAATACTGGTTCGTATGTCATGTTAGTTTTAAGTTTTATAGTTATAAAAATTTATCCATTGCTCTTTCTGTCACTTCCCTTACTCTATTTACTATATTTCTGTATTCTTCAGGTGTAGAAATTATTGGGTCTTCTATTTCCCCAATCAGTTCTATTTTTGGTTTTGTTTCTGCAGGAAGATAAATATTAATAACTCTTTGGTAATTTTCTGAATCTAAGGGCAAAATTAGTTCTGCATCTGTTCTTATTGTTGTTTGTTGTGGCCTTCTATTTGGATTAAAATAACTGCTTAAACCCATATCTTTCAAAATTACTCTCGTTCGTTCTGGCTCCCTAATTCCTACAACTTTAAGAATTTTCTCTAAAATTCTTTCAATATTCACTTCCTCTCTTATATTTTCTACATCTTCATTACAAATTATTTCTTGGTGTAATGCTTGATAGCTAAACTTTTCTAGTATTTCTCTTAATGCTCCCCTATCCGGATTTTTTAAAAAATCTACTAATGTTCCACTTGAACTTAATTCAATTTTTCCAACTAATCCTCTTTGTTCTAAATATCTCCTTCCGAAAGCTTCAGCTAATGGGCTTCTTCCCCTATTGCCTGAACATACAAATTCTATATTTTTATATTGCATTTTCCTTTTTCTCAGAATTAAAGTCTGAGGCTTTTCACCTCAAATTTACTCTATTTTTCTCGTTTAAAAAACCATCTTTGAATACTAAAACGGGTGCCCAACTTCTTTTTCCTAAAAAAGAAGCAAATAACTACCCTCCTATCTCAAAACGTAATTCGGAAGCTTTAAATACAGCTGTATCAAAATATATACATATGTATCAGAAAAGAAACAGAGAACTTGATGTAGCCTCATTGTATAGCGGAGACTATAAGTCTAAATTTTACCTAAGGCAAATAAGCAAACTTTCGAAAATTCCCCTTAAAACCTGCCAGAATATTCTTGCTAGTCTTGAAAAAGAAAAAATATTAAAAAGCAGGATTGAGGGGAAGAATAAATATTTTAGCTTAAATCTGGATAATATTCATGTTAAGTCATATCTTCTAAAAGCAGAGATACATAAAACTGATAATTTTTTAGAAAAATACCCTCAATTTAAGATTTTCTTAAAATCATTTAATACAACCGTTCCAATAATCGTTTTCGGCAGTTTTGCTAAACTAAGAACAGAGAAAGATTCTGATTTGGATATACTCTCCTTATCTAAAGAAGAACAAAAATTACCCTTTCACTTATTGCCCTATAAGATTCATCAAATTAACCTGTCTGAAGATTCTTTTAAAAAAGCTTTAATGGAAAAAGAAACACTTATTCAAGAAATAATGGAAAATCACATAATCTTAAATAATCCTTCCTCTTATGTAAACATTATTTGGGAATATTATGGAAACTTCAAAATTTAATAATTTTGACAGCACTCAGAAATCTGATAAGAAGAAAATTTCCGATGCTAAAAAACTTAAGTGGTGTTTCAGATTAAAAGACGGATTAAAGATAGTTGAGCCGAATGAAAGATTATCAAAATCTTATCTTGAACAGGCAAAATCTTCCTTGCTTAAGGCAGAAAAAGATTTGAATGATAACGACTTGTTATGGGCTACTGTTGCAATTTACTATGCAGAATACTATGCTCTTTATTCTTTTCTTCAAAGAATAGGTGTTAAATGTGAAAATCATGTTTGTTCTATTTTAGCAGTTGGTCTGCTTTTGGGAGAAGATAAAACTAAAACAATAAATCAACATAAGGATAAAAGAATAGATGCACAATATTATATGAAAGTTGACCAAGAGATTAAGGTTAGAATAATGCTACAAGAAGCAAAAATATTTGTTTCTACTTTTGATGAAGTTGTTTCTAAATTATCGGAAAATGAGATAAAATTATATAGAGAAGCGATTTCTAAAAATAAATAAAATAGTCTGCCCCCATCTCAAACTTCTTCTTTTAAGAAAAGAACCAAAAAGCCATCCTCTCGTCCTTTGGTCAGACGAATATAACAGCGATTATTCTCAATTTTGCTGATGCAAAACTTTGTCTGATGACAACTCTTCCAAGTATTCAGGGGAGACTAACACTGATTAAGCGACATATTACTCGGCAAACAACCTTTAGCAAATTATTTAAGTAAATTGCAATTTAATAACATTATGAAGACGGAGGATTTGAAAAATCTAGTAAAAAGTATTGTTGAGAAAGTTACCGTTCTCAAGAATAAGCATGTTGATGATAAAAATACGCCAGTAAATTATGCGTGTATTTTTTCTCAAAGCAAAGAAGAATATGAGGAATTGCTTGAGGCTTCACGGAAAATTGGAAAAGTTATACAAGAAACGCCAACAGGTCTGCTTTTTCATATTGAACCATTAGAAACTGTTTCCGGTGTTTTGAAGTTATTGAAGATTCGTATTCCTGATACTACCAGACCTGAACGTGGCGATGCAGATTTTACTATTTCCAATTTTCCTGAATTTGAGAAAAAATACGTATCAAAGTCCGGTTTCAAGATAATGAGAAAACCAGATTTCTACATGATTGAGCTTATAGATTCTGACTTTGATGTACGGGCGTATTTTTCAAATCCTCCTTTAGATAGGCAATTAAATATATGATGACTGTTGTTTGCCTGAGTCATACGCCTTCGCTCCCTTCAGTCGCTCGGGGGACGCTGCGCTCTCACTACACTTCGTTCCGTTCAGAAAGTTTACACAGAGGCTATTCAATTTTTCTCTAGGCAAGCATCAATATTTATTTAAAGAATATGATGTTAATCACTTGAGATTGATACTATGAAAATAGGAATAATAATTAGTCAAACTGATCCAGAAACAGTATGGAATGCCTTTAGATTTGGGAACTTTTCATTAGATAAAGGTCATATTGTAAAAGCATTCTTGATAGGAAAGGGAGTTGAATATGAAGAAATCAAGCATGAGAAATTCAATGTTAAAGAACAAGTTGAAAAATTTCTTGGTAATAAAGGTGAAATCTTTGCTTGTGGCACTTGCATAAAATCAAGAAATAAGGAGGGCTCTTTGGTCTGTCCTTTATCCACAATGCAGGATTTGATGACCATTGTTGAAGAATCTGATAAGATTTTATCATTTTAGCCTTGCCCAGATATATCCCATCTCGCTCATCAAGTAATATAACTTGGATTATGTGCAATAATTTCAGGGATAACGAAGGGGGCACTTTCTAAAAATAATCATCTCTTGGATCAAAAATTCGCTTCCAATGTTCTAAATCCGGAATTTCATTTTCCTTAAATGCGGATTCTTTAATAAATTCGTCTCCAAATTTTTCAATTGTATGTTCAATTTCATTTTCAGGAATCCAATTGTCTCCCATTTTTTCTCTAAAATCTTTGAAAAGATAAAAAGCAATTTTTGCCCCCATTCTCACTTTATCTAAATCATTCCAAGCATTTACTCTTTTTGTTTGAGTTGACGAAACTTTATGGAATAACTCTGTCAATTCATCAATTTTATTTAATGTTATTTCTTTATCATCTAAATAAATTTTGTATGCAATTAATTTATCCCCGATGGAATCTTTAGTTATTGGATGATTTACAAAATTTATTTTTAGGTCTAAATTCTTGTAGATTGCCAAGATTTTTAATTTTTTATAAGGCATCTCCAAATCAGGCCATAAAGTTTTTGGGCACAAATCGTGATAATCTCTTACTACTAAAATTGCCCCCGTGCCAAATTTCTCACTTGCATCATAAGGTCCATGAAGATAAAATCCTCCAGTCATGTAAGTATCAAAAAGAGTAGTATAAACAACATTATTTCCCATTACGGTTAGGAAAGAGATTTTTCTTTTATCTTGCATATCTTCAATCAAATCCCATTTTGTAGAATTTAGAATTTCTTTTACCTCTTCTTTGTCTAACAAAGAGTTTTTTCCATCTAAACAAAAAATATCTCCTTTAACTTTCTCTCTCAAAATATCAAATAAAAACAATGTGTAATCGGTTCTATCTTCTGTACTTATTTCATCTATTCTTAATTTTTTTGCTACTTTCAAACCTATAATCGCATTATGTTGCAAAAAAATTCTTATAACATCTGGTGCAGGCAACATATCTGAGATTTCTTTTGTTGTTTTTGTTTCTCTCAATTTTTTAATTCTATAATACATATCCAACCCCTCATCAATATCAAAATAAGAATCAATTTGTGCTCCATTTAATGGCCAATTTGTTTTAGGGTTAAGTCCTTCAAAACTTTGTTCTATTGCTTTTACAAACTTATTAATTTCTTCGTCTTTGCCCATAATATTTAAGAGATGATTATCTAATTTAAATAACTAGCGAAAGTGTCCAACTTTTTTTGGAAAAAGAAGGCAAAATATCGCAACAAATTCTATTATACGATGCCCACCCTGAAAAGTGATTTTAACTCTGTGCTCCTCACTTCGTTCCGTTCAGAAAGTTTACACAGAGGCTATTCAATTTTTGGATTACTTAAAACGGAAAAGAGAGGGGGGCTTAGTCCTTCGGACATTTTGCCTTTTACTTCGTAAAGGAAATTTATAATCGGGCGAGAAAACCTTATTTCTTTAATGGATCTCTTAGACTTAAAACATATTTTCCATCTGTTCTGTTTTGAGGTAAATATTTTACAGCCGCTTCCCTAATTTTTTCAGGCGTTATTGCTTCCATTTTTTCAAGATGATATTCAGGAGTTAATCCTTTATCCACCCTTAATTCAATCGCATTAACATGACCCGCGTTTGTTTCAAAAGTTTTAGCAATGCCATATCGAGAATTTCTTTTTAATCTTTCCAGACTTTCTTGAGAAACTAAATCAGTTCTCAATTTTGCCATCTCTTCAAAAATTGCATCGACAGCTTCATTTGCTCTAACTGAATGAACGCTTCCACCTATTTGAATTACTCCCTTGTTGTTGCTTCCATCATATTGTGCTCCAACTCCATAAGCAAGACCTTTTCTCTGGCTTACAGATTGAAATAATCTTGAATTTGCATCTCCACCTAAAATATCTACAAGCATCCTAACGGCATAACTATCCTCCTCTGTTTCAGTAGGAGCAACTAAACTTATTCCTAAGTGAGCACTGCTTTGTTCTGGATTTTCATGATTATATAATTCAGGAGCAGAAGTATGCAAAACTGTTGCTCCATAAAGTTGTGGATTTCTTGGAAACTCAACTTTCTTTCCATTTCCAGATGGAAACTGACCAAGGTTTTCTTGAACTAAATCTTCTATATTCTTTGGCAATGCTCCAACTAATATTAAATCCATATTATTTGGATGATACCCTCTTTCATGAAACTCCCTTAATGTATCAACACTTGCAGAACCAACAACAGCTTCATTTCCTAAAATAAAATATGTGTGAGGAGAATTTTTTCCAAAAAATTCTTCTCCGTAAGCTTTACTATCCTTAAATCCGGGATTACTTTTTGCATCAGCAGTTTCTCTTAAAACTCTCTGCCTTTCTTCTTCCACTCTTGAAGTTGCAAATCTTGGATTAAAAGCCGCATCAGAAACATATTCAAGAAATAATTGACTATCTTCTGCCAACATATCAACAGGGAAAAAAGTTCTCTCTAAACCCGTAAGAGCATTAAACGAACCGAATGTTCCTCTAATTTCGTCAGCTCTTTCAGGATCATATTTTTGAGAGCCACCTGTCATTAAAGTATGTTCTAAGAAATGTGCAATCCCTTCCTCTCCTTTTTCTTCATTTAATGCACCGTGCCAGACTCGAAGTCTGCCTGAAACTGTCTGAGTAGGAGTTTCTTGCAAAGCTACAAATAGACCATTATCTAATCTAAATTCTCGATAATTTCCATTAATAGTTGCCATACTATTTGATAAAAACTCTTACTTTATAAAGCTTTCTATTTATAACTACTACTAAGTGACTAATTGATTATATTTGACGGTTTTCTCGCCCTAATGTTCTTTTAGAAAAAGAACCAAAAAAAGCCCCCCTCTAGTCCTTCGGACATATACACTCCCTGCAGTCTAATTTATCAGTAATCCAAAGACTCTAAAATTTTCCTACGGGACGTTGCACTAAATTTTAGGTCTTCCCGTTGGTCAGACGAATATAACAGCGATTATATGCGATCAAATCCTCATTCTTCCAAGTCACATCCAGATAATTCAATAAGCTCATCAAGGCCAAGCCTCCCATAATGCAAGCTCCCATCTATTTCCCAAGCAGGAAGAACTCTCAGATTTGAGCACACGTCAGTATTTGTGCAATCAAACATGCTTATATATGAAATTGCCTCTCCAAAATCTTCTATCTGTTTATAACAATTTATGCAATTTTCTTCATAATAAAATACAGAATTTTTATCATTAAGACATTGAGCAAGTTTTATTTTCTCATCCTCTCCAAGTACATATCCGGTTGTTTTAGAAAACCAATCTGTAAAAAGATAAAGTCCCACAATCATGCTTATCAATACGAGGAGAGTAATAATTGTTCTAGTGCTTGTCTTCATTCCATTACAATAAACCAGAAACTTTTAACCCTTTCTATGGAAAATTTTCTATTCAAAAACAATCTCTCACTTAAAAATAAATTGATCCTTGGGCGCGCATCCAAGGATCTTTAATCAATGTCTTGCTAATGGAAAAGGAAGGTAATTGCTTTGCGAGACAGGTTGTTTCCCCTCATATTCATGTGTGTTACAGAACTCCACATATTTTAGAAGAGGACCATAACGTCGCTCCAATGCACGAGTTACAAGTGCACGCGCACGGATATGGTTCCAAGCGTTCACAACGACACGTTCATTGAAGACAAACCTTTCTGCATCTGTCTGTCTGGCAGATTCTCCCTCAACTTCATAAGATAACGGCTCTCGCTCAAACTTCACAGCGACTTCCCAATCTATATTTTTAACAACTAAACGGCATAAGTCCATTTTTTTTAACCCCCTTACATTTCATAATACATATAGAGATAAAAAGAAGATAATCTTTGTCCTGCAATAAACATTCTTCCCAGAAATAAAAGGTCAATATATCTACCAATATGTTCACTAGTGAGAATATACACAAAATACTTAAGGATATACATTTTCTATATAGTATGAAGAGAAAAGTCATTAGACAAGGTCATAATACACTTACAGTTACTCTTCCAACCCATTGGGTTCAAAAACTTAACATTAAGGCGGGAGATGAGATTGATTTGGTTGAAATAGAAAACAGGCTCATAATAAATGGCCAACAAAGGACAAAAGAGAAAGCGTGCGTGATAGATATAAGGGATTTTACAGTCCCTTTGCTCTGGCGTTATTTTCAGTCAGCATATAGGTCGGGATGCGATGAGATAAAGGTCGTCTTCGACCCAGTCAGGAAAAAGTACGACGATGCATTTCATTACTATACCACTCAATTTGAATATTCAAAACTGGGCGAAAAAGTTCCGTCAAGGCCTGCTATCGCGATGATTCAGGAGGTCGTGGATAGGTTTATTGGTATTGAAATAATTGAGACGGGAGAAGGATACTGCGTGATTAGGGAGATGGGTGAGCCCACCTCCAAGGAATTTGATAACTCGCTTAGAAGAATATTCCTGATAATGATTGAACTTTTTGACCGCACCATAAAAGCTATTGGGACAAATGAAATCGGAGATGCAAGCCTTTGCAAAGAAATACATGCCATAGACTTGGGAGTAGACAAGTTCGTGGATTATTGCTGCCGTATTTTAAATAAAATTACTGGGGTCCATCCCGAAGATAAAAAGCAGTTGATATTCTCCAGCCTTTTCCTTCTTGAGCTACTTGGCGACGAATTCAAATATCTTGCAAAACATATTGCCCTGTCTAAAAAATCGGTAAAAGAATGCAATGCGCTTGCCGAGCTCGTGAAGGAGCACTTTATGCAATATTACAAATTGTATTACAAGTTCGACAGGTCTCTTTCAATAGACTTCGGGCAGAAAGATGTCGAGGTATACAAAAGCCATTTTAACACAAAGGGTGAAATGCATGGAGAATGCAGGAGCATAACTCGCCATATAATGATGATAAGTAAGCTTACATTCGCGCTTGCGGAACTAAGGATTCAAATGGAATTTTAATCCTTCCGCAAGAAATCCTTGGCTTTCAAGCCAATGAATGAATTGCGGTAATTATTTCTATTAAAATAAATATAAAACAGGGAGAGTT
>PFDB01000020.1:9571-14438 GCA_002763075.1 Candidatus Pacearchaeota archaeon CG10_big_fil_rev_8_21_14_0_10_34_76 | reverse complement strand
CTCTCCCTGTTTTATATTTATTTTAATAGAAATAATTACCGCAATTCATTCATTGGCTTGAAAGCCAAGGATTTCTTGCGGAAGGATTAAAATTAAAAGTTTATAAAGTTTTCATAAACAATAAATATTTAAAGATTAAAGCGAACTAATACATATGAGAAAATCCCTATATAACGAGACCTCTGCAGAAGATACAATACCAAGCACACATGAGAAAAGAAACAAGACCTCTGCAGAAGATACAATAACACATGAGAAAAGACGTTCTTCAGGACTTATAAAGAAAATAGGCGGTCTTGCAATTTTGACAGCATCAGCCACATTAATAGGATATGCCACCTTTCAAAACAATAAAATTTCTAATTCTCCTGAATCTAAAGACATAGAAGAATCAATAACCGAGAGAAACGACTATTCTGGGAAAGTAATGGGCCCTCTAACAGGATTAGATGTAGAAACAGGACTATTGAATTATAAAAGAATGGACTTTTTGTTCGAAGAAACTGCGCAAGAGGAAAAAAGACTCGGACATCAATTACCTTCAGACTTTATAGTTATAAACAACTTTAGAGATTTAAGAAAACTTCCTTATGAAATAAATCCTTTTGAAAGAACTAAAAATATAGATAGGGAAACATATTTCTCATTACTTAAAGAGGGAAAAGTTCCAATAATTGGAATTACTTCTCCTGAAGGTCGAGAAAAATTAGAGTTAGACCCAGAAGCCCAAGATTTTATAGCTGAATATATTCCTGCGAAAATAATGCTTTTAGAAGTACCAAAATCATTATTCAATACAACAGATCCTTGGTCATATCTAGGAGAAAACTCCTCTAATATAAAACATTACATTCTAAAGCCAAAAAATCCAGAAGAAAAACTAGACAAATAAAAACTACACAAGTATTCTAACTATTCCAGAAATCAAAGAGAAAAATAAAAAATAAAAAATTTTATTGGCACTTACTACCTATATTTCCAGATCCATGAGTACACGCATTAAATGTACATCTTGTTCCTGCACCCCAAGTTCCGGGAGTTCCAGTACAAGAATAACTCGCTGCATGACATTTACTTCCTTCCATGCATATTGTATCTCCTGTTGTACACGCTGGTGGAGGAACCGGAAGGTCACAATCAGGATAATCAATCGGTTCACATGAAGCAGTTAAATCATCACAAGGAAGTATTAATTCATTGCCAATATCAATTGCGCCGAATCCTTGCCCCATAGCTTTATCCCCTGGAGATGCCTGAACATATCCAACGGTAAATACTCCTACGACAAGAAATGCAAGAACAACAGTAGAAACAAACCATTTGTTTATCATATTTCTTAATTATAAAAACCCCCTTTCAACTTCTTTGAAAGTTCAATAACCATTATAAACTGACTAAAGCGAACTTTATATATATTTGGATTCAATTCCCTATGGAGGTATGGATGGATATGGAGAATCAAAACCTCCTCGAAAACATTTATATACCAAAAAAAGTCCCAATTTTCATGAGAAAAAGCAACTTAATTGCATCTGGACTATTGAGTCTCTGTTTAACTAGCGGATGTGCTCAAGAAAAAAGAAAAGAAATAGACCCTACAACTATAGGAATTCATATCATTGAAAGTGAAACTGGATTTTATGAAGGCTATTCTGTGACTGCATCAATTCATCAAGTTGATTGTGGAAAGCCTCATGAAGATAATAGAGTAAATTACTTGGAAGTTTTTGATTATAAAGAAAATAGTCTTGTAGCAAAGATAACTGCTATAACAGAAACAAATACTGAAAGCCCTTTCTCGTTAGTTCAAGGCACAAGATGGACACACTTCCCAGAAGGACACCCATTTGAAGACTACACTCCAGAGAAGTTTGAACAAATTTATAATTCAGTAGTGAAAAAAGAATAAAATTTTAAAATTGTAAATTAATGTAATTAATGTTCATCAAGTTCAACATATTCACATTCACTACCATAGCATCTACATTGAATGGGTCTTGTTCCGCCATACCAACCATTATCGCCTACGCAATAACTATACTCTCCAGGTGGCGAACACTTTTTTCCAACAATTTTTTCACATGAGGGAACTAACAAAGGCTTAAAATCGCACTTCTCTTCACTAAAATCGTAATATTCTTCACAAAGAGTTTCCACAACCCAATCCTCCCAATCAAGGTCATACCATTCTTCTTCACTCATACAATAATGAGGATATTTTT
This sequence comes from Candidatus Pacearchaeota archaeon CG10_big_fil_rev_8_21_14_0_10_34_76, assembly GCA_002763075.1. GTDB lineage: Archaea > Nanobdellota > Nanobdellia > Pacearchaeales > GW2011-AR1 > 1-14-0-10-34-76. The sequence goes on along the minus strand of PFDB01000020.1, from coordinate 12,216 downwards.
TATCTATATCTGGTTGAGGCTCAACTACACAAACCCACCTCTTCCCATTTTCATCAGTAAACTTGATTAGATTGATAGCATGAGTATCAAAACTAAGAATCATACACTCTGAAATCTCCTCAATATCTTCAGTAGCCTCACAAAAGTCGTAAGCAAAATCTCCACATATATATTTTGGAGGCTGATAAAATCTAGGATTCGGAGGAGGTAATGGGGGCTCAACTTCTGAAGGGGGAAAATTCTCACTCAAATAAATTGGGGCCTTACAACCTTCTGAATGATCTACCCCTCCAGGAACCACATATATTCCATCAGAAGAATCTAAATTTCCCTGAGGACTAAACCCAACATAATTATTATCGCTAGTAGCGTAAATCAAGTAAACTCCAAAAATTCCAATAAGCATTCCTATAACAAAAAGAAAATTAATCACACTCTTTCGCATGAACCTAAAAAGTTCTAAACTTTATAAAGATTTATAAAATTCAAATCTCTAACTATATAATGAAAAAGAGAGAAAAACAAAATCAATACCCTATTTTCATAAAAAGATATTGGTGGATTTTTCTGTTAATTATCTTAGGAATTTTTCTTATTATAAATGATAATGCTGAACTTTCGCCTTTGGAAAAAGGGCCTATTCAGGGTCCACCGGGAGAAGAGATTGCGCCATGGGAAGAATGGTCGCTAGAATGTGGAGAGTCTAAAAACAGAGTTGCCTATGGAACATCTGGTTACAAAATAAACCTAGTAGATGACTACTTTAGTATGTCTGGTTGGAATGGAGATATGGATGATGCTCGAGAAGATTGTGAAAACTTTGCAGTAGACCATCCTCAAAGTTGGGAAGATAAAATTAGAGGCCATGCGGATAGTTCTGGATATGAAGCGAAAGAAAGTTGCGACCGAATGGCTGCCAGAGAATTTGCCACATTATCTTGTATTGAAGATGATGAAGATAACACAGAATGTTTTAAAATGGTAGATCCAGATCCACCAGAGTGTGATTTTAATATAGGAACAGTTACTGGTCCATTCTTCACAAATGGTAGACAAGGAGATGGAACACAATGGGCTACTTGTTATGCTAGAGTTTCTGCAAGCACGGCTAAAAACCTGATTTTTGCTTGTGTAAAACCATTATAAGAAGATTTATCTAACCTAAGTTACAAAATATTTTTATGAAAGTAAATAAAAAATATATGTCTCAAATCAGAAGCTGGAATGAAAATTACGTTTCTCCAGAGTATGTTAAAGATTTAAGACTCTTAGAATTCGATAGAGATAAACGAAGATCCCACCTTTACGAATTATTTAATCAAAAAGAAATGGCAAAAAGGTCTGCAAGTTACTTAATTATTGGTCTTGGTTTAACTTCTGCTATGGGATTAGCTTCATTTTTCTCTCCTGAAATATCTGAAGAAATTTCTAGAAGTCCAATTACCGACCCATTAACTTTTGGATTATTGGGATCAATACCATTTGTTTATTCAAAAATTCAAGGAAAAATATTAAAAAAGAAAACATCCAAAATGTATAAGACCATGGAAGCATTACGTTGGAAAAGAAGAACAGGAAACATCCCACAATGTTTAGAGAATTACACACTAGATAACTTCAATCCTTAATCAAATCCATAAATCTTCCCATACTTTTCATTCAAATAATCAACATATACTTTTGGATTCAGTCCTTCCCCACAAACTTTTTTTATAATATCATCAGCAAGATAATAACTCCCATGTTTATGCACATTCTCATTAAGCCATTCCCTAATTTTATCAAATTTTCCTTTTCCAATTTGTTCTTCTATATGTGGGTGTTCTTTTATTAACTGGCTATATAGCTGTGCTGAATAAATAGTACCTATAGCGTAAGTTGGAAAATATCCAAAACTTCCCATGCTCCAATGAACATCCTGTAAACATCCTTCAACATCATCCTTAGGCACAACTCCAAAAAGCTCTTTCATTTTAGAATTCCAAATCTTCGGTAAGTCCTTAACTTTAATAGAACCTTCAATGAGCCCAAGTTCAATTTCAAACCTCAATATGATATGCAGACAATAATGCACTTCATCAGCCTCAACCCTAATTTTATCAGGATGCACAAAATTTACTTCCTTATACCATTCATCAAAATCTCCAGACAATTTGAAGTTCTTCTTGAATCTTGGATAATAATACTTCCAAAATGGCTTCCCTCTTGCAATCATATTTTCCCAAAAACGAGACTGGCTTTCGTGAATTCCCAAACTCGGAGCATCTCCAAGGACATTATATTCATCTTTTTTTGGAAGTCCAAGCTCATATAATGCATGTCCTGCTTCATGTACTGTAGATAAAAAAGCAAACATCGGGTTTTCCCTGTAATTTGTAGTAATCCTCACATCTCCAACTCCAATTTTTGTAGTAAATGGGTGTTCAGTCAAATCAACTCTAGAAAATTCTTTCTTTAAACCCATTCTCTCGCAAACATCATAAACAAACCCCTCAAGAATTTTCCCATCAAATTCCTTCTTCATAAGAACAAGTTTCTGTTTCTTGTATTTCTCTGAACCTTCAATCTTTTTTAAAAGAGAAACAAGCTCTTTCTTCAAATCTGCAAAAACTGGTTTAAGCTTCTCAGCAGTCATTCCTTCTTCA
>PFDB01000020.1:0-9564 GCA_002763075.1 Candidatus Pacearchaeota archaeon CG10_big_fil_rev_8_21_14_0_10_34_76 | reverse complement strand
ATTTGTTTCTTAGACAACTCAACAATTTTCTGCAAATGCGGAGCAAATATCTTAAAATCTTTTTTCCTTCTAGCTTCCCTCCATTTAGGTCCTGCAAGAGCTACAGTTTTTGAGAACTCCTTTACAAACTCTTTAGGAACTTTTCTTGCTTTAACAACATCCTTATACAGCTTATCAACCATAAGCTTCTCTTTGCCTTTCAAATCTTTAGAGATTCTTAGTTTCCTTAATGCATTAAAAAGCTCATTAGAAATTACTTTATCATGTGCAATTCCACTCAGCAGCGCAGTTTGCTCCGACCTAGATTCAACTCCTTTTTCAGGCATATAAGTCTCTTCATCCCATGAGAGTAAAGCATTCGCCTGCCCAATAAGAGTAAGGTCCTTCTGATAATCTTCAACTAATTTCATCTCTTTTTTCATACTCTCCAGAAAAAGTAAAAAGATATTATAAATCTTTCATAAAAAACTAAGCAGCCGAACCAGAAGAATCTGAGAAATCTCCTAATGAACTCTTACCAGCATTGTGGTTAGGAGGCCAAGTATAACTTCTACTCCGATGATGATCTTCTGGCCATGTTAAACTAATATTTCCTCGATGATCTGCAGGCCAACCATCACTTCTACTCTCAGTATGATCTCTTGGCCAAGTACGACTTATAGCAGATTTATGAAATATTGGCCAAATTAAACTAAAAGAATAATTATGATCTCGAGGCCAACCTGTACTCTGGAAGTGGTTATGATCCTCTGGCCATGTTAAACTTATAGATGCATTATGAGCTGGAGGCCAACCAGGACTTCTACCCACACTATGATCTTCTGGCCAAGCTGAACTATAAGGGTCTTGATGTCCATATGGCCAAGTTGCACTTCTCGAACCTTGATGATTTAAGGGCCATTGATAACTTACAGCAAGAGAATGATCAGTAGGGTAAGTTACGCTGGCAGTAGCTCCGTGCCCATCAGGCCAAGTAGTGCTCCACCACTTATTATGGTTTGGAGGCCAACTCAAACTTCTACTCCTAGTGTGACCTCCTGGCCATTTTTTACTAATTGATCTAGTATGACCTGCAGGCCATGTAGCACTCACGTCTTTTTTATGTCCAAATTCAAAGCTATGCCCTCCAGAATCGCTAGCCCCTCCGCCAGAAGGAGCTAAGTCTAAATTACTTCCAAGATTTACTTGAAATACTGCAAATGCAACAGCTAGAACAGCAAGAACGATTAGAATTCCAAACAATAATTTATTCTGTGTTTTCTTCACCATAATACCCAAATAAAAACCTACTAACTATTTAAATATTTCTTTAGTTATTGAAATCATCCGGCAATAAATATTTTTCCCTAACTCTTCCATCTTCATAAAAAACTTCGGGCTGTTCTTTATGGAAGTCTCTCTTTGACTCATAAGTCAAACAAGAATAAAATAAAGTTAAATCTTCTGAAAGATTCTCACAAGAATCTAAAACTTCAAGAGTTTCATAAGGATCCGCCCAATAATTAAAGTAAGACGAAATAGCAACTCTGCTTCCTTCCCAATCATTAAAATTCCCATATTGATCAAGTCCATGCAAATATCTTGTATAAGGATAAGAGGCATACAATCTATCCCTATTATCTAAGAAAGGAAATACTTGATCGAATGGCCCATCATAATAATTATTATACATAATATTGAAAGAATCCACTCCCACTAACAACATCCTATTATTTTCAGAGTCGTTATAGAAAACAAATCCTGTTCTATTTCCCACAACTAAACCCTTGCCAAGAGATTCATATTCTTCAAGTAAAGGTCTACTTTCATCCAAAATGTAATAAAAAGACTTGTTCTCATTGTTGTATATAAGATAGAAATAAATCCCAGATTCATCATGATCTACAACAATAAACTCTTCTCCGGGCAGTAAACTTAATTCCTTAGGAGCTTCTCTTACAGCATCCTGAAAAGCCCTAAAAAGAACTAACTTCCCCTCATAAAATGCAAAATAATGATTTTTACTAATCTTCTTAATAAAAAATCCATTTTCTTTTCCAAAATCAGAAGATAGTGAATTACTAGAATTCCTCACTTGAAAATAAGCAAAGCTTACCTTGCCTTCAGCAGCATCAGTCAATCTTATGTTTCCTGAAAAAACACTTTCACTTAAATTGATGTTATAATAATAATAACCTTCAGTTGGATAAACAATAGAATAAAAAGGAACTTCTCTATAGATAGATGAAAATGCATCTTTCACATCCCCTATTTTTACAGCCTCCTCAAAATCAGAAACATCTCCTCGTTTACTCAAAAAAGCAAGATTAAATCCATAGCTGTATCTAGAAATTAAAATTGGAATTTTTTCACTAAGAGAAAAACCATCATAATTTCCAATAGCCTTCTCTTGAAAATGTTGATTGAAAACAATAGGAGAATCGTTAAAAATTAAATTACCTACTGGAACAATCACAAAAATAAAAATCAATACAGAAATAAGAATGATATGAAATCTGTAACGTTCGTAAAAATATTTCATCTCTTTTTTCATAATAACAAAAAACAATTATATATTATAAACTTTTATAAAATCTAAGAAAGTTTTGGAAAACTACCCGAATTGCTAAAACTGCCTGAATCACTAATACTGCTATCAGTATATTCGTGGTCTGGAGGCCAAGACCTACTTAAATCCATTTCATGATCATAACGCCAAGTTTGACTAACATCATAATGATGATTTGGTGGCCAAGACCAACTTGTTGCTTGTAGATGATACTCAGGATAAGTGTTACTAATTTGAAAATCATGATAAGGTCCTGGCCAAGTCAGACTATAACTTCCATGATGGTCTGGAGGCCAAGCTCTACTATATTCAGTACTATGATCCTGTCTTCCAGGCCAAGTTAGACTTATATCATAGTTGTGACTTGGTGGCCAATTGAAACTATGGTACTGCCAGTGATCATTAAAATTCTGTGGCCAAGTCATAGTTATATCATAATCATGATTTGGGGGCCAGATATTACTATACCACTCTTTATGTTTAGACGGATATGTTTTACTTATCTCATATAGATGTCCTTGGTTTGGCCAAGTGTGGCTTCTACCAAAAGAATGATCCTCCGGCCAACTAGTGCTTATTGCCCAATAATGATTATTAGGCCAACCGGCACTTCTATCAGCTGAATGATCTTCTGGCCAAGTTATGCTAGAATCTCCCTCATGATTGGCAGGCCAACCTTCACTTCTATCAGCTGAATGACCATCAGGCCAGCTATCACTTAAAACTATATTGTGATCTCCAAATAAAGAAGAGACTCCTACTGGAAGGCTTCCATCTGGAGAAAAACCTATCTTATCTTCAAGAATTCCTTGAAATACTGCAAATGCAACAGCTAACACAGCAAGAACAATTAGAATTCCAAACAATAATTTATTCTGTGCCTCTTTAATCATAAGTATAATATAATTGATATATGTTATAAATCTTTCATGAGCCCAGGAGGAATCGAACCTCCATCACAGGATATCTTCAGTTCCTGGATTGTAGTTTCTTTCTGCCCAGGGGATCTTTCTTTTCTAAAGAAAGATGGCCTTCCGAAGTCCCGTATTCTGATCCATTAAACTATGGGCCCAAAAATACAAGTATTTAATGACTTTTAAACTTTAAGAAATCTCTTTAAAATATCTTCTCTTTTAGATAAATTAAGATTAGTCGGGCAAAACCCATATTTCTTCCATGTAATATAATAAAATCCGATATCAAGATAGTGTAGCATTTTTATAATTCCTTCCATTAAAAATGGAGAGATACTATCAATTTTAATATCTTTAATATTTTTATTCCTCATATCTAAAATTCACAAAAAGTTCAACAACAAGATTAATAAATAAGAAAACAATATTGTAAATATGGGAAAAGTTGCAATACAAACTTGGATAGCTTTATCTGCATTTGTAATTACGATATTTATTATTTTAATAATAAAAACAACAAATCCTCTTTTATTTTCTCCTTCCGGATATCAATTTGACCAACTAGAATTTGGCTCATTAGATGAATACCTAACCGCAGCCCCTGAACTAACTTCTGAAGTTTCAGACCAAGAAATCTTAGACCTCATAGACAATGAAATAATAGTGCAAGGTCATCCTTCAATAATTGTAAACTTAAGAAACACATTAACAGATTCTCAAACAATTGCTCTCTCCAGGGGAACCAACGAAGGAATTGTGCTTGCAAACAACCTCTTACAAGAAGAAGCAGATACATTGTTAGACTTCATAAATAATTTATTCAATAATCTTCCCTAGGATTTGATTTTCTATAAGAAAAAATTATGAAATTAAAAGCATTTAAATTGTCTTAATCTTATATTCTAGAATGAGATCGCAACTCTTCCCTTCTATAGCAGTTCTTGTTGGAACGATTGTGGGAGCGGGATTTTTAGGCATTCCATATGTAGTTTCAAAATCAGGTTTAATGATAGGACTAATCTATCTTATTGTTCTCGGTTTGATAATGTTATACATTAATCTTTGTCTGGGGGAAATCATTTTAAGAACTAATGGAAATCACCAGCTTACTGGATACGCCGAAAAATACTTTGGAAAAACTGGAAAATTTGTCATGATGCTTGTAGTTGTTTTCGGAATTGCGTCTGCACTACTTGCCTACTCAATAGGGATTGGAGAGAGTCTTAGCAATCTTCTTTTTCAAAATTCCGAATTTACACTCCATTTCGGAATAATCACCATCTCCTTAGCTTCTCTGATAACCTTTTTTGGAATGAGAACATTCAAAAAGGGAGAGATCGCAGGGATTTTCCTCATGGGAGCATTACTCATAAGTATAATTATTTCCTATTCTCCCTACATCAAAACTTCAAATTTTTCATATTCTAACTCATCCTTTGTCTTCGCGCCTTTTGGAGTAATTCTGTTTGCATATCTTGCCATTAGCGCAATACCTGAGTTAGGTATAATTCTAAAAAAACAAAAACATAAAATGAAAAAAGCATTAATACTCGGAAGCATAATTCCAATAATTGGATACATATTATTCACAACAGTAGTTGTAGGATTTCGTGGAGAACTAGTCCCTGAAATTGCTACAATATCTTTGAGCCCTATATTCGCAATCCTAGGGATAATAACGATGTTCACTTCTTTCCTTGCATTATCAATCATCCTCAAATCAGTCCTTCATTATGATTACAATATCCCTAAGGGAGGTTCTTGGGGAATAATATCTATAGGAACTTTAATCCTATTCATTTTTACCTACTGGTTCAAATTAGCTTCGTTTACAAACGTATTGAATGCCTCTGGGATAATTTCAGGAACGCTTTCAATAATCCTTATTCTCTTAATGGCGAAGTCTGCAAAGAAAAATTCAGAGAGAAAACCTGAATACTCAATCAAATTAAACTGGTTAATAATTATTGGAATAATAGCCCTATTCATAATCGCCTCAATAGTTTCATTCATTAAGATCTGATTATCTGCCGAATCTTCTTTTTCTGCTCTGAAACTCTGCCACAGCTTTCCTCAGTTCTTCAGGTGAAAAATCAGGAAAATTTACATCTGCAAAATAAAATTCAGCATACGCAGATTGAAATGACATAAATCCACTTGTCCTTTGCTCTCCTGAAGTACGGATGATCATATCAGGATCAGGAATTCCGCTAGAATCGAGATAATTTATAATATCTCCCTCATTAATTTGCTGTATTCCTTCTTTCAATAATTTATTGATTGCCCTTACAATCTCATCTCTTCCCCCATAATCTAAGCATATCTGTACATTAAATTTAGAAAAATCTTTTGTAGCTTCCTCTGCCTTTTCTATTTCTCTCATTAATCTTTTAGGAAGTCTATCTCTCCTGCCTATGTGCCTAAAACGTATCTGGTTCCTGACTGCGTATTCCCTAAATTCCTTTGACCATTTAGATATTAAATCAAAAAGAAGTCTTATTTCACCTTTACTTCTATTCCAATTCTCTGTAGAAAATGCCCAGAAAGTTACATATTTTACCCCAATATTTTGAGCTTCTTCCAATAAGGGTAAAAGATTCTCAAACGATCCAGACTTCTTATGCCCCTCTCCAGGATCCAATCCCTTGCTTGTTGCCCATCTCCTGTTTCCGTCAGGAATTATTGCTATATGATTAGGAATTTTTCCCCGAATGTTCAAAAAACTTTTTCCCAAATTCAAAAAATTTCTAGTTTGATCCTCAAGAATACCTTTATCTAAGGCAATTATAAAATCATCATATTTGTTTATTGCATTTCTCCAAAAATAAGATACTCCCCTTACATTCGCAAATTGAGGCCCCCTGTGCACACTCCTAAATAACTCGTTAAGTTTTTCCTTTTCTCCTTGTGCAATTATCGTAACACTTCCTTCATCTTTATTTCTGACAAAACCTGTCAATCCTAGACGGTCTGCATTCTCTTTAACAAAATGTCTAAATCCAACTCCCTGAACTCTTCCAAATATCTCTATTTTTATTTCATCCATTATATTATTTAATTTGCTCTTCAAACTCCCTCTTAAACCTTTCGAGATCTTTCGCTTGGATTCTTGCTCCCACAGCATCCTCATGTCCTCCGCCAGAACTATATTCAAATCCTGGAAGAATTTTTTCAATAATCTTCCTTACACCCTTTCCCCTTATAGAAAGATTACCAACCGCTCCACTCGTATAGGCAACTATAATAAAATTATCAGGATATCTATAAGATAATTCATTTGATATCTCAGAGCTTATACTTAAATCTCCACCATAACTAAAAAAGATAACCTTGTCACTTACGCACTCCTTAGCCCTGCTCATTAGATTATCATACCTGCTTTTTAACTCTCTAAATTTCCTACCAAAGGAACTATTGGACTCAATCTCCAAAAAAGCTTCTGCAGGAGACTTACAATTGATTAGATAATTTTGAAGATATATTACATGAGTCACAGAGTCCTTTAATCCAAATCCAATAGCTCTTGCCAATAATCCAATCCCAGTTTCATAATATGCTTCGAAAGGCTTTTCCACTTTTCCCCAATATTCCCTATAACGTTTTGCAAAATCCTCACTAAAATCAGGCATGTAATGGTCTGCTATACAACCCATTACAGCTATCCAAGAATCTTCTTCCCTCTTAGTTATTTTATATGCCCAATAGGTAACTGGCTCTGAACTCTTCTTTTTTCCAATACCTGGATTATATCTAAAAAGATTATCATATCCATAATCTTCATTATCTGCATCATGATGGTCAATCCATACAATTGGAAGCTGAAGTTTTGAGATTTCATCAACAAAAGCTTTCCCAAGAATTGGTCTATCAAGAACAAAAATGTAATCTGCATTTAATTCATATATTTTTCTTGTATACCCCACATCAATATTAGGATGACTCCTTATTACAACGCCTTTTCCCCTATCAATAAATTTTCTAAAGAGCACATAACTGCATAGTCCATCTGCATCATTATCATAAAAAAATATAGGATTTTGAGCCTTATCTAAGTGCTCTCTTATATCAGACATTTGACTTTCGGTTAACATACCTATTTTTTAGCAAAAATCTATTTAAGTTTACCGCACAATTGAAAATAGAATTTCACCCTCTGATTATATAACAAAACAACAAAAATATTTATAAAGCAAAGAAACATAAATCTATCATGAATAAATGGGCAGAACTTTTAATAGGACTTATCCTTATAGTAGTTCCAATAATAATTGCGTTCTACTCACAAAACTGGGGAATGTGGAATTTTTGGACTGCTGCTGGAGAATTCTTTAAAGGCGGATTATTTTGGTTTGTACTAATGATTGGTGTTCTTTTTGTCCTTCTAGGTATTTCTGATCTTAAAGGATAAGATGAAAAAAATTGCTTCTTTCGGTGGAAGACCTAAAAATGCACAATCAGTTTTTCCTAAAAATGTGCCTAGATTAAGTATTGGCGCAAAGATTGCAATCAGAAAAGCTACAGAAGCGAGAAAAGATACTTATGTAGCCAGCCATTCTATAATAATGGGTGGATATAACGGCCCCGAAGCATTAGGGGCAAGAGATTATGTTTCTCCTGAACTTTACAATCCATACAGAGATTTTGGAATGCCTCCCTCTTGGAGAGAATGGTACGATAAGAATCGCAATAATCAATAAATACTCCATACTTCTGCCTTCAATGTGTCCAAAACGTGTAAATACTGCGGTGAGTCTGATTGTAAAAAGCATTCGTTCTTTGTAGGCCAGACAAAAAAAGTCACAGAATTCTCTGGCTCATCCCCTCCAGAAATCTTTGTAGGCAGATGGAACTATCCAAACGTCTACACAGGAATACTTTCCCCTACTGAATACGGCAATACTGAAATTATGTCATCTCCAGAGCTCTGGCATAGAAATCAACTTGCAATTGATAACATCATCCAACACAGGAACAAACTCATTTACGCTCGCACCCAGAGTAATATAAAAAAATTAGAACCCAAATTTAAATCTGTTTTTAATGAAATCGCTATGACTCACAAATCAGTTGCCACAGAATTCAAACTAAAAAAGGCTGTAAACCCTGAAAGGCACCCAGATTCTCGTGTTCCTTTAATTTCTAAAGCCGCCCCAATAGAATCTGTTTCGTTACAAGAAAATACAAAAATACAAAAAAAGGTTGACTATCTTGTAAATGACACTGATGTAAAGTCTGCTATTGCAATCCAAGAACTTTATAAATCAAATATCCAGACCTCAAACATAATCAAGCTTCTTTCAGCAGGCTTACTAGGAGTTAAAAGAAATAGAAAACTAGTTCCCACACGTTGGGCAATCACTGCAACGGATGATACTCTCTCAAAGAATAAACTTGAAAAAATAAAATTCTTCCAAGAAATATCTGAATATTTAGTATTCAATGCTGAATATCTTGGCAACCATTATGAATTCCTTCTAATCCCAGAGCCATATTCATTTGAAGTCATAGAAATTTCACTTAAATTCTCAGGAGGAGTTTGGAGAGATTATGAATCAATTTTCAAAAGAAAGAAATACGCAGATTCAGTCACTGGAGCATATTATGCAAATCGTCTTGCCCTCACAGAATATCTTGAAAAAATCCAAAAACAAGCCTCATGTCTTGTCCTAAGAGAAATCCGCCCAGAGTATTATGCACCCTGCGGAGTTGGTATCCTTAGGGAAGCATCACGTGCTGCATTCACCCAGCCTCCAAGAAAATTTTCCTCAATTAAAGAAGCTCTTTCAGACATTCAAACCAGATTAAAACAACCAATAGAAAATTACACAAACAAATCCTGGCTTCTTAATCAACAGAGACAACAAACAAAACTGTCTAGATTTCTTAATTAAGAGTCGCTCTTTTCGAGAGTTCTCTCGTTATCCGTATTAAAAATTCATTATTAGAATTATAAGAATCAGTGTCAACTTCCTCCGTATAAAGACTCTTGCATGTAAGATGATGATGGGTGACTACTCCTTGCCCTAAAGGGCAAGGCTTCTACGAGTGATGCACATCCTGATTTCTCACATAATCTATTGCTCTCTCAACTTGAATAAATCC
>PFDB01000018.1:16535-40320 GCA_002763075.1 Candidatus Pacearchaeota archaeon CG10_big_fil_rev_8_21_14_0_10_34_76 | reverse complement strand
TGGAAGTAATTATGTAACTAATCAGACAAATATTTCTATATCTGGGGCAGGTTTTGAGATAATGAATGATTTGATATTGAATTCTCCACCTGTTTTCTTGAATTTTTCTATAGGAGAAGAGGGGTTTGTTTTTGTCTCTGAGATAAATTTAATTCCAGCTTCTACAAAAACAATATTTTGCGAGAGTGTTATCTTTGATCCTGATGGAACGGAGATGACTAATGTGAGTGCAGAGTTCTTTGATAGCACGTATTCATTTTTTGGAGATAGTGATAGCAATAGAATACATTATAGTAATTCTAGTTGTCTTGTAGACTCAAACTATGGGAACAGTAATGAAACTTCTGTGAGTTGTGCCTTTGATGCATTATATTATACAAATAGTGGTAATTGGAGCTGTAATATTAATGTGAATGATGGATTTATAGGGGCACAAGGATTCAATGAAACCAACCTTAACCCCCTATTAGCCATAGGGGTGGATAGCGTTGTAGATTTTGGAAATTTGAATACATCTGATTTTATCACAGAGGAGGTGGAAGTTAACGTGACTAATTATGGGAACATGGCCCTTAATCTTAGTTTATCAGGGTATGCCGTCTCAGAGGGAGATGGGTTTGCTATGAGTTGTTTTCAGGGAAATATTTCTATTGATTATCAAAAATATAATTTGACTGCTTCAAATCTCGGAGAGATAAGTTTTGGAAATTTTGATGGACTCTATAGAAACTTATCTTCTTTACCAGTTGTAAACATCTTTAATCTGGACTCAAGACAAGATGATCTTCAAAATGATGCAATAAAACCTACTTATTGGAGAATATATGCCCCATATAATGTTGGAGGAAATTGTTCGGGCAATATTGTATTTGGAGCCACACAAATGGCTGGTTAAATATCAGCTAAAAAAAATAAAAAAAATAAAAAAAATTTATTCGAGTTCTACGAACACGTAGTATGTTGTTATTGCCGTATCTGCTCCATGTCCATCTTCAAGCACTAATGCCTGAAAGTCTTGCAAATCTCCGTTAAATCCAGTGCTTCCCCCTTGTTCTATTAAGGATGTGAAAATCACACTCGCTGTAGAAGGTTCATATAATAGAACATTATCAAAATTTGATGTTTGATATGCTGAATTAACATGTAGCCTTGTACTTTGACATTCTCCTGTTAGAAATTCTAAATTTGAAATATAGAATGGTTGATGGCCTGAACCTCCAGTGATATTAAATGTCTTATCAACAGTATCTGTATGGTTAGAAAGGATGCTGAACTCATCATGAATCTGTGAGAGATTCATTCCAAACTGGCTAGTTGCTCCGGCATTAGAAGTATCATCTGCAAATGTTCCTGTAGCAGTATAATTAAAGCATTGCGTGTTAGACCAAGTAATTGTGTCATTTTTAGAAAACATGACCTCTCCGCTTGGACTGGCTATAGACCAGTCATAGAGAAGACTATTACTTGAATCTGCTAATACTAACGTACCAGTCACATTTCCATAATAACCCTGCCAAGCCTGTGTTGAAGAACGTCCATTTATATTCACAGAACTAACATTTCCTGCGAATGCTGTAACATTCCCCGGAGAATCTACTGTAAAACTTCCAGTACCTGTCTCAGTAGTGTTAGCTCCCGTGGGCTCTGCAGACACCATACTTAACAGAAAAACTATACTTGCCAATAAGATTATGGAGTAGATAGGCGAGAAATATCTTTTTATCATTTAGTTTTACCTCCTTTCAAATGGTTTTCGTTAAAACTGGGATGTTTGTGCAAAAATATTGAATTCTCTGTAGACTCAGCGCTTTGAGAAGATATGACTCTACAATCTATTTTATTTCCTATTTCACCGATATAGGATTCAACTTTTGATTTGATTTTTTTGGAGTCTGAAATAATCATCAGTTCCATATTCTGTTTTCCAGTCATAATAATTGCAGAAATATCTTTCAGGTCATCTTCTAATTTCCAATAAAGCTTTTCAATGTGATAGCTCTCTGGATGATCGCTAAACCAAATTTTAAGAATAGTTTCATAATGTGAATCAATATCAATCATCTTTTTACCCGTGAAATTTTTTGTAAGTAGTGTGATATGGGCAAACTTTTTGGATGGGGAGAATAATGTTCTTGGCTTGCCTTTTTCTGCTGAACCTGTTTTTTGCTTTTCTATCAAATTTCCTGCTTCAAGGAGTTTAAGCTGTTGGCTGACGTAAGCAACAGAAGTCTTTAGCTCATCAGCGATTTCTATTGGAGAAGAGGGTTTTTTTGTGATTATCTCTAAAATTTTCCATCTCGGGGGTGCAAGAAAAGAATCGAAGTCCATCAAATATAGGTTATTGAAAGCGCTATTTAAGTCTTTTGTTTAATTACTTTATTTAGTATTATTGATTGATAAATTAATTAATGTTTTTATATTGTTTAAGTTTTTAATTAAATAGTTAAATTAAAACCCACTAAGCAGAATGTTGATGACAAAGGTATTGTATAATAAAATATATAAATGGGGAAATATTAAATAAATTTTAATGGGTAATTCAGTTTTTGAAAGGGTCATTGCTACTCAAAATTTTTCTTATTTAGGTCCTTATCAGAGGGATCTTGAGATAAGACTTATAGGTGAAGAAGTATCTCCTGTTAATCATGAACTATTTTATTTTGATGCTGAAAATTTTATTCATGCCTTAAACGAAAGAGGTCTTGATATGAGGAGATTGACGCCTGAATCCGTTATGGATATAAATCTTCCAAAAGATTTTCTGAGATTCGTTGAAGGATATCATGAAGGAACTATAGAGAAGTTATTAGGAGAGGATTTGTAGGTTGAATAGTTTATAGATAATCTCAGATTTTTTACCTATTAAATTTCGGAGTTCTTCTTCTGAAGCATTTGCAATATTTTTAATTGTCTTAAAATGGGAAAGGAGTTTTGTGGAGGTTGAAGGGCCTATTTGTGGAAATCCCTCTAGGATGAATTGAAGGCGTTCTTTTTCTGTTAGGAAGATTTTTGATGCCCTAATAGATGGGGCTGATTTTTTTTGTTTTTTCGCAAGAACAGAAATATATCTTGCAGTATCTTTTTCATTTAGAGTAAATATTATTGGTATTTGATAATCTGTTAAAATTGATAGGAGAAATCCTCTAAATGCGTTTTCATGAATTATTCCAGAGTAAGGGTTTTCGTTCTCTAATCCTTCAAGTATCATTAGATGAGAAGGGTATTGTTTAAGTTCGAGGAGTTGACGCATTATTCTTTTGTTTATTATTGATGTTTTGAAATCTGAAATGGTTTTACGTTCAATTGCAGTTTTGTTTATCAAATAGTCTCCAACGGGAAGTTGTTTGAACTCTAGGGTGAAACCGAGCTTCATTAACTCAGATGGAATGAGGGAGTTTTTCTCTCTATGGTCTAAGACAATTGTTATTGGGGTTTTTGGTTTAGTTTTTTTAGATGAGAAAATGTCTAAGATTTTTTTCATTTTATATTAATATAATTTAAGAGAGATACACTTAAAAATTATACAATTGTTGAATTTTTATGATTGATTTGTATTTTTGGGAGAAAAAAGTTTATGGAATCTAGTTTGGCTTTCAAGGAAGAAAGGATATTTGCCTTGGATAAATTTCAATTTCCTCTTGAAGGTTATGAGTCATTTTTGGTAAATGTTATTAGGGGTTTATCTCATTTCTCAAAGGGTTATGTGAGTTCTGCTGAGCCTCCGCATGGAGCTACAAATAGTTTTGCGGATTTGCCATCTTCATTTAGGTTGGTTGGAGAGTTGAGATTTGACATGTCAGATAGTCTTAAAACAAGAAGAGTTGGGCAAAGAGAGCAAGTGGAAATTTTGTGTGATTCAGAAAGTGATACTGGCAGAATAACTAATGAGAATTGTCAAAAATCTATTAGTCGTTGCTTAGACCTATTTGCAGGAGAGTTAGATAATAGATTCCCTGGAAGGGTTGGAGCGATTCCAATCAATTGTGGAGTGGCCCGTATAGACTTAGGTAGGGGAAACCACGGATTATCTTTCCCGTATTGTAATATTTCTGGATTTGAATTAGGTATTTATTTTGAAATTCCAAAGGGTTTTTATTCTGGGCAAGTCTCTTTAGTGAATAAGGGGCTTATGATTGGGCATCCTCGGGGTGATGATACTCCTTACTCTACATTTTCAGGCCTTGGGATCAAATTGGGAATCTCTAATTCTGTCGGCCCAACAAGTGAGTTAAGAAAGACAATGAATTATTTAATGGATATAACTAGAAATCATTTTAAACCAGGGGAAGTTGTCGAACTTTCAGCATTTACAAATGATTCTTAGATAACTTGGAGCTCGGAAGAAGAATAATTAAGAATATCTGTTTTTTATCTAAAATCGTCTAGGGTTTTTGGACGGGACTGGAAGTTTACTTTTCCATCTTTTATATCATTTTTTACCTTATCAATTGTGCGATACATCTTTTTCTCTCTTGCAGCAGAAGCATAATGAGATATTTGATCCCGAGTATCTTTTGTTATTAGAATGAAGAGTTTTCCTGGAGCTAGTCTTGCAGTTCTACCTGCACGCTGTATTTTTCTAATTGCGGATGGAATTGGTTCGTAGAAAAATACAGCACTAACTTCTGGGATATCAAGACCCTCTTCTCCTATGGATGTTGCACAAAGGATATTTATCTTTCCTTTACGAAAATCTTCTATAACTCTTTTTTGTTCTTTTTGTGAGAGCCCCGAGGATGAACCCGATGAACCTGATTTTTTTGTTTGGCCTATAAAGATTTCTGATTTAACATCTGAAATTTCATTAAGTTTTTTTGAAATAGTAAGGGCTGTTTCCCTGAATTGCGAGAAGACAATTATTTTTGTGTTTTTATTTTTTTCAAATTCTGATTCTATTATTGTTTTTAGCTCTTCTACCTTGGGATGTTCTATTTTTTGAGAGAGAAGGTTGTTGAGAGAGAGAAGGGATGCCTTAAATTCTGGAGAGTTCACGAGAGTCTGAACGCCTTTGCTTTTTTTCTGCTCTGCTTGAATGACAAGATTTTGTAAGTATTCTTTTAATCCGGAAAGAGTCTGAGATTCTAAAAGTTCTATTGCGTGAGATATTTTAATTGCTTGTGCACAAACTGAAATCCCTGCAAGCATATTCCCATCTTTGTGTGGTGAAGCAAATAATTTGTTCTGCAATTTTAAAAGAGATATCTTATTTGTAGGCCCAAATAGGAGATTGCGGGACTTTAGTTGTCCTACTTTTTTATCGTATATGCTCTTGAGAATCGTGCGTATTTCTATAAACTCTTCTGGAAAAGGAACTTCTATTTTGTTGAACTCAAGATCTTGAAGATAGGGGCGAACATCTTCGGAATTTCTAGTGCGGAGCTCTACTTCTTCTATATTGAGGTGCTTACAGATTTCGTTTACTTGTTCGGTTTCAGAACCTGGAGATGCGGTTAAGCCAAGGATTCTTTGCAATTCGGAGGGAGCTTGATTTTTATACGCTTTTACGACTTTTGTATAATCATAATTTTTTAGACATCTATGGGCTTCGTCAATTACGAGAAGAGAAATATCTTTTAGATCATAGAGGTAATTTTTAATGTCGTTTGCAATGCATTGAGGTGTTGAGAAAATTATTTCTGCAGTCTGCCAGATTTTTTGACGTTGTTTTGCTGGAACTTCTCCAGTGAAGAGCTGAAGGTCTGCATATAATTCTGGGAGCTGTTTTTTAAAAGATTCCAAATGTTGTTCTACGAGAGGTTTTGTTGGAGCTAATATTAGAATTTTTTTTGTAGGATATTGCTGGAATCTATGAATTGCAAGAAGAAGGGCAATGAGAGTTTTTCCAACTCCAGTTGGGAGAACAACAAGAGTGTTTGCGTTTTTTGCTGTTTCAAAAATGGCTTTTTGATAATCGCGAGGTGTTGAACTTATCATTGATGTGGAAAATGTAAAGAGTAGTTAAGGTTTTTGTTAATTTGGCAAGTAATGATTTATACTAACAGTAAGGCATAAGCAGTGAATATTGCTGTTATGATTGCAAGGGTCGTCCAGAGAACACGAGAGCCAAAGAAGATCTGTGCTCCATCCAACTTAGAAATTGGAAGAAGATTCCAAAATGCATAATATGCTGCAAATTTTGAAAGGCCTTCAAGACCTGGAATCCAGTATGAAACAAATGATAAAATTAGGGTGCCAATTATTCCTCCTGCTGCTATCAATGATATGTGCCAATCTGTTAATTCTGTGAAACTATAGATTCCGTGTCTTTTAGCTGCACGTCTTTTAAGAGCTGTTGCTTCAAATGTGAGAATTGTCATAAATTTTACTAATCCGAGGGAAAAGATAGATAGAATGAGTGGAAGAATAAATCCGATGGGCATTGGCTTTTTGAAATGCCATCCAGGTTTCATACCATAACGAGAAAATGTCCAGAGCTCGTTTTGTACTCCTGCATCTAACTGAGAAGCCATAATTGCTTTTGAACAGAGATTTATAACAATTATTAAAGAAGAGAAAAGAAGTGCAAATCCGAGAACAGGAAGATTTAATGTGATTATAGACTCAAAACCAATTATTATTGTGAGAATAAGGATAGCTAAGGTAATGTGAAATGCTTCTCTGTTTTTCATATAGGATTGGATGAATGGATTTATATAAAGATATTGTTCTCTTATGTGAAATCAAAAGAGAGTCTGACATATATTTCTAATAAGCACAAAATATATATAGTGAATAATGTAGATTTTTGTATGTTGAGAATAAAAAAGATGAGTGAAGCTGTCGGGAAGGCAGTTTATACTTCAGATGGTGATTTTTTTGGGCAAATAGAAGAAGTCAATCTCATGGATAATAAGGTTGATGGATGGAGGATTAAAATTGGAAGCGGATTTATGAATCTTCTTGGAGGAGCTAGAGGAGTGATAGTACCTCATCAGTTCGTAAAGGCTATTGGAGATGTTTTCATTGTCAACAAGAGCTCTTTGCCCTTGAGAAGTGATGGTGCAGACTTTAATTCGGGGGAGATGCAATCTGGAATGGGTAAGGAAAATGATGATGGTGGATATGCCGCAGGGTTTTAATTCTAACGGAATGTTTAAATATATTTGATATCTGATTTCGTTATGGTGAGCAATTTTTTAGGGTTATTTATGCAAAGTGCTGCAGGTGGAACAATATTATCTTCTCCATTGTTTGTTGAAATGGTTTTGCCATTCCTTCTTGTATTTACTATAGTTTTCGCAGTTCTTCAGAAGACAAAGATATTAGGAGAGGGAAAGAAGCAAATTGATGCGATTGTTGGGTTGGTTGTTGGATTGATAGTTATTGCCTTTGGACAGGCTGTGGGAATAATAATCTACCTTGTTCCAATAATGGCTGTGTCTATTGTTGTTATCTTAATTTTTATGTTGCTTTATGGAATGACTCATTCTGAAAAGGATAAGGCATTTGCATTACCAAAAGGAGTAGCAGCAGTTATAGGAGTATTAGCAGCTGTAGTAGTGATTGTTGCGTTGTTGTTTGCTACAGGATGGTGGGATAAGCTCGTTGAGTTAATATTCTATTCTGAGGAAGGAAGTTATGGGGGCGCAGTAAGTAATATTATATTTATAGTGATAGTTATTGCCGCAGTGGGAGCTGTTATTTGGAGCGGTGGAAAAGACAAGAAGTAGATAGTTAATTCTATGTTTTAGAAACATATTTAAATAAGTTTTAGCTGGTTATGGAATGATGAGTGGTGTGTTGACGAACATTTTAAGTGCGATGCCTATATTTAGGCAATTTGATCCCTTTGCAGGAGGATTTGATTTCAGAAATCTAATATATCAATGGGAAAATATCGGCGTGTTTGATTTATTTCTGCCTTTCTTGCTTGTTTTCGCAGTTGTTTTTGCTATTCTATCAAGCACAAGAGTGTTGGGAGATCATAAGGGAGTAAATATAATAATTTCATTAGTGTTGGGATTGTTCTCTGTTAGAGTTTTGTTTGTAAGAGATTTTTTTGGAGTGATATTTGCTAATTTTGGAATTGCAATTGCAGGACTTATTGTTTTAGTAATATTGACAGGAGTTTTTGTCACGGAAAAAAGTAGAAAACAATGGGTAAAACTTGTTTTTGGAATAGGCGTTGTAGGATTTGTTATTGTTATGATCTCCTCTATAAATAGCTTTTCTTGGTTTGGATCTCCTTGGTGGCAGAGGAATTGGCTAAATGTATTATGGATAGCAATAGGTGGTGTGCTTCTTGCTTTCATGCTTGCTCCTAAAGAAAAGCCAGGGGATTGGGGTCCTTTAGAACCATTAAGAAAAAAACTTGAGTAAATAATTGTGTTATTCTTAAGTGGTTACATAATAGAAAGATTTATAAATTAAGGTCTTCTGGGTTTTTTATGGTAAGCGCAGTAAGTCAGGTTGGACAGGTAGCCGATGTGGGAGGATTAGGATTCTTAGCGCCAGTTTTAGCATTTTTAATAGTTGCAATTATTCTTGGAGCGCTGTTGAAGAAAACAGAAATATTAGGAAATAATCCTTGGACTAGTTTAATCGTTGCGTTGGGTATATCTGCTATTTTTGTGAGTGTTGCAAGCATTAGAAGTCTTGTGTTGGATGTTATTCCATGGTTTGCAGTCTTATTATTAATGTTGTTCTTTTTGCTTGTTTTGACAGCATTCATGGGCAAATCTGATATGATCGGAAAAAAACTCGGATGGTTTTTTATCATTGCAATGATAGTGATATTTTTTGTTGTTGGGATTAATGTGTTTGCAGGAAGTATATTGCCTTATCTGCCCGGACCTACATTCGGGTTTGGAGGTGAGCCAAAATATTTAATATTCTTTGATTGGTTTTATTCTCCTAGGATATCTGGAGCATTCTGGCTTATAGTTTCTGCTATTGTGACTGGTTGGGTATTAGTGAAATCAAAATAAAATGAAATACGGAACAAAATATCAGACTTGGATGAGGGAAATGAAATTCGGAGAAGAGTCTGTTGGGCTTACTAATGAACAGCTTGCAAGAGGATATATTCTACTTAATAGGGTTGAAGAGGCAATTGACAGACTGAGGGAAAATGCTAGGAAAACTATTCAGGATAAAATTTTGACTGATGAGTCTTTATCAAAAAAAGATGTAGGATTTTATAACATATTTTCAGGTGTTGAAAGTGTTGTTCCAGGATTACAAGAAATTTCTGATGAATTAACTTTTGAAAGAAATATTCTTTTTTTGGATTTAGATGTTTGTTTTGATCAAGAAAATCCTTTTGATTTAAGTAATGTTCGTAGTATGTATGGGCATCCTGTTTTTCCAGACAACTA
The DNA here is from genome assembly GCA_002763075.1 of Candidatus Pacearchaeota archaeon CG10_big_fil_rev_8_21_14_0_10_34_76. Classification (GTDB taxonomy): domain Archaea; phylum Nanobdellota; class Nanobdellia; order Pacearchaeales; family GW2011-AR1; genus 1-14-0-10-34-76. Next base: position 31,003 of record PFDB01000018.1, on the reverse strand, counting down.
ATTATTTAGAACTCTTCTTTTTTGAGGATTTTTTATGAATTGTTTGTTTTGAATCGTGTTTTTTTAATTCGGGGAGCATCTTGGAGAATGTTTTTTGCGTTTCTATAAGCTCTTTCTTTATATCATCAACATTAGTGACATAATCTCCAACTTTTCTTAATACTGAAGATTGAAGTGTATCAATTATTTTTTCTATTCTTTGGAGGCGATCTGAAAGAGTTTCTACCTTAGATTCCATATGGGTTTTAAAGTCTAATATTTTTTCTACTCCTTTTCGGATTTCTGCCATTTTTTCTGAGACAATTTGTTCAGAGATTTCTGAAACTATGTCTGAACTTAAATTAGGCTGATAGGTATTAGAATAATCTGTAGAGTACTGGTTGGAGGTGTTAGCATATTGATCTTGTGGAGCATACGACTGGTATTCTGGCTGATAATTTTCTGAAGGATAACTTTCTGGTTGGGGAGAGATTTCCTCCAAATTTGAAGAGGGGGGCGTCATTATTGATTGTTGCATCCCTGCAGGAGCAGGAGCAAGGTTTCTTTTTGGAGGTTCCTGTGCGAGAGTTTCTTGGCCAGTTGGTGAGGGGACAGAAGGGTAATTTTGATTTGCTTGTTCGTCATCATCTACTTGTTCTACTGCTGCTTTTATTTTTGATTGTGAAAGTGCTTCTAATATTTCTCTGTGAGATGTGCCTCTTTCTCTTAGAGCTTTGACTATATCGTTCTCTGCAAGTCCTTGAGACTGCATTCTCTTCACCTCTTCTAAAACTCCTGCCATTTTTCTTTACAAATGAGGTTGGATCATATCCAACTGTCTTTGAATTATCATAAGTTCTTCCTTTCTTGCCAGGCCAGATAGTTGTTCTGCCATGCGTTGAATAAATTCTTTCATTCTTAAATTATCTTCCTTTAGTTTTAAAACTGTTTTTTTCATATCTTGAATTTCGTTAAATGTTTTCTCTCTTTCATCTACTAGACTTGTTCCTATTAGAACTGTTCTCTCTTTCAAAAGCCTTTGCCTTTCTTCTAAATCTTGAAGCTTCATGTTTATATCAGAGAAGTATGGCTGTATTTGATCATCTTGCATTGTTATTTTAGCCTGTTAGACTTTAAAATTGTTTTGTATATATGCATAGAAATTTATTTAATGCTAGTTATTCTTGATTAATAAATAAAAATGATTTTTAATCAAGGATCCCCGTTGTATGCTGTCGAAATAGATCATAAAGAGGGTGAGAACATCATGTACATAAACTACTTTGGAGCGCCGTTTGTTCCTTCTCTGGCAAGATACGGAGAAGTTATGGCAAGGACAATAAGCAGTATTATAGAAAATCCTAATGTATCAAGAGTGGTCTTTGTCCAGCAAAGAAATTATAACTACCCATTTGAACAGGTAGAAATGCTGGTTGAGATAGCTCAGCTCTTTAATTTTCTGACCAAACAAGAGAAGGTTCTTTCTCCAGAGAGACTTAGTCTTTTTGGAGATGTGGGGCAATTTCATGGACAAATAAATTATCTTATGGGACTTTTGCAGAGTGATCCTGTCGCGTGCTATCTTGAGATGGGCAATATTATAAGAGGAATATCTGGAAATTCCCAGGAATATAGGGACCTTAATTCTAAAGGATATCTTAGGTTTTTAGAAAGAATAAAAGAAATGGTTGAGAATACTAAGATTATCAAATTGATAAAAGATGTTATAGATACATATTATGTTGGAGATAGGAGCGTGTATGATCAGATTTTTAGACCTGATGTAATGCCTAATTTTACATTTACAAGGCTAGTTGCTCAACTGCCAAAAGATGCAAAATTAGTCGACCAGTATGAAATTGAAGCTGATGATGAGAATATAACTGTGACAATTTTAAAGAAGGAAGATGCTACAAATCATATTTATCATATAATGCCTCCAGAGTATAATCTTGATGAAGACCATCATCTGCTTCTAAATCTTGGAAAGAATGTGTTAATTGAGCATCAACCAAAGGCTGAAGAGTTCACAGATCCAGAGAGAACTAGAAGTATTTTTTTGAATGTAGCTAAAGATTTGCTTAGGGAACTTGCTGAAAATAAGAATGTTAGTTTGAGTTATAGAGAACTTAACAAGCTGGCAAGAATTTTGGTAAGGCAGACAATAGGTAGTGGGCTTGTGGAGGTTTTGCTTTTGGATGAGAAGCTACAAGATATATTCCTCAATTCTCCTATAGCACAAAATCCCATATTCGTAAGGCATGAAGAGCATGGAGAGTGCATAACAAACATAATTCCAAGCTATGAAGATGCTGATTCTTGGGCTTCAAAACTTAGACTGCAAAGTGGAAGACCACTAGATGAGGCAAATCCAATATTAGATACAGATCTCTTTTTTGGAAATGTTAGAGCAAGAGTTGCAGCGATACAAAGACCGTTATCTCCTAACGGGTTAGCCTATGCAATAAGAAGACATAGGGACCAACCTTGGACTTTGCCATTGTTCATAAGGAATAAAATGATTAATCCTATTGGGGCAGGTATTGTAAGCTTTATGATTGATGGAAGCAGGACATTGCTTGTTGCTGGAACAAGATCTAGCGGAAAAACTTCTTTTTTGGGAAGCTCTATGCTTGAAATAATGCCTAAGACTAGGACAATTGTCATTGAAGATACTTTAGAGTTGCCAGTTGAGGCATTAAGGAAAATAGGATATAATATTCAGAGGATGAAAGTAAGAAGTGCATTGACAGAGAGTTCTACTGAAGTCGAGGCATCCGAAGGAATAAGGGCTAGTTTGAGACTGGGGGATAGCGCATTAATAGTCGGTGAAGTGAGAAGTACAGAGGCTAAGGCATTGTATGAAGCAATGAGAGTTGGAGCGCTTGCAAATGTTGTTGCTGGAACAATACACGGAGCTTCTCCTTACGGTGTTTTTGATAGACTTGTAAATGACCTAAATGTTCCAATAACAAGTTTCAAGGCAACGGATTTGATATTAATTGCAAATCCAATAAAAACACCTGATGGGATGCATAGCATGAAGAGAGTTTTACAACTTGCAGAAGTAAGAAAGCATTGGACTAAGGACCCTTTAGAAGAAAAAGGATTTGTGGATTTATTGAGGTATAATGTAGAGAAAGATGAACTTGAGCCAACGGAAGAGTTAATGAATGGAGATTCTGAAGTTATCAAAGATATAGCATCTAATGTAAGGGGATGGGCCGGGAATTGGGACGCTGTATATGATAATATATTGTTGAGAGGAAAGGTAAAACAGGAGATTGTCAATGTGGCAGAAATTATGAAGATGCCTGAATTGTTGGAAGCGAAGTTTAACTCTTCTGCAAATGACGCATTTCATAGAATAAGTGATGAGATTACTAGAGAAATTGGAGTTCCTCTTTCAGAAAGAGTTTTTCCTGATTGGAAAAATTGGCTGATGAGCAAGGTCAAGAAGAATTAAGAGAACATTTATAAATTCTAAAAAATTAATTTTTGTATGGTAGATATTTGGGGAAATAATAACCTTTTGGGATTACAGAAACAAAAGTCTAAGAGGGGAACGTTATATTCTTTCGATAAAGATAAAATTTTGCAAAGACAAAAAGGTTTATGTGCAGGAAAAGATTGTAAAAAAGAACATAATGGAAAAAGAGTTCCAATTAATATAAGAAGTAACTTTGATCATGTTAAACCTCTGGCTTTAGGAGGAAAGGATATTCTATCTAATCTTCAGGCATTATGTCCAAATTGTCACCAATTCAAAACAAGAGAAGATCGAAAAATGATTTCGCTTAGGAAAAAGAAATCTTCTTCAAATAATATAAATTTACATAGTCCTGTGAATCTAGATGTTTTTAAGTCCCTGTGAATCTAGATGTTTTTAGGTAGTTTTTTAGGATTAACCTGCTATTCCCCCAAGTGAAATATTTGCTAATAGAGTTAGTGCTATTATCGCAACTAATGAAGTTATTAGATATAAGAAAAGACCTCTTTGCAAATTCCTCGAGAGATCGTATTTTTCACGGAGAACGTCTTTTCCTCCATCAACAGTAACTAGTGCAATTGTTAGAATGAATATTATTTCTATTATGTAAAGACCTACAGAAGCTTGGATAAAGTATGGAGGAATCATGGCAGTTATGTTGAAGAAATCTGTTATGCTAATTATTGAGATTCCTGCAACTTGTTGATTTGTAAAACCTGTTTCTGTTAGGGTAGTGAGGGTTCCAAGTATTGAGGTTATCATTGTAGATAGACCTACTACAATTCCTGCTAACAATGGAGCTAAGAAAGTCATATTTGATTTCATGTCTGAGACTATCTCTGCTAGTAAATCTCTAAGACGTTCGTTTATTTTCTGTATGTTCTTGACGTATTCTGAGATAGACATTAACGAACGGGCTGCAACTTCAAGACCCTTTTTTACTGATTCAACAAGGATTCTCATGCTTGTCGAGATGAGGGCAGAAGGATAATAGATAATTGCGCCTCTTCTTGGATTAAATATAGCCTCTGAGAGAGACATGCCGAGTTGTTGAATATTTTGGTTTACTATAAGGAAGAAATTCTGTGTTTTTTGGCCTTGTGTTGTTGAAGCGACTTTAGAAAATGCAATCTCTGCGGGGATTCCATCTCCAAGACGATTACCTAATTGGAAAAGAGATGAAGTGAATTCGTTCTCAAGTTCTTTAGTTTCATTTCTAGATTTTATTAAATCTTTTGTTTTCATCTTATATGCAATTGCAAAGAAAAGTCCTATGGAAAGGGGGAGCAAAAGACTTAGAAGAACTCCTACCATTCCAAATGGACCTGCCTTTGAGCCATCTGAGAGAGTCTTGAAATCAAAGAGTTTTTGATTTTCCATGAATGGAAGCCCTAGTTCTGCAAAAGTATAATCTGATTGGAGACCTAGCGGAGCAGTTATGAAGCTTGCTTGAAAAATGAATGGTAAAATGCTGATTATTAAGAGGGGAAATGTTATCATGAAAGCTATTGTCCAAGGAGTTTTAGATTTGAATTTTTGGTAATCTGGATTTAGTTCTAATACTGAAGATTCTCCGTGACCTCCTGGTCTTTTTAAAAGAACTTCTGAAGTCATGTAGAACACAAAGAAAGGGATAAGGACATTGAATATTATCAGAATGTGTTGCCATTGTATTATTCCCCCTAAGAGTGTTGAAGCAAGAGGTAAAAGGGCCAAGCCGAGAGTTGGAAGAATTATTCCAAGCATGTAAATATTTGTAAGGGGGGAGCGAATCTCTCTTGAGAATTTAAGCATCTTTTCATACACTCCGTCCAAGATAACCTGGAGGGATTTTTCAAGAATCTGTATTCTTCGGGCTTCTAATGGTTCAAACAAGCTAGATTCTATTAAATGCATTGCTTCTATGAATTCCGGAGCATACCCCCTCCACGTTTCAAGATAATTATCTAAGGATTGTTTTATTGTTGAAAATTTTCCTATCTCTACGTTGTAGAATATTTTCATGAAGTCTAGAGAAAGAGGAGGTTCTAGATTTTTTGCAGTAAATTCTATTGCTCTTTCCAGATTTGAAGTATGCTTCATGTAGACAACTATGTATAGGATAGCCGGGACCATTTGTGCGGAAGCTTTTAATCTCCATGAGTTTGCGAGACGTTGTGGCATTGTATAGGTATAATAGAAAACAAAAACGCTAGTTATCATTCCTAAAAGCATGAAGAGTGTAGGAAATGAGGAAGTTATCAAATATGTAGCGAACGAGGTTAGAATGATTCCAAAAAATATTAGAATGAGAGAAATTGCTGAAAGAGTGAGTGCTTGCGCAGGGGTTGTGTCTAAATGTGCTATGTCTAGATAATTTTTTATTTTTGCTTCTTCTTTTGCTGAAGGTTTAAGTTTTATTATATTTCCCAAGGCTTTTGTCCAGCGTTCATAACGGGAGAGCTCTGGGAGCATGTCTCTTTTGAATTGCAAGTACTCTTTAGAAAGACCTTGTTGGCTAGATAATGTGCCCGAGCGCATCTGAGACTCTATTTTACTCCCATATTTTTTTAGAATTTCATCTGTTGTAGCCATTTATCCTCTTTATTAACAATTAAATTAAGAAAAAGGATGTTATAAATATTCGGTTGTTTTAGAAGAAAATAACTATAATGATTAGGTTTATAATTAATAAGTTGTTTTGAATTATATGTTTGGAATAGGAAAGAGGGGGATTGTTTGGGATACATTAATACCTTGGATAATCGGATTGATAGTGTTAGTACTTTTTATTGTGATATATGGAATTATCAATGATTGGGGCGGTGGAGCTATTGAATATTTTAAGAATCTTTTGAGGTTTGGTAAATGAATTATAAGGGGAATATGTTGTTTGGAGATGAAGGGATTCTTAAGGTTGTTATTGTTATAGCAGTATTGGTAATTGTTGGAGGAGGTGTTGTGTTAATTTTGGGTTCTGGAAGTGAAGGGTTTGCTAATAAATTGAAGCTGTTATTGCCTGGATTTAATAATAGCATTCAGATTGAAGACGAAGGGGAGTTGAGATTACTCTATAAAATAAGTGATAAAGGGCTTTATTATCATGATGGGGCTAATCTGAAGAAGATAAATAACGATATCAAGATCAATAAGGTTGAAGTTAATAGGGCTGAAACAATCAGGATTTTTGAGGATTACTATTATGGGACAGAGAGGCCTAATTTCAGAACAGTAAAGTTTGAGGGAGATCTTGCTTTTTTTGAAGGAGATATCACTAGATTTTGCAAAGATAAGAATCAAGAAATGTGTGGGAGTTTCAAGTCTAATGAAAATTTAGGAAATGGCTTTATTTTTATAAATTTGTTTAGAGGGAATGAGAGGAATGTGATTGAGGATAATGGGGGATTCCTCTACCTTTCAAATGGGAAATTACTTTATAGGGAAGTTGGAAAAGGAGAGTATAGGGACGTTACTAAAACAAGGGAATATAATGTGGATGAAAATAAAGTCATACAATCTTCTCAATTTTGGAGGAATCAAATATTAGAAAATGGTGTATGTGAAAAATTCATTAGACTGCTGGATAAAGAATATAGTGTGAAGGCAAATGGTGATTTTTTAGTGGTTAAAGTTGATAGTCTTGTTGAGGGAGAAGATAAGTATGATGATTGTTCAGGAGAGGAAGAAAATAATGTTTTGATTACTAATGATTATCGAATACAAATAGTCTTCTCTACAAAAAATGAGAATAGATACACATGGTATGGTTCTATTATGGATGGAGAATGGATAATTCTTGATGAGGATAAAAGATTTGATTTTCCTTTGAATGATCCAAGGAAAAAAGATTTATACGATGGGCTTGAATATATCGCCAATAGACTTAGTGAGAGCTATGATGGGTATTTATGGGGGGCTTTAGGAGGAAGTAGTCCTTCATCTATAATTGTATTGTTGATAGGACCTGAAGAGAGTATAAACCTTAATGAAATTTTGAAGAAAGAGGGGATATTGACAAGTGATGGGAAATTAGAGGACGAAACAAGATTTGTCAGAAAGATATTATCTGAATATAAGTCAAGAGAGGTGCCTATTGAGGAATCATATTATAGCAGTAAATGAGGTGCGTGAGAAATGAAAAAGGGCATGACTGGAGATTCCATTGTTAGCTGGATACTATGGGCTGTTTTTTTAGCATTGATTCTTGGAACTGCCTACTATTTGAGAAAGAGATTCGGAGGGTAAAGACGGAAGCGTTATAAAGTTATTCTGGCTTAGCTTTTTATGATGTTCAAAAGAGGTGAATTGACTTCTGCGCAGATAATAACTCTTATTCTATCAATCGGAGCTCTTGTTGTCTTGCTTGGGTTTGCATATCTTTTTTTTAGCGGGAACGATGCTTTAATTGATAGAGAAGCATGTCATTTGTCTGTTATTACAAGAGCTACAGCTCCTAGTGCGGCACAATCTGGAGTTCCGTTGGAATGCAGGACTAGCAAGATATGTTTGAGTATTTCAGGAAAGAAAGATTCTTGTAACCAGTTCATTGGAGAAGAAGGTGTCAGTTATGTGAAATTGCCTAATAATGAGGAAGATGCAGCAAGAGTTATAATGGAAAATTCTGCTAATGCAATGTTTGATTGCTGGAGCATGACTGGGCAGGGGAAGTTGGATATATTTGGAAAAGCATTTCAGTCATTAGGAGAAACTAAAAGTAGTTGCATTATTTGTTCGAGAGTTGCATTGAGTGATGAGATTCTTGAGAAGTTTCCAGGAATAAGGGAGAATATTGATTTTAATAGATATCTTGAGAGGAACAATCCTCCAGGGCTTAGCAGAACATATCTTGATATTTTTACAGGAGAATCAGGGACAAGCACATATTCAACTGTTGAGGAGAATGTGTTTGAAAGTGAATTAGATAAACTAGCTAAGGCTAGAGATACAAGCCCTGAAGTAAGGGAAGCATTGGGGGATCTTCCAACTGTCTCAAATCAAATAGCTTTTATATTTGCTCAGAGGAAAACTAAACTTGGTTTTTGGGATGGAGCTCTTTCTGGAGCAACTTTGGGAAGTTCAGCAATAGTGGGAATTGCAGTCACAGTTCCTGGAGCAAAATCTGTAATAGCCAGCGGAGGGGGAGCTTTAGCAAGTTTGCTTTTTGTTGGAGGAACTTCTGGATTTGCAGCAGTTAACTCATGGCAAAATCAGATGGCTTCTGCAGCATATTGCGGGACATTAGCTAGTTCATTAGATAATCCGGAGCAAGGATGTTCATTAGTCAGGGGAGTTGATTATGATGTTAAGAAAATAAATCAGATATGTGATATTATAGAGGGAATGCCATAATGAATAAAAGGGGAGAGGAGATGGTGATGAAGAATGTCATTTCTTTGCTTATTGCTGCAGTAGTTATAGGATTTATTGTTTTCTTGATATTCAGAGGATTTTATTTCATCTCTAAAGGTAATGAGGCAGAGTCTGCTAAGAGAACTTTGGAAGGATTGATGGGGAAGATAGATAATTTGAAAGATGGGCAGGAAGGAAAATTCACATTGCAGGGATTTTCCTCTAAAGACAGGTGGTATTTTGTGGGTTTTGATTCCAGAGATGAGATAGATGAAAAGCCAGGAGAGTGTTCTTTTGATAGTTGTGTTTGTATTTGTCCGAAAGGAGGAGCAGATAAAGGTAAATTGTGCGCGGAAGGAGGATTTTGCGAAAAAATTGGAGATAAGAATGTGACTATCTTATTTTTGTTTGGAGATGCAAAACTTAAGGGATCTATTATTGATTTTAAACTACCTATTGGAGAAAGTTTAGGATGTATTCCAATAATGAGTAATCTTTTTGAAGTGATTGTTTTTAAGGAGAGTGATAATCTGAAACTAGCCAGTGAAGGGGAGTTTGTTCAAGGAGATCTTTTTTATGAAAGATGCAGGAAAATTTATCAATGAACAGAAAAGGAGATGGGGCGGATATAATAAGAAATAATCTGGCATACATGCTATTCTTTTTAGCAGTCTTTGTTGCTATGCTGTTTTTTGTATCAAGCAGGATGGATAATGTTGCTTTTTGGGAAGATTTCTATGCTAAAGAAATTGCGAGAGTGATTGATTTTTCTAAACAAGGAGATGAGGTAAAAATTGATGTGACAATGGCTGTGCAATTGGCTAGAAAAAATAAAGTAGAATTTGATAAGATATTCATTTTTGATAATGAAGAAGGGAGCGTTGCTGTTTCTCTAAGCAGGGGAACTGGAAAGAGTTTTAGGTATTTTAATAATGTGAGCATTGAGAATGAGGGGACAGAATTAAGTGAGGAAAATGTCGAAGTGAGACAATTAATATTTAACATAAAATGAGAAAAATGAATAAAAAAGGAATGGCTGGAGATTATGCAATGTTCTTTGTTTACATATTCATAGTTTTTATAATCTGGGGAGGACTCGCTGCAGGAATATTCTCTTTTTTTGGAGATGGATATGATTTTAAGGAAGCGGAGGCAGAAATATTAATTAACAATGTAGAAGTGTGTTTAAGAGAGAAAGATTTTTTCTCTGGAGAGTTTGACATATATTATTCTTGCGGGTTTAATTCTAATATTAACGAAGAACACATGATATATGTGAAGAGGGCTAGTGATGATGAGGAGATTATCTTTGGAGTTAGAGATTATATTAATCAGTGTGAGTTTGTAGGAGGGAAAGAGAATATTAATTTTCCAGAGTGTGTTAAGAAAACTATTAGTGTAAGAGGGGAAAGTTTTGAAGTGATTGTTGGGAGCAATCAAGATTCAAGAGGGATATTGTCGGGATGAACAAAAGGGGAGAAGAGATAGGACAAGGAATAACGAGCATGGTGGTGATAATATTAGTTGTGTTGTTGATGTTCGTATTTGTGATATTATCTGCTAGTTATTTTAAATTAGGAGAGACGCCAGATAATCCAGGAGTAGAAAACATCGATTTTAGATTGGTGGAGTCTAGAGTTCTTGGAGAAATTTTTCTTGATGATAAAATATCCTATGATTTAGACGAATTAGGGAAGGTTGGAGTAGAAACTGATTTGCTTAAGCAAGATAATGGAGAGAGAATGAGAGATTATGTAAGATTTACATTTATTGTAGAACGAGAGAGCTCTAAATACACATTAAAAAATGAGCCTTATCTAAGACCTGAGCAAGCAAGGGCTTTATTTCTTCCCATAGAAGAGAGTTTTGCAAAAGATTATGGATGCGATATGAGAAATGAGTTGAAGATAGGGTATTTAGAAGGGGAGAATTTCAAGGTGCTTGTTGACTATCCTGATGAACCCATAAGTGAAGGATTTGCCGGAAGGAATTATCATCAAAGAGACATACCAGAATCTTTTCTTGAGAAAGAAAGTGAAGAAGGAAATTATATTGATGAGATAAGTTCTGGAGGGAATTTTATTGTATTTAGGGGAGGATATCCATGCTGAATAGAAGAGGGCACATACCTAGTGCATTTTTGTTAGTTGGGGCTATAGTTCTTGTTATACTTACATTATTTAGCTTCGCAACTTTTGAAAATAAAGTCTTAGGATTGTCTAATGAACTTACAGAGACAATGGAGGGTGTGATATTTGGAGAAGGATTTAGTGAAGCTAAGTTAAACTGGATTGTTGACAATGCTATAAAGAGAAGCGATAAGAACGATTTTTTGAGGAGTTTCAATGAGAGTCTGATTAGATTGGGAAATGAAGAAAGAGATAGTGGAAGTGTGGAATATGTTGGAAATATGTATGGAAAGATAGCCAATGGAGATTTTATATTAATAGAAGAAGAGGGAAGATATAATCTAGAATTTAATGAGTTATTTACAAAGGTAAATAATGGTGGGAATGAAATAAAGAGAAGTTTTGATTTGAAAATAGTTTTTGATAAGCAGAAAGTTTTTTCAGGAAGGTGGATATTTAGTTGTGTGGATGCTGGGACTAGCAAGAAGGTTGATTTAGGAGTTGAGTATTTTGGATGTGATACTCAAATTGCGAGGAAAGAAGCTGAGAAATTGTTCAATGAAATATATTCAGGAAGTGTTGGAAGCTGCACTGTTAAAATTAAACCCTCTGAATGCTGATTTGATTTATGAAGAAATTTCATAACATTTATAAATGATAACGATTTATATTGAATATGTTTGAAAAGGGGTTGAATAACAAAGGACAAGAGGGGCTGACATTAACTACTCTTTTGTTGATAGTTCTTGGCATTGTTGTAGTTGTAGTTATAATAATCGGGGCTACGAAGGGATTTGGATTTATATTTGGAAAAGTTGATTCATTGCCAGGGCAGAGTTTGCAGACGGCTATCGAATCTTGTAATATTGCTGGAAAGAATGATTTGAGAGCAGATTATTGTTTAGATATTAAGAAGATAGAGATGGACGGTGTTGAACAGTATGTGACTTGTGGTTATCTTGGAGATAAGGCATTATTGGATGAGACTATTTCTCCTGTGTGTGGAGAGACAGTAGCTAATTTCGCAGCTTTCTGTGATAATCAGAAGCTTAAAGATAGTGCTCTTGTTGAAGGTATAACTTGTGAAGCTCATAAGGCTTAATACACTATTATTTATTGCAAAATAATTTAAACCTCTTTTAATTCTATATATTATGAGTGATTATATTTCAGGGGATAGGAGAAGGAAGAGTAAGGATAAAATGAGGGAAAAGAAGAAACATCCTTACAGGAAAGGTGGAAAATATCGAGCTACTGGCGTGAAAGAAAGTCAGAAGGAAAGCCAGAAAGATAAATGTTAATAAATCAATATTCATGCCAGGGTTTTGAAACCTTGAATATCGAAAGTTTGAAACAGAATAACTCAAGGACTTTTTGATTTCTATAATTAATTACTTAAACTCTTTTTTCTTTTCTAGGACATGGTTTTGAGTCCAGAACAAGTAGCCGAATTAAAGAAACAGTTATCTGAGCAGATACGGGATCTGCCTGTGGAGCAGAGAGCAGCCGCTCAGAAGCAGATTGATGAAATGTCTTCAGAAGCTATTGAATTGATGTTAAAGCAGCAACAGGCAGAAGGGCCTAAACAAGGAGTTCCAGAAGATATATTCAGGATGATAGTTGAAGGGAAAATACCTTCAAAAAAGGTAGCTGAAAATTCTCAGGCTATAGCGGTGCTATCTACAAGAGCAGTTTCTTATGGACATACATTAATAATTCCTAAGAAGCCAGCTAGAAATCAGAAAGATTTGCCGAACTTAGCATTCACTTTAGCAAAAAAAGTTGCCAAAAGAATATCCTCAAAGTTGCTTAATAACTCTTGTGATATACAACCTCAGAATATTCTAGGAGAAGTAGTAATCAATGTAATTCCAGTGTATGATAAACCTGTAGACATGAATAGTGCAACAAAAAGTGTGCCTGAAGATGAGCTTACAGAATTGTTAGGTAAGTTGAAGTTTGCGAAACGTGCAAGGCCTATAAAAAAAGATAATGCTCCGACAAATAAGGGGTCTATACGACTAAAAAGGAGAATACCTTAACCAGATACATAAGCCAAACACAAAGGCCATAAGAAATGCAGGAGTGAATGGAATTCCTTCCTTTATCCAAACTTTTTTATTGTGTTTTCTTAATAAAATTATTTCTCTTTCAGTAAGGCCATGGATACTTTTCTTTATTTTTCTTCCATTTATCAGAATCTCTTTCTCGAGCCAATCACCTTCTGTTAATTTATTTGGAGAAAGAAGTTTAATCATGCATGAATTCTCAATTGCTTTGGAATATATGAAAAGGAGAGGGATTATTATTATTAAAATGGCTGAGAGTCCAAGAAAATCTGAGGAAATTATCTGTGCAGATATTTCTATTATCAAGACAATGAGCAAAGCAATAAAGATATATTTTTTATTTTTTATTAACTGTTTTTTGAATTCAGGAATAAATGTTTTTTTGTTTTTTGTTGCTAGAAATATTGTATATGTTAGGCTGTATATAATCCCTAGCGAGAATAGCAAAAAGAAAAATCCTCCAGTAAGTATACCAAATGTGATAAAAGAATCAAATGGAAGCACTCCTCCAAGCCCCATAAGGAGTTTTGCGTCTCCTCCTGCAAATGCCCTCGCATAATAGAACGCATATCCTAAAATGACGAAGCTTAATACTCCAATGAGACCGTATATGAAAAACATGATTTCTCTGCTGAAGATAGAATAAAATGCCCTATATGCAAGAACGAATGCAATCAAGCTGAAATTAAGCCAGTTTGCGACTTCTCTGCTTCTCATATCTTGAACAACTGCAAAAATTATCCAAGTAAATGCAAGGCCGAATAAGAATAGGTATTCATTCATAGAATAAAAAAACACCTAACGTTTATTAACTTTTATTTATGTATAATTGGATGAAAATTCATGAAATAAGGAAGTATTTTCCAATTGTTATTCTCATTTCTTTAGTCGTTTTTTCTTTGTTCATAATAAAGGATTTATTTGTTGGATTGATATCTGCATTTGTGCTTGCATTTATGATGCGTCCTGTCTATAAGAGACTCAATAGGAAAGTTCCGAGGGTTGTTGCAGGATTGCTTTCTGTAATGACAATTGTTCTTATTGTGATTATCCCTGCCGTGATAATATTGGGTACTGTGCTGGCTCAACTTTCTCAGTCTATAAACGCACCTACTTTGAATTTTGTAATTGATTCCTTGGCAAACATACCTGGAATAAACCAGATGGGTATACCTATTAGCGATTTAACTCAAAGGGCAGTTTCTCTTTTGATATCTTTTTTGAGTGATGCACTTTCTCGAATACCTCAAACAGCAGTGACCCTCATGATTGTTCTCTTCGGAGCATATTATTTTCTGGTGGACTGGGAAAAATTCACATCTAAGATAAAAAAATATATTCCTGTTGAAAATAAAGAAAAATTCTCAATTGAGATATCAGGAGCTGCTAAGAATATAATCTATGGGACACTCCTCATAGCGTTAATTGAATTTTTAATAGCAGGAATAGCATTTTGGGCAATTGGTTTAAAAT
>PFDB01000018.1:16118-16521 GCA_002763075.1 Candidatus Pacearchaeota archaeon CG10_big_fil_rev_8_21_14_0_10_34_76 | reverse complement strand
CATTTATTCCAGGACTTGGGCCTCTGATTGTCTGGATACCTCTTGCGATATATCTTTTTGTCACAGGGTCTTTAGTGAAGGCAGGAATTGTCTTTGCAATTGGGCTTTTCCTTTCTGTATATGTAGATGGAATATTACGTGCACAGATATCTGGAAAGAAATCAAACATACATCCTTTTGTGATGCTTCTCGGGATAATTGGAGGAATAGCAGTCTTTGGAATATTTGGATTTATAATCGGTCCAATAGTGTTAGTTGTCACTCTTCAGCTTTTAGAGGAAATAGTTAGTAGAGAATGAGAAAGAATTAATTGTCTAAGAGTTCAAAGAACTAAAATAAGAGGATTATCCAAACGCTCTTCTATAACCCTATTACATGCTTTCTTAGAAAGAAACCATCTAAG
>PFDB01000018.1:0-16089 GCA_002763075.1 Candidatus Pacearchaeota archaeon CG10_big_fil_rev_8_21_14_0_10_34_76 | reverse complement strand
CTTCTATAACCCTATTACATGCTTTCTTAGAAAGAAACCATCTAAGAGTTCAAAGAACTAAAATAAGAGGATTATCCAAACGCTCTTCTATAATCCTCGATTGAGGCGGAAGAAACGTTTTCGATTTTTGAAAGTGAATTTTCTATGATATCTGTGTCTTTCTCTTCAGGCCAGGCCATTTTCATCATAATAGAACTTAGACCGAAGGCTATGGGGTGTTCTTCAAATGATATGTTTTGAGCCCCTTGCTCTTCCATGAGAGTCTTTGCTCTTTCTTCAATCTCTTTAAGGTCCGTATTTGGAGAGACTGGCATCAATTTTACAATTATTGCTGCAATTGCCATGAGTTGTATTAATAAATAGGGTTTTTAAAACTAATCAATCTAAAATATTTGTCTTTGTGATGTGAAGAATTCTATTATGGGTTTTGTTAATAACAATTCTTTTAAAGGCTTATGTTCTTTGTGGGGAATGGACAATTATAACAGCCTGTTAGAAAGAATTTCTGGTTCTTCTGGAGTTTCTATAGAAGAGATTGAAAGGAAGATAGAGGCAAAGAGAGCAAAGCTTTCTGGATTGATATCTAAAGAGGGGGCTGCACAGATTGTAGCTGCAGAACTTGGAGTCAGTTTTGAAAATCAAAGGATGAAAATTTCCGAACTTCTTCATGGAATGAAGAGAGTAAACGTTATTGGAAAGCTTACAAAAATATTTCCAATAAGAGAGTATAATAAAAATGGCAGAGAAGGGAAAATAGGGAGTTTCCTTATAGGGGATGAGAGTTCAAACACTCGAGTAGTGTTGTGGGATAATAGCCATATCAATTTATTGGAAACAGGAGAATTGGCTGAGGGTTCTATAATAGAGATATCAAATGCCTCTGTAAGAAATGGAGAGGTACATCTTTCTGCTTTTTCGGATATAAAGAAGAGCAGTGAAAAACTTGATGGGGTCAAAACAGATAGATCTTTTATGAGTGCGAACATTAAGGATGCAAGACCCGGAAGCAGTGTAAAAATAAGAGCAGCTATTGTTCAGGTTTTTGAACCAAGATATTTTGATTCTAAAAAAGATGATGGTAAAAAGGGAGCGTTGTTGAATGTTGTGCTTGATGATGGTACAGAAACAATAAGGGCAGTTTTGTTTGGAGAAAATATCCAAAAATTAGGATTGAGTGAGGAAGAAATTTTTTCATTGGAGAAATTTAATCAAAAAAAGGAAGAATTTTTGGGAGAAGAGAAGCTATTTTCAGGAAATTTTAGGACAAACACCTTCTTTAATAATCTTGAGATGAGCATTGATAATGTGGAGAATGTTGATGTTGACTCAATGATTAATGAGCTTGAGGGAAAAGCGTAATAACATCTGAGAGTTGAAGAGTATATATGTTTGAGTGATATAAAATTTATAAAAGGATTTAATTTTAGGGGATAAATGGCAAAAGAAGAAAAAAAAGAGGAAGCTGTTGTTGAGCAGGTAGAGGCAAAGTTAACTGATATCCCTGGGATTGGGCCTGGAACTGTTGCTAAGCTAGAAGCAGCAGGTGTCTATGATTTAATGGGATTGGCTGTAATGAGTCCTAGTGATTTGGCTGAACTTGCAGGTGTTGGAGCTGCGGTAGCAAGAAAGGCTATTCAGGCAGCAAGAGGAATGATGCAGCTTGGATTTACAGATGGTGTTGAGTTTGATAAGAAAAGACAAGATATACATTATATTACAACAGGAAGTCAAAATTTGAATAATTTATTAGGGGGAAAGGGTGTGGAGTCGAAATCAATCACAGAGGCATATGGGGCTTTTGGAAGTGGAAAAACCCAACTGGGTTTGACATTGACTGTGAGTGTTCAACTTCCTTTGGAGGCTGGAGGAGCTAATGGGAAGGCTGTATTTATTGATACAGAAGGAACGTTTAGGCCTGAGAGAATAAGACAGATATCAGAGTCTCTTGGGGCTAATCCAGATAAGGTATTGAAGAATATCCTTGTTGCTAGGGCATTCAATTCAGATCACCAGATGTTATTACTTGATAAAATAACTGAGCTGATAAAGGATGGAGAACCTATCAAACTTGTTGTTATAGATTCATTGACTGCCCACTTTAGAGCAGAGTTTTCTGGAAGAGGGCAACTGGCTGACAGGCAACAAAGATTGAACAGGTATTTACATCAATTAATGAAATTGGCTGAGCAGCATAACCTTGCAGTCTATGTGACAAATCAGGTAATGGCAAATCCTGCTATGATGTTTGGAGACCCAACTACTGCTATAGGTGGAAATATCGTCGGACACGCTTCAACATATCGTATGTATTTGAGAAGGGGAAAGGGCGGGAGTAGAGTAGCTAAATTAATAGATTCTCCTAATTTGCCTGATAATGAAACAAGCTTCTTCTTGACTGCTGGTGGTGTGAAGGATGAAGAAGAATAAATCTTTAGGATTTTTGCAATATAGTTAATCTGTAAGTTGCTAATCTCATTTTTATCAATGTTGGGGTTAAATATCCGTATAATGTGTTGTAAACAAACTTCTTAGGGAAGAAATTATTTATTAGTTTGGCAAGATTTGGGAATTGATAATATATAGAAGATAGTCTCTCGAATTTTTGCAGAGTCGGAAGTATTCTAGGTGACAAGTCTTTATTTTCTTTTATCTTAAATCCAGATTTCTTAGAAGCATTTATTATTTCCTCATATGATGAAAATTTTTCTAATGCAGTGCCTCTTGCTATCAATTTATAACTTAACCTAATATTTTTAGAAGTTATTTTTGAGCTATCTAGATATCCGTCAAATATAATCATTAGTCCCTTAGGTTTTAAAATCCTATAGGCTTCACATAAGACTTTTTTTCTATTTTGGGTATGACATAATGCTTCAATTATGAATATGATATCAAAAGAGTTCTTGGAGTATTTTTTTAGATTGTGAAAATCTCCAAGTGAGTAACTGCAATTTTTTAGATGGCTAAATCTTTTTTTAGAAAGATTTATGTGGACAGGAGTTATATCGATTCCTTCAAAGGTTGAGAGGGGATTAATTTTAGCAAGATATGCAGAATTGCCCCCCCTTCCAGAAGCGAGCTCTAATATTTTTTTAGCTTTAATTTTTTTAATTTGTCTGTCAATTATTTTAGCTTGTTCATAAAGATCATCTTGGGTGAAATTTCCTTTTCTAGTTATCCCCATGTGGAGCAATCCAAGATTATTATGAAAAATGGAGTAAGGAATTTTATTTGTAGTATAATATCGTTTTATGTAGTTCTTATCAATTTTTTCAGCTAGTACTGAATTCAAGTCAAAGACTTTTTCTATTCTTTGTATTTTATCTCCAAGTTCTTTTTGCAGATTCATTTGAGAAAAACAAAACAAAACTTTATATTCTTATCTTTTGATTTTTATTCATGAATATACTTAGGCAATGGATAAATGAAAAATATCTTGATGAAGAGAAGCTAAGTGACTTGCAATGGAAGTTTGTCGAGGGAAGGCCATTTGAGAATATATTTCTTGATGATTTTCTTAATGAAGAGAAGGCAAATATTCTTAGGGAGGCGCTTTTAGGAGATGAATTTATTCACAAGGAGAGCGATCTTTTTTCATTTTCACAGACTACTGATTTGGAAAAAAGCAAGAGTGAGATACTTAAAAGTTTTTACTTATTCGTGAGCTCGAGGGAATTTGCAGAATTTATCAAGATGCTTACAGGAGTACATGTCAGGGCGGGAGCTCTTGATCTTGCGGGAAGCTTGTATAAATCTGGAGATTATCTCCTATGTCATGATGATAAACTTGAAGACAGGAAGGTAGCTTATATATTATATCTTAGTGTAAACTTTGAAGAAGAAGATGGGGGAAGTTTCGTTCTTATTGAAAATGAAAATGGAAAGCCTTCTAAGGAAGGAAAGAAAATAATCCCTAGGTGGAATAGATTCATGGTATTCAAGGTATCTGACGTATCTTTTCATGCTGTTGAAGAGAATCTATCTGACAAAGAGAGGCTTGCAATAGGAGGATGGCTGCATTAGAATATGGAGAATAGGGTGAATGGGCTTTACAATTATCCTTCTGTGATTGAGCAAGCTGCTACAAGCTTTAGAAGAAGTAAGCCAAATATGTTGTTCTTGAAGGATTTTTTAGAAAAGGATTTTTACAATAAGATAACTGATGAAATCAAAAAGGTGAATGGGATTGAAAGATATAAGCTAGATAAAGAAAAATACTCTGAATTGGAGATTCCTAATTCGCTTGATGATTTTTTGAAATCAGAATTTTTTATTGGATTATTACAAGAGACTTTGGGAAAAAAGGTAAATGAGATGAATTATTCATTGAAAAAATTTGGGCATGGGGATTTTAGCCTCATACATGATGATGAGGTTCTTGGAAAAAGGATTGATTTTTTCTTTACATTTATAGAAGGAGAGTGGAAGCAGGAATGGGGAGGATATAATGCTTATTCCAAAGGTGATGGAGAGCCGTTGATATTTCCTGCTGAGGGAAATAGTTTCTGTCTGATAATTACAGAGGGTGAGATGTTTGATTTTGTGAAATATGTGAAGCATTTTGCTGGAAAAAACGTAATCTATAAATTGGAGGGAAGAATTAAATGATTAACTCCTTGAGCAATACGTCCCCGCGGAGAATTGAACTCCGGTCCTAACCTACTTGCGAGCTCATTATTATTGCTCACCGCAAGGTTATATTCTATCCACTAAACTACGGGGACAGAAATACCAAAGAAATGTGGTTTTTAAGAACTTCTTTTTCTTTCTTTATGTACTTTTAGGATAGCTTCTTTATATCTCTCAGGCAGGCCTTTCCCGTTTTTCTCCCTATATATTGATTCTTTATTGTGCATTAGTTTAGAAGTACCTACTTCTATGGATCCCATTAAATTTTCTAATTCGGAAAATTCTTTTATTTTAGAGGTTTCTTCTTCAGGGGTGCCAGATAATGTTGCTATATCAATTATTATTTGATAAAATTGTCTTTCTTTTCTTGGTATGTCTGATAGATCGTTTTCTAGAAGGTCAGGTACAGGCAGATCATATTCTTGTAAGTAGAATTCTATTGCATTAGCTATATGGTCCAATTTTGTTTTTATTCTTTCTAATGGCATTGATGTATAGTCTGGAATTTTCTCCCTATACTCAAGTCTTCCTAGAAGATAAGATGTGAAGTCTCTTATTCTTTTTCTTTCTTCTTTTGCAAATGGCTGAAGACTCTTTCTTTTTTCCATTTAGAAATGTTTATCTAACTCTTTCTTGTAATTATGAATCTCTGCTTCATTAAACCAAAGAGATATTTCTCTTTTTGCATTGTCAACGGAGTCTGAAGCATGGACTAAATTTCTAAGAACACGTTCTTTGTCATTTGCTAAGGCATAGGATTCTATCATGGCAAAATCTCCCCTAATTGTTCCAGGAGTTGCTTGGCGAGGTTCTGTACTCCCAACCATTTTTCTTGCAATTTCTACAGAATGGGGTCCTTCTATGACCATTGCTATAACTGGGCCCTCTCTTAAGAAGTTTATATTCCATGATTGAATCATTTTTCCATAAGCAATGGGGTCTGTGAATGGAAATGGTTCTCCAGCAGATTCTCTTGTCTTTTTTGTTTTTTCATAAACGTTTTTTGCCCATTCCTCATCTAGTTGGTAATGGTTTTCTGCTAGTTTTTCATCTGCCCAGACCATCTTCATTGCGCAGATTTTAAGACCAATGTTCTCGAACCTGTCAAGTATCTTTCCTACTAGACCTCTGACAACTCCATCGTGTTTTATCAATACAAGTGTTCTTTCTATAACCATAGCATTTCTGGGGAGGAATGTTTTTTAAAGATTTGGGTTGTTATTTTTTTATGGATGAGGAGTATATTAGGATTGTTAAGGAAACTAAGATATGTAAGAGGTGCAAGAATATTGTGGTTAATACCACTTTCTAGTGTTGAGATATCAATATAAACAATTATTACCTGGGAGATATGAGGATGGGAAATATCAATTCTGGTAAAAGAACATATCATGTTTGTGAAGGTTTTTTTAAAACTTGGAACTCAAATAGGGCTTATATACTTGGATTTACTTGTGCAGATGGTAATCTATATGGAAGATCCTTAAGTTGGGAGTTAACTAATAAGTACAGATCTAATCTTGAATTATTGAATAATTTTAATAATGTAATGGGTTCTAATTATCTTATTTATAGGAGAGATTTTTCTTATAGGTTGAGAATTTCAAATAGGACTATTCTTAAGGATATTAATGCTCTGGGTATTGTTCCGAATAAAAAGAAAATTTTAGTATTTCCAAGAGTTAAATGTAATTATCTCAGGCATTTTCTTAGGGGATTTTTAGATGGAGATGGTTGGATTGTGAATCGGGTACGTGGAAATGAATCTAAAGAAATTTGTGTAGGTTTTTCTAATGGCAGTCTTAATTTTATGAATGTTCTTATTGAGAAGCTTAGAACAAATTTAAGCATTGATAGTTTTAATTTGAGGTGCAGAAAAAAAATGACTAAGGCTGGAAAGGTTTCTAAGACTTATCAATTAGAGTTTTATGCTGAAAATGCTAATAAGATACTTGAGTTTTTGTATGGAGGGTTGTCTAAAAATGATTTATTTCTTAGGAGAAAGTATGCTAAATATTTAGAATCTAAGAAATTTTTTGAAGAAACTAAAAAAACTAAAATGTTTGGGAGAAAATGGATTGAAATAGAAGATTTTTATGGGAAAAGCATGAAAAGGTTGCTTGAAGAATCTTTAGTAAAAGACAATATAATTTCTAAAGATATTGCAGATAAGTTTGGAGTTAGTCTTTCTACTATTTATCGTTGGCTTGATAAATCTAATGTTAGGGGTTTTGAGAAAAGAGGTTCTGTTGAATGGTCTAAGAAAATTCTTTTTTCTAAGGAAATGGTGAAAAATGGGTAAAAATGAAGAAGAACTTAGACAGATTGAAATTGAAATTATTGGAGCAGACCTTCCTTTAAAAGAACTGTCTAAGAATCTTGTTTTTGGGAAAGGTAATCCAGAAGCAAGAATAGTCTTTGTCGGAGAAGCAGCAGGAAGGAACGAGGATGAACAAGGAATTCCATTCGTCGGAGCTGCAGGGAAAAATTTAGATAATCTGTTAGAGAAAGTTGGTTTGAGTTTGGAGGATATTTATGTGACTAACATCTTGAAATATAGGCCTCCGGAGAATAGAAATCCATCAATTAGTGAGATAAAAATACATACACCTTACTTGTTAAAACAAATATCAGTTATAAAACCAAAAGTTGTTTGTTCATTAGGAAATTATGCTACAAAGTTTTTTTTAGCTGGGGGAGATGTGGATAGAATGAAAGAAATGCCTGGAATCACTTCAGTACATGGAAAAGTTAAGATGATTGAAATAAACGGGATGAAAATTAAATTGATTCCGTTATTCCATCCTGCTGCGATAATTTACAAGAGGAGTTTAATTGATGATTGGGAAAAAGATATGGAGATTGTGAAGGGTGAGCTGAACCAGAAAAAGTTATTATGATTTTGTTTTTGGAGCGTTTCTTATTTTTATGAATTTATAATGTGCTTCTTGGGTTGGAGAGTCATTAGTGTTTTTTTTGAGTGTGTAAATTTTTTTATTGTCCTTAAGATAGAAGCGAAGCTTTTTCATATTATTTTTCCTTGATTTCGAAATGGACATTGAGGGATTTTGCCTTTTCTTTCAAGGTCAAGAGAATAGATTCTAATTTATGGTTAGCTGTTTTGAAATCTTTGGCTTTTGTTATAATATAGAATTTAGATGAGCCTTGGTAGATAATGGTTGCTTCATTTGTAGATAAAAGAGATTTTATTTTTTCAAGGCCGTCTGGAGAATCTGATTTGATAATCACTGTTTTCTTTACTTCCTTCTCTTTTTCCTTTTTTTCTGCGAATATATTTCTTAGCTGTTCTAATTCTTGGCCCTTTGCTAGATTGTCTAATAGCGAAGTATTTTCTCTTGCCTCATCTAAGAAGTCTGAAAGATCATGAGTCTTTTTTATTTTCTCTATTATGCCTTGAGTTTTGTCCTTGAATACTGGTTTTAACATACTTTCAAGCATACGTGCTTTTTTGTATCTCTCCAAGACTTCATCTCTTTCTTTTGCAGTAACTCTTCTAAGACTCAATTCTGTGTGATTGTCTTTTGTTCTAAGGACTTTACATACAATTTTTTTCCCAATGACTACAAAGTCTCTGATGTTCCTTATTCTTCCTGGAGAGACTTCCGAAAATATCATTGTTCCTTCTCCACTATCATCTATTTCTAAAAAGACTGTGGTTTTCTCTATTCTTTTTACAGTGCACATTACTATATCGTCTTCTTGTATGATCATATTAGTTGTTGTATTTTTGCTTTTATTTTTGTTTTTCCACCTGTAGTTCTCACTAGAAGTTTATTACATTTTTGGCATTTTATCTTTGTTGAGGATTTCCCAAAAACAACGTGGTTTTTCTTACACCTGGGACATTGGATTCTGAGAAATTTAGCTTCTGGCATAATCATCCATAATAAGATTATTTTTTAAAGTTATGCTAAGGAGAAAATATAGCTCTTTTTTAGATTTTTATTAAATCTAAATCTAACTTATTTTGAAGCTCTTGAATAAATTCTTGTTCCTTTGCAATAGGTATAATTGCACCTGCAGCATTAGGATGGCCTCCGACCTCTCCTGAAACAGGTATAACTGCCTGGCTTAGTATTTCTCGTACGTTTCTGCCTTCTTTTCCTGTCAATCTGGCAGAAACTTTTATCTTGTCATTATCATAGGCCATTGCTATGATTATAGTGCCCTTAGGGTATAATGGTGAGAATGAAATTATTGAAGCAACGGTTCCAATTATAGTATCCTTTATACGATCTTTTGCGTTTATTATGGTGTAATTTTTCCCGTTTATTTTTTCTATGTCTGAAACAGATTTAAGAGCGGCAGATATTGCTTGACGATATTTTAAATAGGTTTTTTCAGCGTCTTTCTTTGCAGCCTTATTTCCTAGACAAAATCCAAGTGCACTTTCGGAAACACCCATACGGCTACATGCGTTTATCATTGCTGATAGCTCTCTCGCATCCTCTAAGTTGTTAAAAAATTTTGTCAGATAAATATTTCCTATAATTTCTGAAGTTTCTGTTTTTGTCTTTCTTCTTATTAAAATTGCAGTGGTGAGGTTGGACATCTCTTCTTCTGATAATTCAACTAGAGATTTATATCCTTTTTGTGTTTTTTCTATTCCTGCTTCCCTTAAAAGTTCAACAACTCCCTTGAAGGAGCCAGTTACATCTGGGATATAAAGGCTTGAAGAATACTCAAGAACCTTATCAAGGGGGCGTGTTGCTGGATAGAGTAAGAGCCCCTTTCTTATTATAGTATCTGCATCCTTCATTATGTTATCATAGGTCTTGTTAAGATTTTTCTCCATCTGATCTCCAACCATTCCTAAAATGGCAAGATTTGCAAGATCTTTATTTTTCTCTGAGAGTTCTCTTGCGAAGAGATAACAAATGGCTGCAGAAGAACAATTTTCAGTCTTTTGTAATTGAGGATTTATCATCGTGACATTTTTTGGAATGTCTTGGACTATTTCATGATGGTCTAATATTATAACCTCTGTTTTTTTATTTGCTAGATAATTTAAGCTTCCTGATGCAAGATCTAAAAATATGAGGAGATGATCTTCTGGAAGCGCATCTAGGTATTCTTTGTTAATGTTTTTTACTATTTCAAGAGTGAATGGTTTTTCCCATCTTTGTAAAGCCCTGGAGAAAATAGCTGCAGAGGTTATTCCGTCTGTGTCAAAATGGCTAATTATCCTCAATGGCTTATGCATTGAGATTTCTTCAATTTTTAATATGGCCTCTTTTATTACTCCTTGCATTTAAAGATACGAAATCACCTATTTTTTAATTTAGAGAGTTTTGGAACATTTTTTACGAGGGATCTTTTTGCAGGATAATCGTGAATATGTTTTACAGAATGTTTCTTTAGCCTTTCTAATTTCTTCTCTACATTTTTTGTTTCAGGATTTTGCCAAAGGTTTTCTTTTTCAAGAATTTTCTTTATTTTTAGATTGAATAGCTTGACTTTTGGTATTCCATGCTCATCTCTTAGTTTAAGGCCTATTTTTTCAGCAGAAATTCCTTGC
The DNA here is from genome assembly GCA_002763075.1 of Candidatus Pacearchaeota archaeon CG10_big_fil_rev_8_21_14_0_10_34_76. Taxonomy (GTDB): domain Archaea; phylum Nanobdellota; class Nanobdellia; order Pacearchaeales; family GW2011-AR1; genus 1-14-0-10-34-76. The sequence goes on along the minus strand of PFDB01000018.1, from coordinate 5,921 downwards.
TTGGCTAGCTCAATAACTTTTTTTTCTATATCTGAGGGTTTCATTTTCACCCATTCTGTGGTTTTTGTTTCTGCCATCTTACAAGTTTGTGCGAAAGTAGCTTTTTAAGGGTTTTGGTTAGATTCAATACAATTCCTTAATCTATTTTTTTTGTAAAGACCAAACTATTTAAAAACTAATATAACCGAAATTAATCATAGCCCTATAGTCTAGTGGTCAAGGATGCAGGCTTTTGGAGCCTGAGACCCCGGTTCGAATCCGGGTAGGGCTATTTTCGGATTCGAGTACTCACAGAGCAAAGCTCCGTGGTAACCATTCACAGCTCTTTGAGGCTGTTCAGGTAATCCGGGTAGGGCTATTTTCGGATTCGAGTACTCACAGAGCAAAGCTTCTTGTCGGGCAGGGCTATGAAACCTTTAGTTAGGGCAAGGTTATATTTATATAGATTATTTAGATATGATTTTCATGGTGTGGGGAAGAAAGAAATCGGGAAGTGTATATTTCCTTAGAAGCACAAGAGCAAATGGAGCAAAACAAACATATACAGGAAGCACTATAAGAAAAGTTAGCACAAGATTAGGAGAACATAAAATGAGTATAGGAACTAAAAAGAGTTGGGTTGGAAGAGGAACAAGTGTTAGACTAATTGGCTCTTTTCCAAGTAAAAATCCAAGAAAAGCAGAAGCAACAATAAAAAGAAGAAGAAGAGAAAGATTTGGTTATTAAAATGTCAAAAACAGAATGTCCAAAGTGTGGAAAATCAAAACAACCATGGTTTGACCTTTGTTTTAGTTGTAACGAAAAAGAAAAGCAAAAACCCACTTGTGAAGTTTGTGGGGTTGAAGTTCAAGAAGGGTGGAATCTTTGTACAATTCATTATAATGAGAAACAAGAACAAAAAAAGAAACTAAAACAGATAGATTATGTTAAAGATAAAAAACAGGAAGAATTTAAAGAGAAATTTGAGGGAAAGTATTATTATAACTCTCAAAAGGTCAAATCAAAAAGCGAATTATTAATATGTTATTTTTTGAGTGCTAATCAAGTTCAATTTGCTTATGAGCCCTTAATGAACATTGATGGTGAGTTAAGACCTGATTTTGTTATTGAAGACTCTAGAGGTCATTTTATAATTCTGGAACATTTTGGTTTAGAGGATAAAGGATATTTAGAGAGATGTAATAAGAAAATTGAGAAATACAAGAAGTTTTGTCAAGAAAATACAGCATTTAGTTTTGTTTCAACTAAAGAAGAAGATATTTATGACCTTAAAGACAAATTAGGTAAAAAATTGAATGAAACTCCTTTGAAAAGAGCTATGTGGAGATGATTATTAAACAAATTTACTAATGCGTTTTAAGCTAATTATGGTTTCATTATGGGCTGCTCCGTGGGCATACACCATAACAAGATTAGAAAGATATGGATATAGAATGAAATAGGCATTTAACCAAAAAAGCCTGATAAATAACTTTTAGTAATAATGCTGGTAGGGCTATTAAACTAAAAGTAAGACATTTAGTTATTTGATTTAAAAACAATTATAAATCTCTTATCAGACCTAGTATTATGGGTTTGTTTAATTGGTATATAGTTAAAAGAAATTCAATTCTGCAAAATATTCAACATAAAAGAAATTATCTTTCATCAGAATGGGAGGGCTTTCAAAAGAGAGAGACTTATTTGACTTCAATTTTAAGAGAGAAACTTCTTGAAGATTATACTCAATTGTTTCATTGGATTTTTCTAATAAGTCGAAATGTTAGAACTTCTTCAAAAGAGTATAACCTTTTTTTGAGTAAATTTAGAGAAGATATTGAGAACTACAATGAAAAATTCATAAATTCAAGGCTGTCAGAATACAAAACATTCTTTGATGGCAAACAACACAATCTAAAACAATTGGATTTGTTACAAAGGAAAGCCATAATCGTTGATGACAATCATAATCTAGTCATTGCAGGAGCAGGAGCTGGAAAGACAGCCGTATTAACATCTAAGATTGCATATTTAGTCAATAGACAGGACAAACCAAAAATCAAACCTGCAAATATCCTTGTTCTTGCCTTCAATAATCTGGCAGTTGATGAAATTCAAAAGAGAATGAAAGACAATTTTCAGATTGATGGCGTTAATGTTACAAACTTTCACAAACTTGGATGTCATATCTTACATGATGAGACTTCAACATTTCCATCTCTCTTTGAAGGAGCAGAAGATAGCAAGATAAGAGCAAGATTAAGACTGGAATTTAATGAACTACTGAAAGACAAGAAATATCAGGAACTGTTCTTGCAATATCTTTCATCTCATCTTGAGGATGATGTGACATTTGAGGAAGAGTTAGAATATTATGAATATATGAGAAACAAGAAGTATACAACCTTGAGAAATGAGGAGGTCAATTCTGTTGCAGAAAGAGATATTGCAAATTTCTTTTTTATACATGATATTGAATATGAATATGAAAAAGAGGTTGATTGGATAAAGAACAATAATCAAGAGTATCATCCTGACTTTTATCTACCAAAATATGATATTTACATTGAACATTGGGGATTGAATAGGCACAATGAAGTTCCTGCATGGTTTGGAGGGAAAAACCCATCAGAAGAGTATTTGAAAAATAAAAAATGGAAAATAAATCAATTTGAAAAATATAAAAAGAATTTAGTTGAAACTTGGGATTATGAAAGAATTGATGGTAAACTTATCTTAAATCTTATGGAAAGACTGAAGACAAACATAAAAAAAATCAAGTTTGAAAGATTATCCTTTGAGAAAATTGTTGAAAAAACATATTCTTACAAAGAAAATGCACAAGAAATAATTGAGATGATTGCATCATTTATCAATATCTCGAAGGCAAATGGAATTGATGGTGCTGAAATTAAGAGAAGAATAAAATTAAATCAGTATTCTGAAAGACAGAAGATATTTGGAAAGATTGCAGTTGAAGTCTTTATCGCCTATGAGAAATTATTGCAGAAGTCAAACAAGATTGATTTTAATGATATGGTAATCAAAGCAACAGAACTAATAAGAAAAAACTCCGAACATTATAAAGATAAATATGACTATATTCTCATTGATGAGTTCCAGGATATTTCCAAACCAAGATGGGATATGATTATGGCATTATTAGAATGCAATTCAAATACAAAATTGTTCTGTGTTGGAGATGATTGGCAAAGTATTAATGGTTTTGCAGGGAGTGAGGTTGATTATTTCATAAATTTCAACAAGAGATTAAAATATTGCCAAGAAATACCTTTGAAAACAAATTATAGAAGTTCAAAGACGATTGTGGATATGTCAAACTCCCTGATTTCAAGGAATAAGAACCGGACCGATAAAGAAGTTCATCACAACAAAGCAAAAGAAGTCGTTGGAGAAAAGGCAGTTGTATATGTCTTACCATCACAATCAGTAGGAAATTTGAAATATCGGATAGACAAAGCAATTGAATTGATAAGACATCTACTTACAAAAGGAGTTGATGTCAAAGACATAATAGTGTTATCAAGATTCAACAAAATATTGAGAGAAATGAAAGTGATTTGTCAAAATTCGAATCCAAAAATTCCTGTTGAAGAAAAGAAAAAAGATGGAACAATAGTCACAAGGGGGTTAAAGGCATATTCAGTCCATAGTTCGAAGGGTTTGGAAGCAAAGCACGTTATTATGTTGGATGTCATATCTGGAACTTATGGTTTTCCATCAGAAATAAAAGACAGTTCAGTCTTGGAGATGGCAAGGAACAATAAGAAGAGAGACATATTTGAGGAAGAAAGAAGATTATTTTATGTTGCTCTCACAAGGAGTAAGGAATTTGTTTACATGTTTACAATCAAAGACAGACAGTCTATATTTCTGAAAGAAATTAAAGATTACATCGAAGAAATTAGGATAAATTAACAAAAAATCCAAATAAATAACTTTTAGTTATAAAGCTGGTAGGGCTATTTTCGGATTCGAGTACTCACAGAGCAAAGCTTCTTGTCGGGCAGGGCTACAATAAAGAATAAATAGTTCTTAATTCTTGGAAGGGAATGGGTATGACTGAATGGGGTTATGTTGAAGCCGGAAATATTGGTTCGAATGGCAGAGATCATTCCAGGGGAGATAGGTCTAATGTTGTTTATCTTCCTAGTTATATAAGGGAGTCTCTTGAAGAATTGCAAGACATTTTAGATGGAAGAGGAGTAGTGTTGGAAGAATGCCTTGGAGATGTGAAGTTGGGACAGGTTGCTTAAAAATGAGTGAACAAATAATTTATTCAGGAGTTGATAACAAATGGAGAATGTATGGTCCTTTATTTAGACAGAAATCTTTGCCTCCCTTAGATTTACCTCATCCTGAATATGTGAGGGCGCAATTGGAAGCTAGGTTGCCTGATCTTGAAAGGGAGTTAGAGGAACTAGGTAATGCAGGCAAGGTATCTCAGGCTTTTATGAGAGATACAGTGTTTGATATTTAATATTGTTTCTTGTATCTTCCTCTGGATTCAACTTTTTCTAAACGCTTAATTGTTTCTTGATAGTTTTTTGATGACTTGTATCCTTGGAGAATTGATTTGAATGCTTTTTCATGTATTGATGAATGTTTGGCTTCCAGGGCTTGAGAAATTAGGTGCAAGTCTACTGCCTTGTCTTCTATTCTGGTTGAGTGAAAACCTAATCCGAAATCAATGAAGAATACTTTGTTATTTTTTGTGAGAATGAGGTTTGAGGTGGTTAGGTCTCCGTGGATTAATCCTGCGTCATGGAGTTTCGCTAGGGATTGTCCAATTTTTTTGCAGATTGTTTGATAATTTTTTAATTTGTCTAAGTGTTCAGAGAGTTTTTTACCTGGAATGTAAGGCATATGAATTTTATAGTTATCTGAAGATGATGAAGTTATGAGGGGTTTTGGTGTAGAGACTATCTCAGATGCTTTTGAAAGAAGTTTTTCTTCTGATTTTGTTCTTCTTGTTCGTAGCTTATTATCTAAATCGGGATGTCTGTAGCCCTTTGGAATTCTATCTTTTACAACTTTAGAGCCTAATTTGTAGACAATTGCTTCTGCTCCACGAGCAACGGTTTTTTCTTTATAATTCATATTGAATTATTGAATTATTGAATTAAATAACTTCTCTTTTCTTAAATAATGTTGAAATAGCCATAAGAAGTAAGTTTTTAAATTTAGGATCAATTAATTATTATGCATAAAAAAAACTGGTACTTTTTGATAACCTTTGTTTTGTTGACAGTTATAATAATTTTCTTAATAATGTTTGCTAGACAGAATTATATTAGGGGAATTGTGGATTTTGAATCTTGCGCAGATGCAGGATATCCAGTTATGAAAAGTTATCCAAGGCAGTGTAGGACAAGCGATGGAAGACTATTCGTGGAAGAAATACCTTCTGGAAATGGAGATAATAGAGTGGGATTGGAATCATGTCCTGATGAATGGATAAGAAATGAAATGCCTTGCGTTTGTCTTGATGGAAAAGAAAATTGTGAATCTTGTCAGAATAACAGAGAATATTTTATTGTTGATGGAGAAAGAAGAGAACTTAATGAGTACAATGTTACATGGGTTGAGGAGAATTGTGAATTAGAGAAGACTATTGTTTATTGATTTTAACCTGTTTCTATTCTTTCAATCCAATCTTTAATTATTCTTTTCATTTCTTCAATCTGTTTTCTTTCTCTGAGTACGTGAGGTGCGTTTTTTATCACATGCTGTTCTTTTTTGGCGGGAAGTTTATCAAATAAAAGATTTTGATCTCTTGGAGGAGTTCCATTATCTTTTTCTCCAGTGATCAACAAAATAGGCATTGTTAATCCTTCCGCAAGAAATCCTTGGCTTTCAAGCCAATGAATGAATTGCGGTAATTATTTCTATTAAAATAAATATAAAACAGGGAGAGTTTG
>PFDB01000019.1:68726-86618 GCA_002763075.1 Candidatus Pacearchaeota archaeon CG10_big_fil_rev_8_21_14_0_10_34_76 | reverse complement strand
ACTCTCCCTGTTTTATATTTATTTTAATAGAAATAATTACCGCAATTCATTCATTGGCTTGAAAGCCAAGGATTTCTTGCGGAAGGATTAATAAGGGCGGAAAGTGGCGTTCATTTTAGTAGATAACTGAATTGTTAAGTTTTATAATCTGTCTGATCCCGGCGTAATACCATTTGTGTCCCAAATAGTTTAAAAATGAAAATTACGTTTTATTTTTATGACAAAGATACCTGAAAAGTATCAAATGGATTTTGATGCACAATTATTTTATCTGTTGATTGAGAAGTCTCCAAGAACAGTTCATGAAATTTTAAGTGAAACCGGTTTTAATTTAAATATTGTTAAAAGCAGAATAGATCGATTTAGTAGACTTGGATTAATTGAATTAGAAAAGAAAGAGATTTATCAGCTTTCCCTAGTATCAATTCATAAGGACAAAATTGAAGCTGCTAAATCTTTCTTATATTAAGCATGAATGGGGCAATTTCTTTGGGTTAGGTGGTTTCCGGGCGTAATACACTTTTTACATAATGTTGGGCATCTGATGATGAGTAGGTCAAACATTTAAATAGAGTTTACCAGATCCCCAACATTACAAACTGTACTAATGGTTGAAAAGACAATTGAAAAGAATAGTTGGGCTTTTAAGAAAACTGAACTATTCAATAATCTGCCAAAAAAGGTAATGTGGCAGACCCTTTAAGTAATAATGGACTACTTAGAGAGTATTGCTAAAATAACCTATGATAATGAATGTTATGTTGTTTATATCTGGAATTCGGTACTGTTTGAAAAAGTAAAGAGCAGACCATCTATTAAAACTGTGAAACCTGACAAAGTTGTATTATAGATTCAAATCTTAAAGTAAAAGAGGAGACAGATATAACATTTAGTTCTAACAGATAATTTTATAAGTATCACTAGATAGTTACTACTATGAGAACAAAGATTTCAGATTTGGATAAAATCGATGAAAATCAGAATGTCGATATAAAAGGTAGGGTTATCGCATTAAGAAAGCATGAAAAAACAGTATTCTTAGATGTAGAAGATGAAACGGGAAAATATCAAGTATTGGTAGAAAGGAGTATCTTTGATTCTTCTCCTATTCGTGTGGGAGATATATTAAACCTTGAAGGTCATAAGTTTAAAACTGGAACAAATCACCCTAGCTTACAAATCAGAGAATATAATTTCCTCGTAAGACCTGTAGATTATATGACCTCAGATTCAGAAACGAGAGAATTAATTTTAGACAGAGCTAATGTAGAAAATACAATCTCTTCATTTTTTAGAGATAGAGGAGTGATTAAAGTAGACACCAAAGTTTTATCAGAATACTCTGGCTCTTCAGATATTATTCCTTTTAAAACATCACATCGCGGAAAAAAAGATCACTTTCTAAGATTTACAATGGAATTAGAATTAAAGAAATTAGTAGCAAAAACTCAAATGCCTTTATTTGAAATAGGGCATGTTTTTAGAAATCTTGGAAAATCTAACAGAAGATCGATAGAATATACTTCATGTGAAGCATGTATCCCATATTTAGATTTTGAGGAGGGAATTACAATGGCAGAAAATCTTTTTAAAACTCTGGCTCAATCTTATGGAAAAGAAATTGGAGAAATACCAAGGGTATCTATAGAAGAAATTTGTAAACAACTTTCTGGAAAACCAAATTTTGAACTCACTGATGATATGAAAAAAATCTACAAAAAACAAATAAAAAAAATGGATGGTCCAATAATCGTGGCTTCCCCTCCGGGTCAATGGACGTCTCCACTATATGTTCAAGATGAAAACGGAACTGCAAGAGATTCAAGATTTTTATATGGGGGTTTAGGAACAATAATTCAAGTATGCGAAGAATCAACAGATTATGATAGGATAGTTAGGTCAATATCTGATCAACAAGAAAGGCTTCGATCAACAGGTAGAGAATCAAGCGTTGACCCTTCATTTTTAGATGCAATGAGATCCGGACTTCCTCCTTCAATAGGCATCCATATTAGCTTAGATAGATTTTTAATGGCATTTAGAGACGAAAATAATATTGGGAGAGTGAAAATATAAAATGACAGAACATTGGTCAACTAGGATCGCAAGAGAAGTTATTGAAGCATTTCCAAAACAAGCTGAATATACAGTTGCAGCCGGAATAAGCCCATCTGGAAAAGTCCACATAGGAAATTTTAGAGATGTAATCACTTCTGAAGCAGTTTATCGCGCCCTTGTAAATGAAGGAAAACCATCAAGGTTTATTTTTTCTTGGGATGATTTTGATAGATTTAGAAAAGTACCTACCGGGTTTCCGGAGAGTTATACGCAATACCTTGGAATGCCATTATCAGATGTTCCAGACCCAAAAGGAGAGTACAAGTCCTATGCTGAAAGACATGAAAAAGAATTTGAAGGCTCACTTTCTATATTAGGAATAAATCCAGTTTTCAGATGTCAGTCAGTAGAATACCGTTCAGGCAGATATTCCGAACAAATAAGACTTGCTCTTCAGAAAAGGAGAGAAATTGCACAGATTCTTACAGATTTTAAAACGCAAGGAATGTCAGAATCAGAGATAGCAGAATATTATCCATTAAACATTTATTCGAGATTTACTGGAAAGGATAAAACTAAAATTACTTCATTTGATGGGGAAAGAAAAGTAGAATACATCTGTTTAGATACTGGAAAGAGAGATTTAATTGATATTGAAACTGACCATGTAGCAAAATTGCCTTGGAGAGTTGACTGGCCAATGAGGTGGTTTATGGAAGGAGTAAATTTCGAACCTGGAGGAAGCGACCATGCAAGCCCAGGAGGTAGCTATGATATGGGGAGAATAGTTTCTGAAAGGATATTTAATAATCTGCCGCCACATTTTCAAGGATATGGTTTTATCGGAATAAGAGGATTAAAGGGAAAAATGTCCGGATCAAAAGGAGAATTAGTAACTCCCGAACAATTATTAGATATTTATGAACCGGCTCTACTGCGATGGCTCTTTTTAAGAACAGAACCCAAAACACAATTTGACTTTGCTTTTGACTCAGAAGTTTTCAGACAATATTCTGAATTTGATAGTCATGTTAAAGAACTCATACATGCTGGAGACTCTGAAATGTTAGGATTAATAGATCCTTTAACAAAAAGTTCCTTATCAAACGCCCCCATACCATTTAGACAACTAGCTGGTTATGGTCAAGCGGTTTCATTTAATCCAATCAAATTAGAAGAATTGCTTTTACAAACCGGAGAATCTTTTGATCCTGAAAGTATCAAATCTAGACTCACCCGAACAAAAAATTGGTTAGAAAGATATAATCCAGAAGATATAAGATCTCTAAAAGAAGATATAGACACTAGATATTTAGGATTTTTGAATGAAGAGGAAATAGAACAATTAAGAAAACTTCATGCCGGAATAAAAAACAATCGAAATATGTCATTACAAGAGTGGGAAACTTTGCTCTATGATATTCCAAAAATTCCAGAAATTTCGGAAAAAGAGAAGAAAGAAAGACAAAAAAGATTTTTCTCTAACGTGTACCAACTAATATTCGGAACTGAAACTGGACCAAGACTATCAACATACCTATGGGCAGAAGATAAAGCGAAATTAGAAAAACTGTTGCCAGAGTAATATTAGTGCTTTAGTATCTCTATTTTAGTTGAATCTACATTAGCAATGATTCTAACCTCTCCACCAATCGGGAAGGTAATCTTTGGAGAAGTGTGGCCGAAATCTGCATTGGCCACTATTGGAATTCTAGATAAAGCTTTATTTCCCCCCACTATTGTCTTTATAGAATCTAATGAAACCTCGCTATCTGGTTGAAACCTCCCAATTATTATTCCCTTAACGCCTTTAAACTGGGTATTAAGAGAAAGGGAATATAAATCTCTATTGAACATATCCAAATGAGACTCGGAATCATCTTCAATGAATAAAATAGAGTTAGTTAAGTCGGGCCAGAACTCTGTTCCCTGTAATAATCGCAACGTGCAGAGATTCCCCCCAATAATCTTTCCACTACAAGTTCCTTCATTAATAACTGCGTAACCCTCATTATCATAAAATTTTCTATTATCTTGATCTTTACCCCACTTATCATTACTCCATTTTTCGGAAGGCTTTATTTCATAAGCATCTTCTTGCATTAGGCATTTCTTAAAATAGTCTAATGTATAATCAAATCCCTTTAAATCCCCAAAGTCAAAATAATGTGGTCCAGAGTAAGTCATCAGCCCGGTTTTTGCATAAATAGCATTTTGTAAGGCAGTTATATCAGAGTAACCACTTAATATTTTAGGATTATTCTTAATTAGATCATAATCTAAAAAAGGCAAAATTTCTATTGAGTTATAGCCCCCTATAACTGAAATTATTGCTCGAACATTTTTATCTCTAAAAGCTTCATGCAAATCTTCAACTCTCGACTGAACACTTGAAGAATTAAATTCGTTAATTTCCATAACGTTTTTACTAAAGGTCAATTTGAGCCCTAGCTCTTGAAATCTACTTTTTGCTATATTCTGCAATTCTTTAGAAATCCAGGGCAACGCAAGACTTCTGGCTGGTGCTACAACTCTTATTTCATCCCCTACTCTAAGTTTATCTGGAATGACCATTTTAGATTAACCTAATTTTTAGAAGTTTTAAGTGGTATATAAAATCTTCGAGGTCATTGATTTTATGGAACCCATTAAAGTACATCTCAAATCCTTCAGATTTATAGTTTTTAGAGGAATCCAGCCCATAAACAGATCTAAGGGAATCGTCTTTCTTTTTTTGATAATTTTTATAATGACCCACTTCCTTTTTTAAATCTTTAATAGAATTACCTGACTTTTTTCTTAAAATGAATATAGAAAATTTATCTCCAAATCTACAATTAAGGTAAGCTTCTTTAAACATTTTATAATGGTTTGGATAGTCCTTCATATAAAAATCTCCTACAACCTTAGAAAAGTTTTGTTTATTTTCTTCCCTAATAACCTCATAGCCTTTTTTAGACAATTCATTCTTTATCAACTCCTTTTTATCAATTATCTCAGGTTTTATAACTAATAAAGTTAGATTAGATAATGTTATCAAATCAGACTCAATGCGTTCTATTGTTTCTTTCAATTTTTGGACATCCCTTATAATATCTAAATTATTTTTGTTCATCCAGACTATAACTGAAACGGCATGCATCAATTCGTAAATAAAAATTTTCTTTATATCATCAAAATTAAACTTATAATTCTTTAAGAGAAAATCAAACAGATCATCATGATACCATTTAAGCGCACCCCATTCATAGAAAGAATCTCCAGACAAAGGATGATCAATATCAATTGCTCCAATAAGTTTTTCATTTTTAAAAAAGAAATTTAATGGATTTAAATCAGTAATAATAAGGGAACCAACACCTTCATAATTAATTTCTTTAAGATTGTTTGTTAAATAGCCGTTTAATGAATTTATATCGTGTTTATTTAAAATGTTTTTAGATTTTAAGTATCTAAAGTTAGATTTCACTCTTTTTAAAATAAAATTCCTCCAACTCTCTTCAGTTCCTATTAAATCTGAATTAATCTCCCCATATTTCTTTATCTTTATTTTGTGGACCTTTGCAACAAACCTCAATATTTCCGCCATCTCTTTAGAATTTAAGTTTCTCTTTTCTTTTTGATATCCTTCTATAAAATTTTCTACTAAGAAATAATTATCTCCCAATTTTTGAATTCCCTTTACTTCTGCAGAAGGTAAACCTTTCTTCAAAAGAAGATTCAAGATCTTTTCTTCAAGATGAAAATGTTCTTTGTTCTTAAATTCCTCAAAATTATCTTTAACTTTTTTATAAACTAAATTTCCTTTTCTGTAAACCTCATGAACAAGCCCCTCTGAATACCTATCTAACCTCTTTCCATCTAAATTAATCTTATTCGAAATAATTCTCTCAAAAACCTTTTCATCTTGGTCAGTTAAAATTATGGCAGGATTGTTTTTTTCATAGTATTCCTTCATCAATTCAATAATTTTTCTGCCATTTTCCTTATCTATTCCAGTTAACAATTCATCAAATATAATTATATCTGGGTTTGAACTTAAAGCAGATATAATCAAGAGAAGTTGTTTTTGTCCTCGACTCAAAAAGAAAGGATGTTTGTTTAACATCGAATCTAGGCCGCATCTCTTTATTTGATTTACAGCTTGTTTCTCATTCAAATTTCCAGATAACATAACTTCTTCAAGAACTGAATTTGCAAATAACTGCTTTTCGGGTTCTTGCGTAACCAAAGATATTTTCACACCCTTTTTTATATCTAATTTTCCAGAATCTTGTTTAATCTTTCCTGAAATTAGATTAATGAGAGTTGTTTTTCCAGATCCATTCGAACCAAAAATCCCGAAGATATCTCCTTGCGATATTTCTAAAGAAATATTTTCTAGAGAAAAAAAATTGTCTGGAGAAACAACAGAGATTTCTTCCAAGGAGATTATTTTTTCCCCTTTTTTTAAATTAAATTTAACAATTGGCTTGGCTATTTCTGATAGGTTATTAAGATAAACAGTCTTGTTTGAAATGTTGTCAAAACAAGAATCATGCGTAGAAATAATTACAAGATTATCTTTTTTTAGATCGGATAAAATTAATTTAAGTTTATTTTTATTTTCAATATCTAAGTTTGCTGTAGGCTCATCTAGAATTTTTAATGGCTTGTCCGAAGCCAATATGGGAATTAGAGAAATTAGTTTTCTTTGCCCTGTGGAAAGATCCTTGACAGATTTATCCTTAAATCTTTCTAAATCGAATACCGAGAGTAATCTGTTGGCTCTTTCTTTTTCTCTTGAATTGAGATTAAAGAAGACCTCATTTTCAATATTAGACATGATAAACTGATTTTCTGGTTCTTGTGAACAAAAGCAACTTAAACCTTTAAGAAATTTAAAACCCCTTTTCTTACCATCAATAGTAATGTTTCCCTTAAAGTCTGCTTCTTGAATGAATGGGATCAATCCACAAAAGACTTTTAATAATGTTGTTTTTCCAGAACCTGTATCTCCCTTTATTAATAAGAGGCTATTTCCATTTAGATTTATTTCTAAGTTCTCCAAACTACTTATATTATCTTCATACTCTAACGAATTAATTTTTAATCCTATTTTCATCTAACTTCTAAATAAATAACTCTGATATAAAGAGTCAATTCTTTTAATATTTGATAAAAATAATGTGTTTCCTAAGAGATATTTTCTTTTTATCATCCAAATGAATCCTTTTTTTCTGACGTTTCTGGAATTAATAGAATGTTCGATGTTTTTTATATCTTCCATAAAAAAAGCAAGAGTATTAAATGCAATAGTAACTGTTAGAATAAATCTTTTAGGCAGCCCCATATTTTCTAAGAAGTTTATTAATTGTTTTTCGGAAGTAGTTATTATAAATAATAAACCGCCAAACACGATAGTAACCCACTTCCCTACTGCAAAAAACATTTTTTCTAAGGTCAAATTAGATATTGAAGTCCCCCAAATAAATCTAAGGTAAACTTCATCACCTGGAATGTTGCTGAATAACAACCAAAATAATGAAAAGATGATTATTGAAACTAATATGAATTTTAATGGCTTAAAATTATAAAGAGGAAATCCTGTAATAAAGATTAAAATTAACATAATCAAAGACAATCCAAAGAGAAATGCTAGATTTGAATAGATTAGAGACATAGTACTTATTATAACAAGAAGAATTAATTTTATAAAAAAAGGTATCCTGAGAAGTGTCGAATCCTTATAAAAATAATAGACAAATGTAGGTTCCTTTGTTTTTTCCATAACATTATTAAAAATATTACCTAATTAAAGTTGTCTTTTTTATTACAGGAGTTGTAAATTTAAGCAAGGGTATTCCAATAACTAACGAGACTATTATTCCTCCACCTATCCAGCCAGCAGATGCTAAAAATGCCGCCTCCGCAGGCATAATGCCCACCAAGTAAAACCCTGTTAAGACCCAAGTTGCGGAGATTATGTTCTGAAGGATAGTTGCTGAAATTACAAAAGCAACATAATCTCTAAATCTTTTTAATTCTGGATTAAATCCTAACTTATTAAAAAATAATGCCGGAATTGCTGCACCAAATACATTTCCTAGAGCTAAGATAAAAGCAAAAATTGTAAATGTTCCAGAGAAAAGAGAACCTATCAGTAATCCAATATAAATTGCTAAAAGTCCCTTAATTCTAAACCATATAGCAAAGGCCGTATAAAAAGCAGCCCCGATATAAAAAGCAGATACTCCGAAAACTCCAATCGGAAACCCAACTACTCCAATGTAATCTAAAACGGCAACTAATCCTGCAATAACACCAATTATTATGAAAGAGATAGATGGTAAATCGTTTTTGTTACTTTTCATTTAATTATCAAATTTACTTGATTTTTAATCTTTTCTGTCCGAAAACTCTTAATTAAAAACTCCTAATATCTTTTAATTTTAAATATATCGCAAGGAAGAAACTATTTCGAGAAAGCTTGAATATTCAAAACTCTAGTTCGTTTTATTTTAACTTGTCCGGGCGTAATACCCTTTTGTAATTTTGATTTCTTTAAAGTAGTAACATATAGAAAGACTTATATATTAGGAATACATAATAATATTATAAAAAAGAACAAAAATGGAAAAAATAGAAATAATAGTTGACGTCAAAGGAAAAGAGCTATCTATAGATGGAAGGCCAATGAAATTAGAAAAAACACTATCAAGAGCTTACGTAGATCCTCTTGGTGAAAATGAAAAAGCCCTTAATTTAGAATATAGGGGAAATTTTGGAGAAGACAGCCCTATAGAAACTGAAATGGACAAACTGAGAAAAACTTATGGAGAAAATATAAGTGAAAGAATTGGAATATCTGGAAACCCAACAAGAAAAGCCCATTATTTGACATTCTATGGGAATATTAATCCAACAATTAGAAAATAATTTTTAATCAGCGCATTCTTTAAATAACACTTTTTCCAATAATAGACATGAAAAAAGAGGAAACAGAACTGGCAACATTCGCAATGGGATGTTTCTGGAAACCAGACCTTTTATTCTCAAGCACAAAAGGAGTTATAAAAACAATAGTAGGTTACATGGGTGGAGATGAAAATAAATACCCAAATCCCACAGATAAGCAAGTATACACTAAAAAAACAGGATATCTAGAAGTAGTACATATAAAATTCAATACTGATAAAATATCTTTTCCTGAATTGCTAGACATATTTTGGAAAAATCATAATCCGACAACAAAAAATAGACAAGGCCCGGACATAGGCCCAGAATATATGTCTGTAATATTTTATCATAATAAAGAACAAAAAAAGATAGCAGAAGAATCAAATAAAAAATACCAAAAAGTTTTATCACAAAAGATAATAACAGAAATTCACCCTGCAAAAACATTTTTCAAAGCTGCACCATACCATCAAAAATTTCTGAAAAGATATAGGGGGGCAGTCTGCTATTAATATGATACAAAAAATAACTCCAGAAACAAAAAGAACAATAAAGGCCTCTGACAAATTTGTGTTTATTTTAGCCTTGATAAGCATAGCAGGATTTATCAGCATAATAAGCAGAACATTGTTCAATTACAATTTAGATTATTACATAACATCTATCTGGTTTCTAATTGTTGGAATTGGATTTCTAATAGAAGGACAACCAACCAAGTTAAAAAACATAAGACAAGAAGGACTAACACCTTCAAACTTCACAAGAATAACCACCATAATAATTGGATTTATGTCTATATTAGCAGGAATATTAGGTTCTCCACAGATAAACATAACAAGTGCGGGATTCCTCGCTGTAGAAGGAATAATTGCCATTATTGCGATAATAATTATAATCGTTCAAACTTGGGTTGTTAAAAGCTGAATCCCTCACAAAACTTTAAAAAAGCATGATTCCGATTCTACTTATGCGACTACTAAATACATTAGAAACAGATAAAAAAGAGCAAACAGAAAAAATTGTTATAACTCAGGAAAAAGAAGTAGCTAAGCAAGAACTTCTTGAACAAAAAAATAGAATAGAGGAAAAAATAAGGAGACTTGGAAAGCAAGAGGTTAATGAAAAAATATCAACATCTTTAATAAAAATACGTGAGATAAATGAGTCCCTCTCAGATTTACAAAATTCTCTTAATACTGTCTGGAAACGTACTCAACAAATAGAAGAAGACCTAAGATTTGCGCTTTCTCTTTGATTTCGCCTTTCTTAACGTCTTTCTTTGTCTTCTAGAGAAAATTCCAATAAGAGAATCATCAAGTTTCTCTCCCTTAAATGTCCCGACCCTCTTTGAATTCACAACACTCCTTCTGAGTATATCTTCAATTTGTTCAGGGATTGTCAGAAGATTTTTCCTTGCTCTTTTATCAATACCCTCTAAAACCTCTGAATCAATATATATGCTGATTTTATTCTTAAATTTTATTTTTGGCCTTAAATAAACAAATGCTTCTTCAATTATATCAAGAGGCCATCCTTTCCTAAGCAATGGCTCTTTTATCTCAAAATCATCAAATCCTTCATTCCTTGCCTTCCTAATAAACTTCAAAAGCTCTCTATTTGCCATTATTTCTTTGTACTCTTCTTTATAGGAACTGCGCTAGATGATGAAACGTACACTTTCTGTATAGCAAAACTCTTGTAAATACCTTCTAGAATATCTGTTCCGGCATAACCTGCAAGAAGTGATAATCTCGGATCAAAATTGAATATTATCCCAACAAAGACTCCAATTATTACTGCAATGAGGACAGTTATAATATAATATCCCCAAAGAATCTTTCTCCTCAATGACAATGCCTTCAAAAGACCAACAACCCCTCTTGTCAGACCTCCAATACCTCCAAGCAACGCCGCTAAATATATACCTTCCATCTCCTCTTCTTACATTCTAAAAAGAATAAAATTCTATTTAAATCTTCCCAAATATCATTTCTTCAGGTCAATCACATCGAAACCGAATTTCTCGTATATCTTATCAGAGCTTATTATTTGGTCATCTTCTGAGCAAAATGCCATTAACAGACTATCAAAAATAGTAGCTCCCTTTTCCATGAAATCACATGATTTGTAAAAAATATCCCATGTAAGAGTATCTAGTTTTGCAATTCTAGAGATTTGAATTAGAGTTTCCTTAACAGGAACATCTTCTCTTTTACATACAATCATTATTTCAACTATTGTAAAGGGAGAGACAAATATATTTTCCTTGTTTTCCCCGTATATTTTTTTAGCCTTATCCTTAAGCCAATCAGAATCTTTCATTAATGCTAAGAAAAAATCAGTGTCTGCGTATTTTTTTTGTGGCATTTTTTTCTATCTCGACTCTAGCCTCTGCCTTAAGTTGATTAATAGACTTACTCTTAAATTTTTCTTTTCCCAATTTTGAAAGAGCTTCTAATGGATCTTCATCAATCGGCTGAAGATAAACTCCGTTTCCTTGAGTCTTAGCTATGAAGGTTTTAAATTGAAGATATTTTCTCAATTCTTCAGGAAGATATAACCTTCCTTGTTTATCAAAACTTATTATTTTTTCCATAAATTAAAATTATTTCCATTATTTATATACTTTTCCATTAGTTCTTCCTCAAAACTGCCCCATCAGACTTATCCTCAATAATAAACCCTCTTTCTTCGATCATCTTCCTCAACTCATCCGCTTTTTCCCATTGTTTCTCTTTCCTATATTTTTCTCTCTCTTTAAGCAAATCTTTAACTTCTTTAGGAATAGAAAACTTTTCTTCTTTCATGTCTTTAACTCCCAATCCAAGCACCTCGTCAAATTTCTCAAGTAATTTGATTTTCTTTTTTGGAGAAAAATCAAAATCATCTAAAACACTCCATAATACCTCTAGTGCTTGAGGCATATTAAAATCATCGTTTACAGCTTTCAAAAATCTCTCATGATATTCTTTTGTAAGATCATTTCCATTATGTTCCTCAGCTTTAAGCTCAATTACCTTCCTTTTTATTTTTTCATAGGCATTTCCTGCAGCTTCCAATGCATCTAAACTAAAATGTAGGGGCTTTCCGTAATGCGTTTGCAAGCACAAATATCTAAAGTGCTCTGGTTTATACCCTTGTAGTTCCAATTCAGATATTGTATAAAGTCCGCCTGTTGATTTTGATACCTTTTTTCCATCGCTATTAAGCAAAAAGGCTCCATGAAGCCAATAATTTACAAATTTCTTTCCAGTTGCCGCCTCGCTCTGTGCAATCTCGTTTGTATGATGCACAGGTATGTGGTCTTGCCCTCCTGTATGAATATCGAATCTTTCTCCAAGATATTTCATGCTCATAGCAGAACACTCTAAATGCCAGCCGGGAAATCCAATCCCCCAAGGAGACTTCCACTCTTGTTGCCTTTTTTCATCTGGAGAAGAAAATTTCCACAATGCAAAGTCAGTCTTATTTTTTTTCTCTCCAAAGGCAACTCTTTTTCCAGTTTTAAGTTCCTTAATATTTAATTTAGCAAGCTCACCATAATTCTTAAACTTTGAAGAATCAAAATAAATTCCATCCGAAGTTTTGTAAGTATAGTCTTTCTTTTCTAACTTTTTAATAAGCTCAATCTGTTCTTTAATATGTTCTGTTGCCTTAGGCCATTTATCTGGCATAATTATGTTCAAAATTTCCGCATCCTTAATAAAAGCATCAAAATAATGTTTAGCAAGAACACTCGCATTCTTTCCTTCTTTCCTTGCAGCCTTCTCAAGCTTATCTTCGCCTTCATCTGCATCACTTGTAAGATGTCCGACATCAGTCACGTTTATGATATGCTTCACCTTAAATCCATTAAATAGCAAAACTCTTTTCAGAATATCTGAGAAAATATACGAACGCATGTTCCCTATATGCTGATACCAATAAACTGTAGGTCCGCAAGTGTATATTCCCACATACCCCTTTTTAATTGGTTTGAAATCCTCTTTCTTTCTTGTTAAAGTATTGTAAAACTTAATCACCATATCACTTAAAGAAATTCAAAGATTAAAAGGGTTTCTAGGCCTTCTTCCTAACCTTGCTAATCTATTGTTATGAGCCTTTCCAAGTGCTGTAACTAACCCACTCTGAGGAATGTGTGCCTTTCCAATACTTGCTGCAAATTGATAAGCATTGGTTAATCCAGTTTGTAAATCATACCCTCTATCTTTAAGTTGTTTTTCCATCTCTCTCCACTTATCAGTTTTTATATCTTCAAGAACCTTATCTGCAAATAACAAATTTTCTTTTGGATAAATTACCATGTTTGGAGAATACTCCATTGGTCTTTCTCTAAAAATTTCCAAACCATTCTCTTCTCCAAGAATTTTTCGTAAGGAATCTGTTACCCTTATTCTTTTCCCAGAATTATCAAAATCGTCTTGGGTAAACCTATCTAACACGCCGATATAAGCTTTTAATGTATATTCAAACAACTCAGGTAATTCTCTCTCTCCCTTAGAAGCATAAAAAGGAGAACTAGATCCATTAAAATTAATCTCTACACATCCCTGCTTAGATAAAAGATGTTGCAAAGGAGTCACAACTTCCACAGTCATTTTTTCGTCCATCGGGTTCATCTGCGCTTCCTTCCATTTTATTCCTGTATTGTTCATTGAATAAACCCCTTTTTAAGTGTTTGGGAGAAAATTATTTTATAGAGGACAAATATTAGGCTCTTTCTACTACATAACCCAATCTTCTCAGATCATCTGCAATTTCCTTGACGTCTCTTGGAACCTTTCCCTTGAATGCTCCAATTATTCTTCCGCTTGATGGACTAATTGTAACTCTATAATCTGGTTGAACGGGTAAAGTTCCTCTTGATGTGTCGTACCCCATATCTCTCAAATCATTAGCAAAAGAATCCCAACAAAGGTTGGTTACATCATCAAGATTAGCAAGTATTGCCCTTGGAACATCTCCTAATACAAGTTCTCTTCCATTATCAGGAGTCCATATCACCTTTCTTTGTCTGCTAGGTCCCTGATCGATTTCTACGGCTCCTGAGAGAGGTTTTTCCAAAATCCTTCTTTTTATTATATTATAAATGCTCATAGTGCTCCTTAAAAAATTTGTAGCGAGGTTTATAAAATAAATCAGTATTTAAACATTGCTAAAAATAATAATTTATAGACGACAAAAAACATTAAAAATAAAAATTTATGCTGCAACCTTTTTTTCAGCCAGATAATCTAAAACAATTCTTGTTGCTTCACTAGTATACGCACCTAATTCAATACGTAAGTTACTTGGTGCAACACCTAACAATGCCCTTGCATTTATTTCTTCATCTGTTGGAACAAAACATCCCCTGATATTTGCAGCCATTGCAACTTGTCCAAATAACTCACTCCCAAATCCACTTGTTAACCTTATCGGATGTTGCAGTTCACCTTTTTCATATGGCTTTATAAAATCAACAGCTAATCTACGTGCTTCACTATTGAATCTTTCTCCCATTTCATTCACAATTTCTCTTGGACTTCGTTCTCTATATACCATAAAAAACAAATCAAGTTTGCACTTTTAAACCTTTCTAACAAATTCTAAAATTTCATCAAAATTCTTCAACCTCATAAATTTCTCACGTAACTTAGAAGCTCCATCAAATCCCTTTAAGAAATTTCCTCCAAGATATTTTATTCTTCCCATATCAATGATTTGATGTTTTTTTACAAGTACAAGATACTGTTTGAAACTTTTGATTTTTTCTTCAAGGCTTAGTTCTTTTTCCTTTCCAGTCTTGAAATATCTCAAAATCTCCTTAAAAACAAAAGGATTTCCTATTGCTCCCCTAGCAATCATAACTCCATCGCAATCAGTTTCAGAAAAAATTCTTTCAACATCCTTTCCTGAGAATATATCTCCATTTCCAATTACAGGGATACCAACTTCTTGTTTAACTTTCTTTATCCATTTCCAGTCTGCTGGAATGCTTGCTCCTTGATTTGCAAGTCTTGGGTGTACAGTTAAAGCATCCGCTCCTGCTTTTTCTATGGACTTTGCGATTTTTACCACATTATTCTTTTTGAAACCAAGTCTTATCTTGGCTGTGACTGTTAGGTTTTCATTTTTTAGAATTTTTATCATATCACTTATTTTGTTTGGATGATTAAGGAGATAACTTCCTGCCTGATTTCCAGTAATCCTAATAGAAGGACATCCACAATTAATGTCTATCAAATCATAATCATTAACCAAATCAAGTTTAGCCAATTTTTCAAACTCTGAAACATTCTTTCCGGTAATTTGTAATCCAATCGGCTTGTCCTCTATTGAGGTCTTTAACATCTTCAAAGTCTTTTGATTTTCATGTAAAATCGCATCAACATAAATCATCTCAGTATATGCCATTCCAGCCCCCTGTTTTCTGCATAACTCTCTAAAAGCCAAATCAGTCACATCAACCATGGGAGCAAGAAACAGATTGTTCTTCAAACGAACATTTCCTATCCTCATGGGTTTTAGATATCCCATCAAAACAAATAGAAAAAAGAGATTATATAATTAATCATAAAGTTCTAAGCTGTCTTAATAATTTAGGGCCACTAAAGATTAAGGGAGTAAAAATTTGTATTCCCTTAACTGTATTATTTCCATTGTATGTTCTTTCTATCGCCCTCTCAGCAGAATTTATTCCTCCAACAGCTATTATCTTCATATCTCCTTCAGAAGTTATTACCTCTTTTCTTTCAGTATCGCTCCAAATTTCTAAATTTTCGGTAGAATATACTTGTCTTTCTCCTATCAACTCATGAACTCTGTTCTGCACTCTCCTTACTTTTCTATAAACTGCATTTCCACTAGCCCCTCCAATTGACTCTCCATTAGTGCCTTTGTTATTTGCAGGAAAGATGACGTATCTCGGATCATGCTCTCTCGTTGTATTCCCAACAGTCAATCCATCAACTCCATATTCCTTAAGGATATCAATGGTTGACTTAACTTCTCCCATTGAAGTGTCCGGGGAAATCTTTACCCACAACTCATAGAATACACTATCCATATTACTTTTCATGACTCTCAGCATCTCACCCAAAAGCCCAAAATACTCTTCCCTTGCATCAATTTTCCCTAAAGAACCGTGAGTATTTGGACAAGAAATATTAAGCTCATACCTATCAACATTCCTTAGTCCTCGTGTAACTAGAACTGTTTTTTCCAAATCCCTAAGAAGCTCGTCTCCCTGCTTTCCAGGTGTAGCCATTAAATTAATAGTAATAGGAACACTATGATTTCCATGTGAAATAAGATTATCAGCCACTCTTTCAGCCCCAACCCCTGGAAGCCCCATCCAATTTACTAAAGAGTTTGTTTCAGAATATCTTTTTATTCTTGGCCTTGGATTTCCATCCCAAGCATCAGCAGTAACTGTCCCAACAACAACCCTATCAAAACCTAAATATTTCAAAAAAGTGGGGGGAATCTCTCCATTTTTATTAAACCCTGCAGCATTAGAAATCTCAAATCCTGGATTTGAAGCATTTTCAGGACAATTCAGTAACAATTTTTCAAGGCCAAGTTTGTGAATTGCTCTTGCCAACTTCACAAAACTCTCATGAGCAACTTCAGGATCATCTTTAGTCCTCTCAAATATTCTATCTTTATGAGAATCATACCAGTTATCTACAAAATTTCTTAATGCTTTCATTTATCTTTTTACAAAATATTTCTTTTTATATCTGATTTACCCGATCTAAGTAATAAAATACATTTTTATATTGAAAGGATTAAAACAATGAATGTCTGCAGTAAAATACACGCGCCCTATAGATGGACATGTCCATTTAAGATGGCTTGAACATTCAATCCCCTTTGCTCTTTTTGCATTTCAAGATGCCGCTACAGTAGGATATAAAGCATTAGTAGAACAAGTAAATACAGATCCTCCATTAATCTCCCTTGATATGATCAGGGCCAGAAAAGCTTATATCGATCTTGTAAAAAAACAGGCAAGAGCAGAAGATATATTACACAAGTCCTACATAGGTATGACAGATGATGAGGGGCAGGTAAAAACAGCACTTCGGGCTGTAATAGATAATCCAGATCTGATTGCAGGAGACAAAACGTTTTATGTACACTCGACAGCCAACATGGGATTACTAAGAAATAGAATATGGGTAAGAAACTGGGCAATAAAGAGAGAAATGGCTTACAGAAAGGTCTCAACAAGCCACTTAGAAGATGAAAACACCTTCGACAAGTCAAATCCATTCAACCCGAAAAACCCAATGACACATTCATTATACCAAAACGAAAAAGCTGAACTAGTGCAAACTGAAAGACAAATCAGATTAGCAAGGGATTTAGAATTTGAAGGAATTTTTGTAGCGCATCATGTTTCTAGTCCTGATACGATAGATTTTCTATACCAAGAAAAAGATAATATGCCTTTCCAAATAATAATAGAGAGTACACCCCATCATATTCTACTAAATACAGATGATTATAAGATTCACGGAAATAGGGTGAAGATAAATCCTCCCCTAAGAAGTCCTGAAAGCCAAAAAGGAGTCTTAGAAAGAGGATTGGAAGGAAAGATAGATATAATTGGAACAGATCACGCCCCTCATCCATTAGAAAGAAAAGATTCAGTTAATCCCTCATCAGGAATTCCTGTAATCCCTATATTTCCATTCTTAGCTCAAACTCTTCTAAAAAAAGGCATGAGTAAAGGGCAGTTGAAAAAAATAACATTTGATACTCCGAACAAGATTTTCTTTTCTGGAGAATTAGAAGCAGAAGAAGTGGAAGTTGAATACAATCCAGGTCTTTGGGACAAGTATGGATATAATCCATTCTCAAGAAGAGATGGAACATTAAGATTACCACAAGTGAGAGTATGAAATT
>PFDB01000019.1:57691-68719 GCA_002763075.1 Candidatus Pacearchaeota archaeon CG10_big_fil_rev_8_21_14_0_10_34_76 | reverse complement strand
ATGTTAAATACCTCAAGAATTTGCTTAAACTAATATGGAAAAAGATATAGGAAAAGTACAGAAAAACGCTGAAACAGATATTCTTGTAAGAATTGATGATTTTGGAGGAAGAAAAGGTCTTACAATAAGAGAGTTTGTCCGCTCAGAAAGATATACTGGCTTTACAAAAGCTGGCACAAGAATTCCAGCTTCTCAATTCTCTGCGTTTAAGGAAATGATAAACTCAATAGATGAGTCAGATCTTAAGGAAGAATCTTCCCCTCAAAATACAAACCAACAAAAATTATCTCAGGAATCTAATGGCGATATGCCAGAAGAAATGGATATCTGATTCAAAAATTCCGTTATTCAAAAACCTTAAATAACTCTTCGTATTAAATAAAAAATGAAAAAAAGTGTGATTGCAGGCATTGTAATTGTTGCAGTATTGTTTTTTGGAATAATCTTGTTTACAATAAGTAAAGACTTATTCATAACGTCAAATGAAGGTATACCTGATATTGATGGTGAAGACAACGAAATTGGCAACACCGATGGAGGAATCCAAGAGATTGAGACAGAGGAAGGCACAGGAATTGATGAAAGCACATTACATTATATTGAAATAACTGAATCAGGATTTCTTCCTCAAATAATCACAATAAATAAGGGAGATACTGTTACTTGGACAAACTCCATTTCTTCAAAATCATGGCCTGCTTCCGCAGTCCATCCTTCTCACAAAGTATACCCTGGCTCTGATATTTCTAAATGTGGAACATCTGAACAAGACAGCATATTTGATTCTTGTAAAGGTCTTTCACAAGAAGAATCCTATAGTTTTACATTCAATGAAATTGGCTCTTGGAGTTATCATGATCATCTTAAATCCTCAATACGAGGAACAATAATAGTCCAATGATTTCATTTTCCAAATCAAAACAATATGCTCCTGCTCTTGTTCGATATGCGATAGGAATAGTCTTTCTCCTCATAGGTATAAGTCAATTAACAAACCCAGTTATCTGGACAGCTTATCTTCCTGAATCTTTTGCAGTCTCAGGAATTGCGTTAAACAGCATAGTTTCTTTTACGGGGATATTCAATACTCTTGTAGGCCTTCTCCTCATTCTTGGATTGTTAGTAAGAACAGCAAGTGCAGTAGCAGCATTACATCTTATCTCAGTAATAATCATACTTGGATACAATGATGTATCAATAAGAGATTTAGGTCTTCTATTAGCAACAATCTCAATCTTCCTTAATGGAGCAGACAACCTTTGCCTAAGCAAAAAAAGATCATAACTCAAATCTTGCCTCGTTCCTTATTCTTAATTTTCCGTCATTCCTAACTCTTGCATTATTCATACATTCTTCAAATTTTATAGCGCTACATAAATAAAATCCATCTTGCAATTGAAAATATTTTTCAAGATCATCATGGGTGACTCTAATGCTTCGTATTTTATGATTCCCATATATGAATTCTTTATATGGATGTCTTAATGTCTCAAGAATAGTTGTAGTTCTCCTCTTTTTAACCAATGCAAATTTCAAGGGTTCATCATTCATCTGAGCCAAACCATTTAATCCAATCCTAATGAGTTCTCCTTTAACCTCACTCTCTTGGGACTCTTCAAGACCAAAGATTCTTTCAGACATAATACTTATAAAATTTTTCTCTTTAAAAACAAGATTATTTCAGAAAACAACTTTTAAATAAGATATTTCTCAGCAAAAACAATGGAATTAGGAGAAAAAGAAATCAATGAGTATAGTCTACATGAGGACACAAGACTTTTCTATCCAGAATATAAGTTAAGCAGAATCACTATAGAAAAACTAGTAAACTACAGAAATAATCTAGAAGAAGGAATATCCTCAATAACTGGTTATCTAATAATAAGACACCATAGAGACAAAGTTTCTCTTACAGACATGGCTCACGAAATAGGGATTTCTCAGCCAACAATGAGACGTCTTGTAAACAAAGTTCTTCAAATACCTATAAGAACAGATGCCGAAGGAGCTAGAGCGAAATGGGCAAATCCTGAACATGCAAGACAACACAAAAAATCATTGAGAAAAATGATATCTGATAGGAAAAAAGACTCAAATTATAGCGAACAAATGTCTCAGGCGTCAAAAAAAAGCTGGGAAGGAAAAAAAGGAGAAGAACATAGGAAAAAAGTTAGAAAAATCACAACTGAAAGAAACGAAAGCCCTCCAGGAAGAGAAGAACCAGATTATGATGAGTCAGAAGAAATAATCTGAATTCAACACCTTTTTAAATCTCTGTCTTTTCCTTATTATATGACATCAGAAGCAAAAATACGCCAACCAATCATAACAGTGGCAGGTCATGTAGACCACGGAAAGACATCAATACTTGATTGTTTTAGGGGTACCTGCGTTCAAGGAGGAGAAGCTGGAGGAATAACTCAAAAAATTTCATTCACAAAATATCCATTTGAGCAAATAAAAAAAGCCTGCCCAATAGTTGAAACATCTGGAATCGATTTAAAAATACCAGGGTTTCTCTTCATAGATACTCCTGGACATGCCGCATTCACAAATTTAAGAAAAAGGGGAGGTTCATTAGCAGATATAGCAATCCTGGTTGTAGACATAAAAGAAGGAATAAAACCTCAGACTGCAGAGGTCATTTCAATCTTAAAAACAAATAAGACTCCGTTTGTCATAGCCCTCAATAAAGTAGATACAATTTCTGGTTGGACAAAAAAAGGTTCTGTAAGAGAATCAATAGAATCTCTTTCAACACATGTAAGACAAGAATTTGATACTTCTCTCTTAACATTCCAAGGTGCACTTCAGTCACATGGATTTGAGTCTGCATTATTTTATGAAATATCAGATTTCACAAAAGAAATTGCAATAGTTCCAACATCTGCAAGGACTGGCCAAGGCATCCCAGAACTGCTTTTTGTTCTTTGCGGACTTTCCCAAAAATTTCTTACAAAAAAAATAACCCTTTCTGAAGAAGCAAAGGGCGTTATACTAGAAATAAAAAAAGAAAAGGCCATAGAACATATAGAAGCAATATTATATGATGGACAATTAAAAGAAGGGGATGAGCTTGCAATAGGGACTTTAGATGGAGAACCTTTGGTCACAAAAATTCGTTCTTTGGAAGAAATTCTTCCTCTTTCAACAAAATACAAAACAAAACAGGAAGTCACAGCTGCAACAGGAATTAGAATTCGTATAACCAATAAAGAAGGGCTACTCCCAGGAATGCCTTTTCAAAAAATAAGAGATAACTATGATGAACTCTCAGCGCTTTTAAAAGAAGAGATGCAGGATTTAATAAAAACAAGCAAACATGGAATAATAGCAAAGGCAGATTCTCTTGGAAGCTTAGAAGCTCTTCTCACACTTCTAGAACAATCAAACATACAAGTGGTAAAAGCAGGGATAGGCCCAGTTAATAAAAGAGATATAATCTCTGCAAAAGCAAATCTTGATATCAATCCTCTAGACGCAGTCATCATAGGTTTTAATGTTGAAACAGAAGATGATCTCTCTTCGGATAACGTAAAGATAATCACTGAAAAGGTTGTCTACAAATTAATTGATAATCTGGAATTATGGAGAAAGGAAAAAGCATCAGAGATTGAAAGAGAAAGACTTCTTGGCCTTGCAACAATCTGTAAACTAGAAATTCTTCATAATTATCTATTTAGAAATCTTAATCCTGCCATATTTGGAGTAAGAATTTCTGCAGGAAAACTAAAGACTCAGCTCCAATTAATAAACGAGGATGATGAGTCCGTAGCAAGAGTAAAATCTATTCAGGCAGATAAAAGTTCTGTCAATGAAGCACTAGAAGGAACAGAAGTTGCTATATCTCTTCCAGGAGTAAATTTCGAGAGGAGACTTGGAGACAAGAAATATCTTTACAGCCAAATATCAGAATCGCAGTTTAAGGCTTTCAAGAAAAACAAAGACCTCTTATCATCAGCAGAGTTAAAGACTCTCCAAGAAATCGCAGACATCAAACGTAAGAAAAAAGAAGACTGGGGAATCTAAAAAGGCTTTGATATTTTATAGGCATATTCTCCATTATTCAAGAGGACATTTAAAAAATCCTCAATTGGAATCTGATCCGGATAACTTTTTGCTGGAAACTTCTTGTTTAATTGAATACAGACTCTTGGGACATATTCTGGTCTTATAGTGCGATTAATTATTTCAAACATATGTTCACGAAGATTAGAAATCAATTCCGGCTTCATTCGATTTACTGGAAGGTGAATTCTATCCTCTGCCTCCCCATGTTCAAGTTCAAAAGAACCTTCAATCTGTAAGCCATTTCCACCCAGACCTCTATAAGTTCCATCCATAAATAGAATAAGTCGTGAAAGTCCATATAAACTAATCTCACTGCTAACTGAAAGGTTTAATGATCCCATAATTAAAACCAATAGACTTCATTTTTAAAAATTTGTGAAAAACTTAATGAACCTTAATATTTAAAAACCCTCTTTATCAATTAAACATACATGCCTCAGAAAATAAACATATCCACATCAGATGGAAAAACTTGGAAAATAGAAATAGATAGTGAAGTACTCACAGGAAAGAAACTCGGAGATACAATAAAAGGCCAAGAGATTTCTGCTGATATGTCTGGTTACGAATTTATAATCGCAGGAGGTTCTGATATCGCAGGATTCCCCCATAAAGCAGATGTAGAGGGAGCCGCATTAAAAAGAGTTCTTCTGAAAAAAGGATGGGGTATGCACGCAAAAAAGAAAGGACTAAGGTTAAGAAAAACAGTAAGAGGAAGAGAAATTTCTGAAAAAACAGTTCAAATAAACCTAAAAACCGAAAAGATTGGTAACAAGCAGTTAAATGAAATATTTCCAGATCAAAACAAAGCTCCAGAGCCACCAGCTCCAGCAGAAACTGAAAAGCCAGTTGAACAAACTCAAGAAGTAGCTACTCCTGCACAATAATTCTAAGAAGTGAAAAAATGGAAAATTACAGCCCCATAGATACTAACTCACAAGATGAAAGAGAACCTTCAAGATCAATAGAAATAGAAAGAGATGCTCTAAACCCTCTTAGCTTCATTGGAAAAGCAATGTATTTTGCTTTATGCCCACTCTCAATTCCCCTTGCCATGAGAGAATCTGACAGAGAATTTACACAAGGGCATTACAAAGCCGCAGGAGTTTTAGAGAGTGCAAGAACAATTGGAATTGCTACAATTGGAGCAGCCGCATATAGTTATTTCACACATTAATCTTAGTGACCTGAAAGTGTTTTCTTTAGAGTTTCCATATCAATTT
Source organism: Candidatus Pacearchaeota archaeon CG10_big_fil_rev_8_21_14_0_10_34_76 (assembly GCA_002763075.1). GTDB lineage: Archaea > Nanobdellota > Nanobdellia > Pacearchaeales > GW2011-AR1 > 1-14-0-10-34-76. Next base: position 63,425 of record PFDB01000019.1, on the reverse strand, counting down.
TATAATGTGGAATTTTGTTTATTATTATTTTATCCAATTCCTCTGTTAATCTAATAACTTCTTTTTTGAAAGCTTCAATCAAGCCATTTAAATTTTCACAAGTATCTAGTTTTTTACCTGTTAATTTAAACGTTCTTCCATCTTTAATAGAATTTTTTATGGCTTCTTCAAAAATAAGATTATGTTGGAAAGAGTTCCTGATTTCTCCAATTGTTTGCAAGCTTGAAATAACATCCTTATTCTCAATAAGTAGAACCTCAATTTTGCCATCATATTTGTTTATTAACATGGATAAAAGTTTAATTTTTGAAAAAAAGTCACAATATCTTGATTTAAGAAAATTAAGAATAGAGGCATGACGAATGTTATTATCATACCCAAAATACATTGAAATTATTGTATCCAATCTATTTTCAACATATAACTGCCCATTTAAAAAAATGTTTCTTGGATTATCTTGTTCTAATGCCTCATAAATATTAAGAAAAGTTATTATTTCCCCATCTGGAGTCTGAACTTTAGTTACCCCATCATATCCTTTATTTTTGTGATTGTCTGACATTTTGTAAAGCTATTAAAAAGCAATCTTTCTCATCTATTTAAAGATTTAACTCCCATAATAGCACATCCACCATTCCCACAAATCCGACAATTCGCCTAACAATACTTTTTAAAACCCCTCTTCCCAGCTATTTTCATGAAAGAACAGATAGATACAATTAACGTAATAATTGCAGGTCATATCGACCACGGAAAAACTACACTTTTACAAAGAATTACTGGCAAGTGGGCAGATTCCCATTCAGAAGAACTTAAAAGAGGAATAACAATCAAGCTTGGCTATGCTGACACAACTATCTATTACGATGCAAAACTAGGCTACAATATAGATAAAAATGGGTCTCCTAAAAGATATGTTTCATTTATAGATGCTCCAGGTCACGAAATGCTCATGGCAACAATGCTTTCAGGGGCTGCTATTGTGGATGCAGCAATTCTTGTTGTAGCAGCAAATGAGGGAATAAAGCCTCAAACAAAAGAACACTTCATGGCATTGCAAGCAAAAAATATAAAGAATATCATTGTTGTTCAGAATAAAATAGATTTAGCTACAAAAGAGCAATCATTAGAGAATTATAGGGCGATAAAAGAATTGATACATAATACAGATGCAGAAAACTCTCAGATAATTCCAATATCTGCAAAACAAAATGTAAACCTTGATAAATTATATGAGGTGCTTTGCCAGATACCCCCTCCCGAAAGGAACGATTCAGATACTCCAGTATTTCTTGTGGCAAGAAGCTTCGATATAAATAAACCTGGGACAGCTCCTTCAAATTTAAAAGGAACAGTTTTGGGAGGGACGTTAAAAAGAGGAAAGCTAAAAGTTGGAGATGAGATAGAGATTAAACCAGGACTAACAATAAAAGAAGCCAATCAGATAAAATATAAGTCTCTGAAAGCAAATATCTTAGGACTTTACAAGGGCTCTCAAAAATTGGAAGAAATAACTCCAGGAGGAAGTCTGGCTATCGAAACATCTCTTGATATGGCTGTCGGAAAAGCAGATATCCTATCTGGATGTGTTGTTTCAACTATCAACTCTCTTCCCGAGATAACTTCTAATCTAAAAATAAAATATAAATTATTTCCAGAAATACTTGGAGCTAATCAAAAAGTAAAGGTAGAACCATTAAAAACTGCAGAAATGCTCATGCTTAGTATAAATACTGCAGTCACAGTTGGAGATGTAAAAAAGATAAAATCAGATGAGGCAGAATTAAACCTTAGAATTCCGGTTGTGCCTTTTGAAAAAGATAATATTGGCATAGCCCGCAATATAAACGGACACTGGAGATTGATTGGTTTCGGAGAGATAATCTTCTCCTGACTGTGAACCATCTAAAAATTTATAATCTTCTTATCTGAACCTAATTCATGAATCATCAGAAATCTGCCATTCAAAAGATAATCGGACCTTGCGTAATTCTTGCGGGAGCAGGAACAGGAAAAACTTATACAATTGTTGAGAAAATAAAATACTTATTAGAAAAAGGCACACATCATCCTGAAAAAATAGTCTGCCTCACATTTTCAAACGAAGCTGCAAACTCACTAACAGAAAGGGTAATAAAAAAGACAAACTCCGAAAGACAGCCAATAATAAAGACATTCCACTCATTCTCCTCAGATGTTATAAGGAAATATGGCCATAGAATAGGGATTCCTGAAAAATTTCATATCTTACTCCCTGATGACGCGAAAATCCTATTGCATAAAAACTTTCAGATAAGCTCTTATCCGTGCAACAGATATGTGGGAGAAATTGGAATTGCAAAAGACTTAGGAATATCCCCTGATGATCTAGAAGAATATCTTTCAAAAGCAAATCCAGAACCATTAGAAAACCTCGAAAAATTGTATGAGACGTTAAATTTCAAATTTCAAACATTATATTTAAAAGACAAAAATAAGGAAAAATTCCAGCTCAAAAATCAAATAGAAAAATTAGAAAACTTAATCAAAATGAAGAAGTTCCTGAACACCTGGAAGGCTTACGAAAAATTAAAGGCGAGAAAAGGATATCAGGATTATTCTGACCTCACTAAAAATGCCCTCATACTTTTAAATAAATATCCTGAGATAGCAAAAGAATTTGAATATGTAATTGTAGATGAATTTCAAGATACTAACAAGCTTCAATGCGATCTCTTAGAAAAGCTGGCTCATAATAATAATATAACTGTGGTAGGGGACCTAAATCAGTCAATATACAGGTTCAGAGGAGCTTACAAAGATAACCTAGACCAGTTTAGAAGATTCTTTAATGTAAAAAAAGAGGACATATTCCCCCTTGATAAATCTTACAGATCGACAGATAAAATACTCGAAGTCGCCCATACTCTAGTAAAAAACAATTATAAAAATGAAGAAGATTGCTTTCCAGTTTACTCTCACGATAATAATCCAGGAAAAAACCCAGAAGTCATAGAATTAATAAACGGAAATGAAGAAGTCAGAAAGATTGTAGAAATATTAAAATCAGAGCTCATTTTAGGAGTCCCTGAAGAAGAAATCTGCATTATGTTCAGAACACACCAGCAGGCTAACCTTTTAAAAAAACAACTGGAATATGAAGGAATCCCATTCACTGCAATCACAAAAAAATCACTCTTCAAAACAATCCCTATAAAAAAGACTATAGATTATATGGTGATATTAAACCATATAAAAAACCGCCTAAAGGGAGGAGAACAAGCATGGTGGGACTTAGCATTCAACTCGGGTCTTTCAAAAGAAGATTCAATAGTAATAGCAAGGTATCTAAAGGAAAATAAAAATTCAGAAGAGCCTGTATTAAGTATAAGGCTTTTGAATAACCTTGACAAATTGAATATCTCAGAAGAAGGAAAAATAAAGACTCACCTTATCTTGAAAACAATAAAATCTCTTCTTCCAGAGATAGAGAAGCCAATCCCAGAAATTATCCTAAAAATCTATGAAATCCTTGGGTTAAATTCTCCAGAGAATTCCAATTTCAAGGAACAGACGTTAATCTTGCAAAGATTCCATTCCGTTGCCCAAGAGCATTACGAGATCGAGCAATCAACCCTATCAGACTTCATTCATCATTTAGAAATAATGAAAACACTCAACATTGAAATAGAATCCCCTGAAATAGAAAAAAAAGGGGTAAGAATAATGACAAACCATGCAACAAAGGGCCTTGAATACAATACAATAATTGTTTCAAATCTTGCACAAAAGAGATTTCCTATGGAAAGCCTAAACAATTCATTAATACCTTCTGAGATTACTCCTGAACTTAAGGAAATTCTATCAGAAATACACGATGAGTATCAAAAAAAAGAGATAATAAAAAAACACCAACAAGAAAATCAAATTGCTGAAGAAAGAAGGCTATGTTATGTAGCTTTCACAAGGGCAAAAAGAAACCTTATATTAACATTCGCAAGACAATACGGAAACAAAAAGTTTTTGCCTAGCCAATTCCTTAACGAAATAAATTACAAACAAAATCCAAATATCACATTCACACAAGACCTATCAGAAAAATATCAAAAACCTGAGATAAAAACTGCAGAAGAAATAAATAAAGAGACCTCATCAGAAGAGATGTTAAAAAACATTGTCTTCTCTCCCTCTGCGTTACAGATTTTTGACCAATGTCAAAAAAAATACCAATACAAATATCTCTATCATATGCCTGAATCCGAACCAATTTCTTGGGATGCGATAAAACTCGGCTCCTTCACCCACACGGTATTTGAGAGAGGAATAAGGGCAAATTACAGAACTGAAAAAGAATTCTTAGACCTTGCAAGAATTTTTCAGATGCAAGATGATTGGAATTTTATAGACCTCAATGAAGCCATTCCCATAATAAGAGTATTTTTTGAAAGAAACAAGGACAAATATAATCAAAAATCAAAGACAGAGATAAAACTTAAGTTAAAACTAGAAAATTTTAATTTTATAGGGTATGCAGATAGAATAGACATTAACGATAAAAATGAACTAGAGATAATTGATTATAAAACAGGCTCAACAACAATACCTCCGAAATACAGAAATTGGCAACTTGGATTCTACGCTCTTGCATCAAAATCAATGGGAATACCAAAACGCCTGACATTAGACATGTTAAAAAAAGAGAAACCTCTTGAATTCCTCCTAGATGAAAAAGGAAATGCCACAGAGATGCATTCAGGAAGGATGTCATTCTCTCTTGAAGAAGTAAAACAAGAACTAATAGACACTGCCAAACAAATAATAAGTGCTTATGAAACAGGTTTTAAACCCTGTTCTCCAGAAAAAAATTGTAGCTTCTGCAATGAATGGGTTTGGTGATTTATTCATCGAAGTTTTCGACTTCTACTATATCTCCAACATCACTATTATTGTCTTCAGAAGAACACTCAAAGAATTCACATTTATTATCCGGATTTCTGGCAACAAAACTTCCATCAGAGCATTCAATTACATCTTGAGCGCATAAAATCTTGTCTCCTCCAATCACAAATGCAGTAATGCCCTTTATAGTATCTTGTGCCTTTAAAACAAGATATCCTCCAACAAAAATCCCTACAATAAATATCACTATCAAAAGTAATATATTAATGCCAAATAGTCCTTTTTTGTTCATGATTCGTTCATTATAAAATAATAAGAATTCTATTTAAGCTTTGTTCCATATCTGAACACTGCAAGAATTCCTCCAACAAAGGCACCCACAAAATTAAACACTAAATCTAAAGCAGTATTATAATACCCTCCAACTCCAGTCTGTCCCAAGAATACAACAGCCCCAAATTCAACTATCTCATTCAATGCTCCAACTCCAGAAGATGCTAAAATAGCAAAGAAGGATATTGCCTTTGAGTTCATCTTTCCCTTTCCTGCTAAGTTAATAAGATGGAACATAACAAAACTCATTACAAAATATATATAGAAATGTAACACTTGATCAAACTTCAATATGAAAAACTCAGCATCAACTCCCTGGAATATATTCAACACATGATATCTATAAAGAACTTCTCCTCCAACCATTATGCTTCCTCCAAGCATATGAAACAGCCCCCATACAGAAAGCATCCATAAAATTAGATAATCAAATCTTGTTTTTTTATAAGTTCCAGCCACTAAAACAAATAGTATCACGAGCACTGCAATGTAAAGAAGAAATTCATAATTCTGTTTTGATATG
>PFDB01000019.1:55012-57674 GCA_002763075.1 Candidatus Pacearchaeota archaeon CG10_big_fil_rev_8_21_14_0_10_34_76 | reverse complement strand
CACCATCTCATAATTTAGTAGTAAAACAGATTATTAAAGCTTACTAAGGATTTAATAACCTCTAAAAAATAGCATTTTTATGAAGCTGCCAAAATTTCCAGTATTTACTTATGTCATCACACATGATCCAATTTATTCCGTTCTAATAAGAGAATATTTGAGAGAGGATAAAGCAGTTGAACTCTTAGAATCAGAGAACAATTATCTCACACAACTTAGAACAAACAAAGGCCATATTAAAAAATTAGTCAAAGAACTCAAAATCAGAGGCGGTAAAGTAGAAGGAGAATTAGAATGGCTCACTCAAAATCTATTTAGTAAAAGACCTAATATCTAAGCCCAGACAAAATCTTCTGCTTTTTCTGCATTCATACAATCATCAGCACCGATAATCTCCTTATCAATGAATCCTAATCATATCAGTTTCCAAATCAACCAAATTCTTCCTCAGCAACTATTTGTTTCATCATCTCTGTGATAACAAAAATGAATATTATTTATAGAAAATTATTCCTCAACCTTTTCAAGAACAACTTCTTCCCTAGGAACTGCAACAGCATCAACAACCCTATCGCCATCCTTCAGTCTTACGAGATGAACTCCCTGTGTTGCTCTTCCCATCACCCTAAACTGCTTCATTGCAAGTCTAATGGTCATTCCTTTCTTTGTTGTAAGAATGACAGAGTCTTTATCATCCACAGAAAGTGATTTGATTATTGTTCCAGTCTTATCTGATACCTTTAGATTGATAACTCCCTTGCTCCCCCTCGATGTTTTCCTATACTCTTCAAGGGCACTTCTCTTTCCAAAACCCTTGTCTGTAACTGTCAAAATCGTAGTCTTTCCATCCAAGGGTACACTCTCGAGAGCTACTATTTCATCCCCCTTTCCTAATTCGGCCCCCTTTACACCATAGCTTGCTCTTCCCATAGACCTTACATCATTTGAATTAAATCTTATAGCCTGACCCTTCTTCGTCACAAGAAGCACTTCCTGTTTCTCATTAACCTCTCTCACGTTTATAAGAACATCACTTCCATCAATAGGAAGGTTCATCACCCTAACTCCGGTACTCCTAGGTTTTGCAAGATCCTTCAATGGCAATTTCTTTACAATTCCCAACCTAGTTGCAAACATCAGATAACTTTCTCCAAAATCATCTACATTCTTCAAGTTTACAATCTGTTCATCTCTTAAATTCAGAAGATTTGCTATAGATCTACCCTTACTCTGCCTACTTGCATCTGGAACATCGTTTGCCTTGAGCCAGTATACTCTTCCACGTGATGTAAAGAAAAGAAGATAATCATGAGTGCTACATGTCAAAAGAGTCTTTACAAAATCTTCTTCCTTTAAGTCTGTGCCAGTCACTCCGGTTCCCCCTCTTCTTTGTTCTTTATATGCGGAAACATCCATTCTCTTTACATAACCTGAATTTGTTAGCATGACTATAACATCTTTTTTCTCAACAAGATCTTTTTCTTTTATTTCCGAGAATCCTCTAATTATCTTTGTTCTTCTCTCATCTCCATAATCCTTTTTCAGACCCTGAACCTCTTTCTTTATAACACTTAAAACTTCCTGTTCACTTCCAAGAATTTTATTCAAACGTGATATTATCTCCTCTAATTTAGCTTCTTCTTCCTTTAATTTATCATTCTCTAATCTTGTAAGCTGTGAGAGTTTCATATCCAATATAGCCTTTACTTGCCTTTCTGTGAACTTGAATTTTGCTACAAGAGTTTCAGAGGCCTCTGGAACACTCTTTGATTTCCTAATGATACTAATAATTTCATCAATCCCCTTTAGTGCAATAAGTAATCCAAGAACTATTTCTAATCTATCTTCTGCCTTCTTAAGCTCAAACTGGCTTCTCCTTGTTACAACCTTTGTCCTATATTTAACATATTCTTCAATAACTCCTTTTAGATTAAGTACTCTCGGCTTCCTTCCAACTAATGCAAGAAGATTAGCATCAAATCTATCCTGCAATCTTGTAAGTGTAAAAAGTTTATTTAATGTAAATTTAGGATTTGCTCCTTTCTTAAGTTCAACAACAATTCTTACTTTTCCCTTTGCAGATTCATCTCTCAAATCAGAAACATCTGGAAGTTTTTTCTCTGTAGCAATTCTTGCAATAGTTGTCACAAGATCTGCCTTGTTGACCATATAAGGAATCTCAGTTATAACAATATTTGTCTTTCCTTTTCTCTCCTCTGTAACTGTCCTTCCTCTTATTACTATTCTTCCCTTTCCAGTTTTATAAAAATCTACAAGTCCTTGTCCACTAGCTATCCCCCCCGTAGGAAAATCAGGCCCCTGCACATGTTCCATTAAGCTTTCAACACCAATCTCTGGCTTATTTATGTAAGCTACAATAGCATCACATAGTTCTGAAAGATTATGAGGAGGTATATTAGTTGCCATTCCCACAGCAATACCTGTCGCTCCATTTAAAAGCAGATTTGGAAGCTTAGCAGGTAAACTCTCTGGCTCTTCAGCAGTATTTGCAAAATTAGGATTCATATCTACAGTTCCCTTATCGATATCTTCTAGCAACTCTTGAGCAATTTTGCTTAGTTTGGCTTCAGTGTATCTATATGCAGCTGGACTATCCCCATCCAGGCTACCAAAGTTTCCTTGTCCAAAAACAAGAGGATAT
>PFDB01000019.1:31093-54996 GCA_002763075.1 Candidatus Pacearchaeota archaeon CG10_big_fil_rev_8_21_14_0_10_34_76 | reverse complement strand
CACATTTAGAAGTCTGTTTATCTGCAGTCAATCCTTCCCTTAACATAGCATATAAAATTCTTCTGTGAACTGGCTTTAAACCATCTTCAACAGCAGGAAGTGCCCTTTGTACAATGACAGACATAGCATAATCAAGATATGCTTTTTCCATCTGTTCAACAATCTCTGCACCAGCTATTCCTTTCTCCTCACCAATCTGTTCTTTATTCCTTCTCTGAGACTCCATCTCTTCCAGTTCTTCATCTATACGCGCTTCGCCATTTTCACTCGCCATCTTCTTCCTCCCCTTCATCTTCAGAATAATTTAATTTCAATTGTAAATCATCAGCTACATCTATTTCAACACTTTCTTTGTTCTGGATCAGTTCATTTAACTTCCCTATCATTTCATCAATCTCCCCCATATTCATTTCTACCTCAATAACTTCAACATCCTGCTCTTCAACTTCAATGTTCTCTTCTTCCATTATATATCTACCTCAGCCTCGTGTGCTTTCTCTGAAATAAATATTTTTCTTGGCTCAACTTCAGTGCCCATTAGTTTACTAAATACCTCATCTGCCTTTACAGCATCCTGTACCATCACCCTATTAAGCAATCTTGTATCTGGATCCATAGTTGTCTCCCACAATTGCTCTGGATTCATTTCTCCAAGACCCTTGAATCTCTGCACTAGAACATTTCCTGAAAATTTATCTACCAACTTTTTTAATTCAGCATCAGAATAAACATAATGGTCTTTCTTTTTTCTTATTTTGTACAATGGAGAAACTGCAATGTAAAGATTACCATTATCTATCAATGGCCTCATAAATCTAAAGAAAAATGTCAACAATAAAGTCATTATATGTGCTCCATCCACATCTGCATCAGTCATAATTATTATTTTACTATACCTTAATTTATTGATATCAAATTGATCTCCAACACCAGTTCCAATAGCAGTGATGAGGTTTGCAATTTCTTCAGAAGAAAAAACTTTCACAATATTGGCTTTCTCTACATTCAAGATTTTACCTTTCAAAGGCAATATAGCTTGGAATTCCTTATTCCTTGCCTGTTTCGCACTGCCTCCTGCAGAATCTCCTTCAACAATATAAAGTTCAGTTTCCTGTGAGCTTTTCTTTGAACAATCAGCAAGTTTCCCTGGAAGTCCTCCAAGACTAAAAGCATTTTTTCTTCTTACAAGATCTTTTGCTTTCTTTGCAGCCTCTCTGGCTTTTTGAGCATCCAATCCCTTGCTTACGATTCGCCTTGCTATTGGAGGATTTTCCTCAAAAAATTGTACAAGAGAAGCATAACCTACTTTTTCAACAATACTTTTAACCTCACTGTTACCCAATTTAGTCTTTGTCTGGCCTTCAAATTGGGGTTCAGGTACTTTTACAGAAACAATTGCTGTCAACCCCTCACGAACATCATCTCCTCCTAAAGACCCATTCTTCACAAGATTATTCTTTTTCGCATAATCATTTATAGCTCTTGTTAATGCTGTTCTAAAACCTATTACGTGAGTTCCTCCTTCCACAGTATTTATAGTGTTGACAAATCCGAGGATATTTTCCTGATATCCTCCGTTATACTGTACTGCACATTCTACTACAACTCCCTCATCAGTTTTTGAAAAATAAATAGGCTTATGAAGAGCTTCCTTCGTTTCGTTAACCCATTTAACAAATTCAATAATTCCTCCTTCATAGTGGAATACCTCTTTTTTTCCACTTGTCTTATCTGAAAGTTTTATCTTTACACCCTTATTCAAAAATGCAATCTCTCTAAATCTTGTTTCAAGAACAGAAGAATCAAATTTAGTAGTAGAAAAAATAGTATCATCTGGCCAAAATGTCACTTCTGTCCCACTTTCATCTTTCCCAATTTTGCCAATTGTCTTAAGCTTGTACACAGGCTTGCCTATTTTGTATTCTTGTTGATAAATTTCTCCATCTCTCTTTATCTTCACACTCATTAACTTAGATAAAGCAGAAACAACACTTATACCGACTCCATGAAGTCCTCCTGAGATTGCATAACTTCCCTTATCAAACTTTCCCCCCGCATGTAATTTGGTTACAACAACTTCAACAGCAGGTATCTTATAGATTGGATGAATGTCTACAGGAATCCCCCTTCCATTATCAATTACTGTCACGCTCCCATCTTGATTCAAGGTGACTTCTATCTCTGTACAATAACCAGCCATTGCCTCGTCAACTGCATTATCCACAACTTCCCATACCAAATGATGCAATCCCTGTTTGCCTGTACTTCCAATATACATGGCCGGTCTTTTTCTGACAGCATCCAGTCCTTCCAAAACAGTTATTTTTTCTGCAGAATAATCTTTCTTATCTGCCACCATATATTATTATTCCTACCATTTTATATCCAGAAAAATGCATCTTAGTTTATAAATGTTTACACACAATTTACCGACGATAAAAGAAAAATAAGCTAAAAAATAACCACAATAATACTCATTTAAATATTAACATAATTGACCACTACATTAGGCACTACTTAGACTTAAATCTGGTCTTTTTGAAATGCAACATATATACTGAATTTATTTTTTCTTGGCAGATTTCTTATCTGCTTTCTTTTCAGCCTTTCTTGTTCTAGCCTTCTCTACCCTTTCCTTTTCCTTCTCAAGTCTTCTATCTTTTACAAGTCTAAATGACTCAGTCCATTTTATTTTTCTTTTATCTCTACCTAATTTAAGATTATTTTTCCTGCACTTGCTTGAACAATAATAATTAACACTTCCATCATTCTTCATAAGAAATACTCCCTTAAAATCTTCATTATCTTTCCCGCAAAAAACACATTTCGCCATTATCTACCTCTCCCGTTTGAGTATTGAATAGCCATAAAATCTCTACCTTCATCTATTACTTCAGAGTCAACGTTCCAAGAAGTCGCCTCAACATCTCTCTTAAAATCTCTAACTGCTTCAATAGTACCCAATGCGTAACTTAAAACACCATTACTCAACATCCATGTATTATTACCTTCCATAAATGAAACGCCATAATCCTTGCCAGTTCTTAAATCATCGTCATTAGGAAATGCCTTTGAAGCAAGATCCAAAGCAACAACAGAGTTAACTTCTCTCCAGTCCAGTCTCTGCGATTCTCTTGACTCGTTCATTTTAACTATGTGCTCCCTTAGTAATATTCTTTCTTATTCTTCTTGCCTCAATTTCTGTCTCTCTTAATGCAAGAAGATCCCCAATCCTAACAGGACCTTTAACATTTCTTCTCATTGTCTTACCTTCATTTCTCCCACCTAATATTTTAGCAAGAACTTGAGTTATCTCTCCTCTAGCACCTGTTCTTCCATAAAGTTGCTCAACAACTGCACCGACAGGCTCTTGAGTAAGACTTCCTTTTACAATTTCTCCTGACTTTACTTCTTTTGCTTTTTGCTTTTTCTGAGCCATTTTATTTTACCGATTAACTTGATTAATTCTACTTTTTAGACTTCAAAGCAGTAATTTCTCTATCAGCATCTCCTGCCTCAATAACTGCAACTGAACTAGTACTTACTGGAATACCTACTGCAATACCCAGCTTCTGCTTGGAATCTGCTTCCTCACATGGGATGCCTTTTTCCTTACAAAGCTCTGCTATATGTGCAACGATTTCCTTGGGCTCAACATCAGTAGCGTACACAACAAGCTTTGCAACACCTCTCTCAATAGCCTTTGTGACTTCATTTGTGCCCTTATCTATCTTTCCAGTTTTCCTTGCCTTTTCAACAACACTATATATGTCCATTTTATTTAACTCCTTTACCAAAGCAGTAAGAAACCGAGTACCTCAGCCCTTCTCTGCCTCATTGGTTGATTACACTTGATAAAGAGGGTATTTAAACCTTTTCTCAAAAATCAGATTTTATTTTAATCCATCTGGTTGCACAGGAAAAAATCTTGGGTCATCATCAATAAACAAAAGGGATATTTTTTCCATCGGATCCAAAGATTTCAAATAAGATATAGAAACTATAGCATCTATGGGACTATCTAAATACACCAAATCAGATATTTGATATTTTAATAGGGAGTCAGGCAAATCATCCGTAGACCAAAGAATCTCTCCTGTTTTCCAAGACTCTCTTTCCCCAGACAAGATAGGAGTAATATCTCCAACACGACTTTCTAAACTAAAACCACCTAACTTTCCAAGAGGAATTCCAAAACTCATTTAAATAACAAGATAAAATTATTTAAAAATTTAAGCATCCAAATAGGATTATAAACTATTTTTATCAAATTAGATGGAATGGAAAGAGTAACTACCGGAGGAATGATACGTTTTGAATATCCTAAAGGGCATAATCCTAAATTAAGCATTGAAGAGAAAAGAGAATTTGATGAAGCCTGGAAGAAAGCTAAAGAAAGAATTAAAAAAGAAAAAAGAAACAAAATAATTATCGGATCTATAATCGCTTTAATAATTATCATAATAGGATTAATATACTATTTTTAATCTATTTTCTCCAGCTAACTTCTACGTCATCCGTTCTTTCTCTAGGAAAAATATCCACTTCCTCTGGTTTATTCTTTATTCCTGATTTGTATAAAATCTCTCCTGTAAAAGCAATCATAGCTCCGTTATCAGTAAGAAACTCATTAGCAGGACAAAAGAATTTAGCTCCTCGTTCTTCACACATTACCCTACACATTTCTTGTAAGCGAGAATTACATGCAACTCCCCCTCCAATAACAAGCTCGCTCTTTCCAGTATGGGCAAGCGCCCTCTCTGCTGCTTCAACAAGCATTGCAAATGCATGTTCCTGCAAACTATAAGAAAGATCTTCTAACTTTTTTCCAGAATCATAGAGTTGTTTTAATTTTGTCTGCATTCCAGAAAAAGAAACATCCATTCCTTTAATGGAATAAGGCAACTCAATAAAATTCTCTGATTGCTTAGCCTTCTTCTCTATCTCTGGCCCTCCAGGGAATGCAATCCCACAATGCCTTGCAAAAGTATCAATAAAGTTCCCTATTCCAGAATCAAGAGTCTCTCCAAATACGCGATATTTCCCAGCAGTGAAAGCAATTATCTGGGTATTAGCTCCCGAAGCATAAAGCAATACAGAATCATTAGCTCCTTCATGTTGCCCAATTTCAAGATGCGCAATACAATGATTAACAGGAATAAGAGGAACATTCAATTCAGAAGCTTTAATCTTCGCAAATCTAAGTCCTGCAAGCAAGCAAGGAGCAAGTCCTGGAGCATTTGAGATAGCAATTGCAGTTATATCCTCCTCAGAAATCCCAGCTTTCCTCAACGCTTCCTCATATATAGATTCCGCAACATCTTTATGATGTTCTGCAGCATCCATTGGTATTATCCCTCCAGTCTTAGGCACATACATATCTCTTACATTTGCAAGTACTTTTCCATTATTTACAATCCCAACTCCAAATGTATGTGCAGTACATTCAATACCTAATATCATGTATATTCAAAATGAATCATATTTATAAAATATAACGATTTCTGCAATTTCATGCCAAAAGAAATTCCTATGCCACTATCAATGCTTTATCCCACATTTACAATTGTTCCCGGAAGAGGCTTTATCCCATATATTAGGCTTCCTGAAAATTATCTTGCTCTTGCTAAAGAATTTCATAATCAAGGGAGAATAGAAGAGATTAAAGGATATATTGAAGAGATAAATAAGTTTGACGAATCTGCTTCATTTGGAAATTCTAACTCTACAGAAATCAGACTTGGATGGGATAAAAACAATCCTGGCTTATTAAGACACATATCTGTCTCTGCTCAAAGCGGATTAGACTTAGAAGAAAAATATGGATGGGCTACATATATAGAACATAATCTTGGAGGAAGATTCGCTATCACAACAGGAGCTATTGCAATGAAATACGTCTCTGAACTCATAATAGCTGGAGAATAGATTAAGGATTGAGAATTGTGGGTATGGAATTCAAAAAAGCTATGAATCTGTCAATTCTCGATTTCCTATGTGGCTTGTCAATTTCATAAATAGCTCTATACCTTTCAATATTAACACGATCTGAAAAAAGCATTATATACCCTATATAATCTGAACTATCTGCATCGCTAAGAGATTCTCTTACTTCTCCTAGTGTAGCCAAATAACCATTATCAGAATAGAATATCACATCTCTTATTAACTGTGAGTCCTTTGAAGGATCAATTCTCATACTATTAACCTCATCTACATAAGAGAGAATTCTCGTTAAATCTTCTTCAAATTTTTCTCTTGTGAAAACCCTTACCATAAAAAAACTTTAAAAAACAACTTTAAAAATTTATCCTAGAAAAATAAAAAAATAAAGCTTATCTAGAAAACTTTTTCCTTAAACTTTTTTTCAATTTTTCAAATTTCTTAGGCAGACTTAAATCAACACCCCATATGATGTCAATAGAATACCCAAATCTATTTGTAAAAGATTCAGTATTTCCGACCTCTCGCTCATATATTGTATCTTCAGCTAGCAAAGATAAATCTCTTTTTCTTCTGTAATAGAAAAAATAATCTCTCCTCACATCCGATAACGGAATCTCTGGATGTCTCCCCTGTATTTCTTTTATTTTACAACTATGATACAATCTCCAAAAATCCATAATAAATCACATTAAAAACCATATAAAAATACTCTGGTCAAATTAAGAAAAAATATATTAAAATAAAAAAATAAAAAAGTTTCTAAAAAAAGATTATCTCTTTTTCTTAGTTGTTTTCTTTGCTGTTGTCTTCTTAGCAGGCTTCTTCTTAGCGACCTTCTTCTTTCGGCCTCCTCTAGCCATCTTAGCTTCGCAGACATTTCCTTGTGCATCTACATAATATAGATGACCAGGCTGTCTCTTAACAACATTTTTTGCAATTACCTTTCCCATATCACACCTCCTTTTAGTTAAACTAATAAACTAAAATATGCGTTTGTATATTTAAACTTTTCTCCTTTTCTCGACGAAAAAATCAATAATTTGCCTATTTTTATGGTTTAAAGGAACTTCCACAAGTTTTCTAAATTTTTTCTGAGGCCTGATAGCGAATATAAATGGCCTTACAATCCTTTTTTCTAGAACATTATTTTTTTCATCAAGCCAGATAGCAAGAAATGGAAAGAACACAAAAATTGAAGTGATAGACGCTAAGGTGTCCTTTTTGAATTCAAATAAAAGTTTATCAGTTTTTGCAGTCCTGAACATAAGTCCTATCCCTTTTGTAAAAAATCCCGTCCTCTTAACAGTCAATTTGATTTTCTTCTTTCTCGAAAATATTGCTATTTCCTCTTTCATACTCAATAAAGGAATAAACTCTTTAAAAAACCTATGAACAAGATTTTTATACTCAACAATCTAAATTATATAATGGCACAATATAATATAATCATCTTGGTTATTCTTGCATTTCTTCTCATAACTGTAATTCTCATTTCTATATTTCTTTTAGATAGAAAGAAAAAACAACTTAAGAGAGAGATGAATGATAAAAATAAAGTTCATAGAAAATCACTGGACAAGTTAAAAAAATCAAAAAAATCCTCCTCTGAACAAGTTAATGAGCTGGATAAACTATCTAGAAAGTTCTTTCGTGATGCATTCCATATAAACCCAAATCTAGAGTATTCCGAAATAATTGGATTCTTCAAGAAAAAAAATAAAAGAAAAATTGTGAATTATTGTAATAGTTTCATTAATTTATATTATACTGGAGAAAAAATTAGTAAAAATAAAGTAAAAGAAATGATATCCCAATTTGATGATATTCTTAGAAAAGAAAGAATCTAAGGAAGTATTTTATATCTCGTATTTATAAGAATGTATTCCAAAACAAAGAGTATTATTACAATAATCAAAAGATATTCTCTAGCTTCTATTTCAACTTTCATCCTGCTGTTCTCAAAAGCATCATTTAAAGAAGCAAGCAAAGAATTTCTATCAGATGCATCGAAATAATTTCCTCCTGTATTGTAAGCTATTGCCTCCAATGATTTTTTATCAATCTGTGAAAGTCCATATGTTGTCAGTCCTCCTCCTTCAGTCCCCATTGCTACAGAGTGTATTGTTATCCCTTTAATTTTGGCATAATTAATAGATTCTTCAACTCCCCCAACATTAATTTGCCCATCACTTATTAAAAGAAGAACTCCCGACTTTTCTCCTGATAATAAATTAGATCCCGTTACAACTGCATCATATATATCTGTTCCTCCAACTCTGCTTATTTCTAAAGATTCTAATGAATCTCTCAAAAGCGATCTTGAAGTAGTAAGCTCCTGTTCTATTAATGCGCTTCCTGAAAAAGAAACTATGCCTATTTCAGTATCTGTAGGAGCAGATTCAATAAATTCAATAGCAACCTCTTTAGCCACTTCCATTCTGCTTGGAGAAAAATCATCTGCCTCCATGCTCCTAGAAGAATCTATTGCAATAACAAAAGAATGTGGACTCGCCTCACTCTCTCTGATTATATTCAATCCAGAAAGGGAAAGAACCAACAAAAATAAAATTACAAGTGTCATCACCAATATCACAATATTCTTTGAAAAAAAATCTATTCCCCTTATCCTTGCAATAGCGTCAAAATTTGCAAATCTAAGAGCCCTATGTCTCTGAGTTTTTAAAGCAACAAAATGAATCAAAAAAAGAAATGGGAGTATTAATAAAAACAACAAATAATGTCCATTTGTAAATGTGAATTCTATCATCAGATGATAAACCTCCCTCTTTTTATTCTTTCTATCAAAAATTCAGCAAGAATGATGTTAAAGGGTTTATCTGTATTCAACTCAAGAAAATCTATATTACTTTTTCTAAATATTTCACCCATTTCTTTTTCTTTTTTTAAAGCATTCTTTTCATACGCATTTTTTGCAATGCTTGGATTTATCAGGACCTGATGACTTGTAAAAGGATCTTCAAGTACGAATTCCTTATTTATGAGAGGAAGAGTTTTATCTAATGGATCCTTTATCACAAGTGAAATTACCTCAGTTCTATTCCCAAGTAAAGTTAGGCTTTTTAACATAGAATCATTAAAATGTGAAAAATCTGATACCATGATAACTGCAGAGATACTTTGATCCATGGATTCAAGAATAAAATCAAGAACGTTTTTTATATTAGACGCTCCCCCATACATAAACGGACTAGAAAGACTATTAGTAAACAAACTAAATTGGTTCAATCCAGACTTTGGAGGCACAAATTCCAGAACCTCATTATTAAAAAAAATGAATCCTATTTTATCATTAGATGTCATTATTAAATGGCTTAGTGCAGCACACACTTCTGCAGCAAATTCACATTTAACCTTTTCTGTAGAACCAAAAACCATATTTTCACTCACATCAATAGCAAAGATTATTTTGAGATCCCTCTCTTCTATATATTTTTTGACAAGCAACCTGTTTGACCTTACACTTGCCTTCCAATCTATTCCACTAGCATCTTCATCAGAAGAATAATCTCTGTATCCATCAAATTCAAGACCTCTTCCTCTAAAAACTATCTTATAAATTTTTTCCCTCAACTGAAATTGCTTCAAAACAGATTCGAACTCAACTATTGCCTTAGGAATATCAAGATTTAATTTTCTTTCAGCCATAAGAACTAAGCCGAAACCTCCCTATCTAATATATGCTTGATTATGGTGTCCGCAGAAATCTTTTCAGCAGCGGCCTTATAAGAAAGTATCATCCTATGTCTTAATACAGGTAATGCAACTTTCCTGACATCCTGAGGAACTGCAAAGTTTCTTCCATCCATAAGAGCATGAGCCTTAGCCGCAATATACAATGATATGCTTGCTCTTGGGGAACATCCCCATTCAATCAATTCCCCATATTTGAAATCCTTGATCCTTGTTTTTTCAATTATGTCCAAGATATATCTCTTAACCTTTGGAGCAAGATATACCTTTTTTGTAAGTTTTTGAAGTCTAATCAATTCATGAGGTGTGGTGACAGACCTTAAGTTCATAGAATCAAAGTCCATAAGAGTCATATTGTTTTCCATTATTTTGTCTTCTTCCTCACGCTCTGGATATTCCATTATTAACTTAAAAAGAAACCTGTCTATTTGAGCTTCTGGAAGAGGATATACTCCACTTTGTTCTATTGGGTTCTGAGTGGCCATGACAAAGAAAGGAGGAGTCAATTCAAAAGTCTTTTTTCCTATTGTAACCTGTTTCTCCTGCATTGCTTCAATTAATGCGGACTGAGTTTTAGGAGGACTTCTATTAATTTCATCAGCAATTATAAAATTTGTAAATACGGGCCCCTTCTCAATTCTAAATCCCTTTCCCGGAGTATATGCAGTTATTCCGACAATATCTGTAGGCAATAGATCTACAGTGAATTGTATTCTCTCAACGCTTGCTCCACTTATTTTTGCAAGGCTTCTTACAGCAAGAGTTTTAGCAATACCTGGCACCCCTTCAATTAGAACATGACCATCACAAAGCAAAGCCATTATCAATCCATCTACTATCTCCTTTTGTCCTATAAGAGATTTAGACATTTCATTTCTTATATTCGAAACTACTTCCTTAGCTTTCTTCACCTCTGAACTACTCGGCCTATTATCTTCTGTTTTAGCACTCATTTTCACCACTTTTTCTATATATAAATTGAATACAAGATTATTAAAGCTTTCTTAAATATGCACTTATAGCCTTTTTTAATCTCCTCCTTCTATAGATATAATAAATGAATCCAAATCCAAAACATGCAACTGTTGCAATCACAAGATAGAACAACAATTCATCATTCACAACAGGTCTGCTTCTAGGGCTAAGAAATTGACTTCTTTGAGATATTGCATCTCTGCATGCTTGTATTGCTAAAGAAATTTTCTCATTAGCCAAATCATATTGTCCTTGCCTAGCAAGATTCTCTGCTTGCAAAATCAGTTCATTTAATTCAAGACATTCTGGATTTTCTGCAAAAAGTTCCTGTGTGAATAAAAGCTTTTCCAAAACATCTTCAGGGTCCTGGACAGTAATGTATATTTTGTTCCAATCTGAAAATTTGGGTGTGGATACAGTTGCATTTATAGTAATCTCATAAAATCCTACATCTGCATTAGCAGTGCTTATTTTCATGGCAATATCTTTGCTTTCCCTTATAGAAAGACTTTTTATCTCAGCCTGATCAAATTCAAAGTCAATGTCTGCTTCCTTGCTTCCATTTCTAAAGACCACATCCCCAAAAAGTTTAATAGTCCTTAATGAAGTTGTTCCCCCATTGACTAATTGTATTGGAAGTATTATATCTTCTCCCTTTACAACAGATACTGGTCCTGGAACAATCAAATGAAGAATTGCAGGCTCACTGCTACTCCCCCCACCGCCTGAAGATGTAGTAGTAGTGCTACTCGGACTAGTGAATTCAACAATAAAGTTATTACTTATGGCAGAACTGAGAGAAAGATTAGAGCTTGAATTGATATCCTCTCCAGTTACATTGAAAGTTCCAACTCCGGCGCCAGAAGCAGAAATAGTCAATATCCAACCAGAAATTGAAGCAGAAATCACAGAAGAATTATCCTTAGAAGTAAAGTTGACTGTCTGATTATAAGCTTGATCCATGTAATCATGATCTAAGAAATAACTAGTAAGATTTAAGACAATGCTTTGATCACTAGTAGCCTGTCTATCTGGAATATCTGATACAAATTCAACAGGAGCATTTGCATGGCTCACGTTAAGTCCAATATCCTGACTCAAATTCAACTCTGGAAATAAAGAATTATAAACAAATAAACTAGCATTTCCAACATTGCCGTAGGTCTCCTGAGTATAATTTGGAGTAAATGACCAATTCAAAATATTTTCATTTCCAAAATAGCTTGAATTATACTCTGTAGAGCTCTGATAAGTTATAAGATAAGTTAAGTTAGAGTTAACTGAGTGGGTGGTATTTATTAAAATATATCCTGTAACATTCTCAGTAAGATTATATACAGAATAGCCATTGGGCAAATTCAATGAAGGAGTATCATAAACATCAATCCAGAAACTACGAGAAACCATGAGCCCTGAAGAATCATTTACAGAAATATTCAATTGATAGGATCCTCCTTGAGTATCATTAAATGTTATATTCAAAACACCAGTAGTTGTGTTAAAAATACTTAAATTATTATTTATAAAATCTGTTCCGTTCAAGAAAGAATATACAAATTCCAAAACTCCATCCGAATCACTTCCATCTTCTTCATCTGTTGCATTTATGTCAATGGCAAAACTAGCATTGACTTTACTTGATTGGTTTTCAATTGAAGATAAGGAAGGCCCATGCTGGACTTCCTGAATGCTCAAATTAAACCCTATGCTACTAATATTTCCTGTTGAATCAGTTATATTAATACTCACGTTATAGAGTCCTATATCGCTCTTGTTTGGAGTGAAAATAGCATCAAATTCAACTCTTTGTAAAAATACCCCTGCAGGAAAATCATCTGTCAGATTAAAAGAGAATAAGTCTGTATTTGGTCCCTCAAAATAAACACTAACATTTATAGACTCGTTATAAAAGTTTTTTTGACCAGATGGAATTCTAAAGTCATCATCATGTACCCAAAGAGTTACTATAGTAACATTATCTTCACTTGCATTTATATTAGACCTCAAATCTACAGAAGCGTTTGCCACATTTAATGGAGTTTGGATAACTGGCAAATCATTTATATTTGAGATAGTAAAATTAAATTGTAAGGAATCTGAGATTGCACTATCCGACACATTAATTGTGACCATATGCTGCCCTACGTCTGAATCTAAGGGCGTAAAATTTATCACTCCCGTAGTTGTATTCAAGGAAAAAGAAGGGAATGACGTATCATTATAATATGTAAATGTAAGAGCATCCTCCTCAGAATCACTAACATTCAGACTCAAATTTAAATAAAATTCTATATCCTCTGTCAGTTCGTGAACAGTTACTGTACTTGAATTCCAAGAGGGTTGTGTATTACCTATTACGGTGATGACAAAAACACTTGAATCAAATGAATAATTATTAGCATCATTTACAGAGATATTTATTGAATAATTGCCTGCACCATTTGGAGCATCATTAGGATCAAATTGTATTCTTACAGTAGTTATATTACTCTGATTTATAATCTGATATGTATCCACATCCACCCAACTAGCATTTGAAGAGAATACAAGAGACTCATTATAAGTCTCCTTATGAGTTATTAGGAGATCATCATCTGTTGCATTAACATATATGGTGTAATTATTTGTTGTATATGCTGTAATGTCAGAGATACTATTCAATGAAACAGAATCATTGACATTTTCAACAAAAAACCAGATAAGTGTTGAGTTTGAAAGTAAAGGACTTCCAGTATCGCTCACTGTAAGATTTATTGACCAATTACCAACAGCTATATCTTCGGAAGTGAAATTAACCATGAAACTTGCATTGTATTGTGTTGAAGAATTTACATTCAGACTAAGACTGTTCACACCTGTACCATTAAATGTAAACCAACTTTCATTAGATATTATTGTAAGATTATTCACCTCATCTATATCTGTAACATTTATATAACAACTGAATGAAGAACCTTCGCTTGTGTTTCTTTCGTCATCGCACGTATATCTGAAATATGGGGGAGAATTAATGTTTGAAACTGTAAAATTCACTATTTGACTTATGGTAGCATTTGGACTTCCTGAATCAGTTACACTAAAATTGATATCGTAAGATCCAACATCATTCATTGTGGGAGTAAAGCTTATATTTATTTCACCTGTGTTGCCGTCAGCAGAATATTGGCTAGAATTAAAAAGCTCGCAATTTGTTTTTGTAGACCAATCAGCCAAAGTACAACTAGAAAAACTTATATTGTAAATAAACGGAACATCATTTTCCTCATCTTCTACATTTATTACATAATCAAACAGCTCAGTCGCATTAAATGTCTTGTTCTCTAAGTTGAGAAATATAGGTACATCATTGAAAGAGCTTATGTTAAGCTTTAATATTCCTGCTTGTGAGGGACTTTCTGTATCACTCACACTCAAATGTATCTGTTTTATACCTGTATCCCCATCATTAGTCACATTAATAAGAAGAATTCCTGTTGAAGAATTAAGAGTAAAATTAGTAAGTGTGGAATTAGAGGATAGATTCGCAAATGTTAAGACATCATTCAAATCTATTTCAGTAACATTAGATGAAAAATTAAATGAACAAATAGTATCTTCACTACATGAAAGATAGTCTGTATTTAAATCGTTTCCATCTAAATCCAAAAAGGTTCCACCCCTATCAAGATTTAGCGTTGGTGCAGTGTTAAAAACAATAAAATTATCCATAAGAGAAATATTCCCATAATCGCTTGAACAATTAACCTCAAAATTATGTGTTCCCTTGTAATTAAATGTACTATTTGCTTCCCAATACAATGAAGTCCCATTAAAGCTCATATTGGAATAATCTCCAAAACTTCCAGTAAAATTATAATTTATAAGACAACTGCCATCTCCAACAGTGCTATTTAAATAACTCCCAGTTATATTAGTAAAATTAGAGAAAAAATTTATTCTTAGATCGCTGTATTTATTTTGAGAATCAGTATCATCAAATATCCTAAGACTGACATTCCCAGAACTTCCAGTGTTTTCAGCAAGAGCAATAGAAGCAAAAATTATCACTAACCCCATCAACAAAAACGCATAAGCCCAATAGACATTAATTCTCTCCTTTTTCATTTCCCTTTTTTTATTTTTTCCTCTATCCTAAATATTTTTCTAAGTATCACAAGGATTATTATAATTAATAAGATGATAAACAGCATTAAAAAGTATTTTGTTTCCGTTTTTTCAAAAAATGGTTTTTCTGGCTCACATCTCAAAAGACAAGGGCCTCCGCAATCAGCACCTTGCTCACCTTGGTTTTGAACATTATCTGTACAAGTTGCACATGGGTTACAAGGTCCTCCGCAATCAACAAGTACCTCGCACAATCCATCATGACAATTTTTTATATTATCAGAACAACTTGGGTTTTCAGTATAATAACATTCTTGTTTCTGACTTGGAATCTGAAGATAACTAGAACAATCCTCATTAAGCTGACTGCACTCTCTTATTTGATATCCACAAGATTCGATAGCGAATCCACGATCATTACATGAGCTGATTATCTCTAAATACTCCAAACTCGACAATCTGCCAGCCTTAAATGCCCCTTCTGTCTCCTGACAAGTATTCCAATCCTCACAACCCCATCTTTCTTCACATACCTTAGAACTACCGCCTCCGCCTCCTCCGCCTCCTCCACCTCCCGAACTTCCCGCTGGAGGACATGCTACAAAATTGACACTTACATTCCAACTTACTGAATCATTCAAAAGTCCATCACTAGCTACCGCATTAATTGTATGATATCCAGATGTACCACATGAAAATGTATGGCTGAATGAATCAACAGAAGCGCCTACGTCTAATTCTGACAAAGAATCATCCACATACCAATAAGTGTCCGGGATAGTCCCATCAGGGTCACTCTCTGTTACTTCAAAATTGATTATCTCTGTTGCATTTGCACTAAAATCTAAACCAACAGGAGAGTATGCAGTTATCTCAGGTGGCCTGTTATTATCTGTCACTGTCAACGCAAAGGTATCACAATCAGATAGCGGACCTCCATCTTGCCCACATAGACTTATATTTTGATGTGGATCCGACAACCCCATATCTTCAGCACAGATTATAGTATTATACACTCCAGTATCCAATGATCCTGTACTAATATTAATGATTCCTAAATCAATTATATTGAAAGGAGATGCAGATCCATTTGAAAGACTAATATTGAATGTGAAATTTCCAGAAGATGAAGTCCCATCCTCAATATCACTTACGCCTACCTGAAAATACAAGCTGCTGTCTTCTCCTATTGTCCATATAGTTCTAGTTAATATATCATTCATCACAGGATCATTATTTTTTTCTATTACAGTTATATTGGTTTTTACACTATCGGAATAAACTCCATCATTAGCAGATATCGTCTCCTCATAAAATCCCACATCTCCTTTGCTCAATTTTCCAGATATCAGCACAGGAGACAATAATCCAGCTGAGCCCGATGATGAAGAAGGGAAAATGAAAAATGGGTCAGAAGGAGAAATCGTGTTGATTATATCATCTTCGTCAGCATCAAAAACATTGTATACGTTATACAAACTACCCTCTTCACAGACGAATATCTCAGAATTTAAATTTGAAATCACCGGAGCAGAATTTGGCACATTAACAAAGAAAATAACACTTCCCGTAATTATTCTTCCATCTGTTGTGTTAGAAAAAACATCCAACCTATTTGACCACCTAACTGCCTCAAAACTCACATTTGGAGAAAAAGATTTATTTAATTGACCATATTCTCCGTGAGTATAATCATAAACGCTAAACCACCAATCATCAACAGCAAAATTTGCAGAAACATTTAGATCAAGAGAATAATTACTACCGATGCTAAAGTTATAGCTTTGGTTTAATGGACTATCTATTGTGACTGTTTCGGGACCTGCTCCAGAAACAAAAAGCGAAATTGTTCCTAGGATTGTGTTAAAAAAAGTTTTTCCAGTAAAATGCTGATCACTAGTCAATGGATAGGTTACATTGAATAGAACAAATATATTGAGTATAACTATAGAAATAAGCAAAATAAATAACACTCTCCTCATCAATTAAAATACAGATTTATATATAAAAAGATATGCATTTGTTGGGGATTAAACAGAAGAAGCCGTTGCGGTGATTACATCGGATAGGGCACCCTTCAATGAGTTTACAGGAACAGACAAGTTAAGGTCTATCTCTATTGTATCTCTCGAATCAATAAAATCAAAATAGTCACATATCCTTGTTACTGATGTACTAGTATCTGCAAAAACTCCAAAACCAGAAACATTACCAACATAAGGTTCTAAATATGTCATATTAACACAACTCCCAGACTCAGAATTAGAGACATTCCACATATATCCTGGACTTGTCCCTCCAAGGAATTGAGCAGCAGTTTTTCCTGCCTGTAAATCCAAGGTAATATTTACATTCCCTATATTCTCAACAATAAACCCTCCATTAACGGCAGTCCAGTTCCCTCCAGTAACAGTTCCAGCAGCAGTATTAAGAATTGCATAATCTGACCCTCCATCAACCTCTCCTGTTCCCCAATTAATACTTGCTGTTGTAAAATTAATATTGGCTGATGAAACAACAGTCAAATTTGCTTCTCCAGTGCTACTTGCAAGACCAGATATTTTAGTAGTTAAATTTGCAATAGAAAAATATGTAACTCCTGCCCCAAACATTGCAATAACAAGAGCAACCAATGCCAGTGCAATTAATTTATTATCCTGATTCATTCTGTTTATTAGTGAGAATATGCGTTGCATCTAAGCCTAATCAAACATCTCCTCAATATTAAAAAGAATAGCTTTGTTTATAAATATTTCTAAGTTCATCTAATATATTATTGCAATAGTCTTGTATTCAATATTCTTAAACCTTATTTTACCATCAACATATTCATTGTTGTCTCCCCCTGCAATAAAATAAACCCCTTCGCTATCAATCCCCTTTTCAAGAACTCTGTGTACTATCAACCCTTTATCGGAATTGAAGCTTATAATATCTCCAATAGATATCTCCTCTTCAGATAATGGCTTTATTCTTATCCCATTAGAACCCTCGTTTAAAACAGGAAGCATGCTTCCTGAATCCAGATAATTACTCACACTTGAGTCTTCAATATATATCACTACCCTATCTTCAAAGACCATTATATCTTTCTCTTTAACAGAATCTGAAGGAGCAAAAACCTCTAGATTTAGTTTTTCTGAAAAAGGCATTTCTGTATTGGAATTATATATTTCTTGTACAATAAAAGAGAGAGAGAAACCTGATAAGAACAAGGTAACTCCAACCAAAAAAATAACAATCTTCATAAAATATTAATACCAACCCCTATTTTAAATATTATTGAACTATGCTGGATAAACATATATTATAAGTTCACCCTCATACAGCCCTTTCTTTGCATCTGAAGGAATAAATATTCCTATAGGTATTTTTATAATATTCCTCGAATCCACTATCCTACTTTCATCGAAAGAAATAAGATCTGCCACGCTCCCTTTAGCCTTCAATTTCACAAGTACTGGAAAATCAAAATCATTGCTGAATAATATTTTTCTTTCAGAATACCCTCCTGGAAACACGTTTCCAAAAGTCAATGCACTTTCGTTCAAATCAAATCCTAAGTTTTCGGTTACATTAACACTAATAGGTATTGCCTTGAATGCTATATCTCTTTGGTTAAAGATAAAGAAAAAAATACTAGTTAAAAAAACAATAATTGAAAAAATAAAAATAAAATAATAGAACTTAGTTTTCATTTTTTAAAAATTCCCTTTTTCCGTTTTTTGAATATTATTATTGAAACAATTATTATTATAATTATTAGCATAACTGCACCGACTATCCCTCCAATAATTACCCAATTGGTGGGCTCAAACACAATCAAACTCCCAAATGCAAAACTCGTTTTTCCAGCATATTTTAATGCGACACTTACATCATAATTCCCCTCAAGATCTTTTGTATCCAAAAATCCCTCAAGTGTTTTTTTACTCCAACCCTCTAAACTTACAGAAGGTGTCCTGAACAAGATACTGCCGACATCGTTTGAGACATTAACATCTGCATACACTTCATCAAGAGGATCATTCCATAAGCTTTCTATATTCACATAAAATTTTTGTATCCCTTTTTTAGGTAATTTATCAGTAATATTTGTCACATTAACAAACAAAGACCCTATTCTAAATGATTTGTTAACCATTGTGGTTTCTCCATAATCAAATACTGCTATAGCCATATAATCTCCTGAGGAAAATCCTTCAGTGTTCAAAAATTTTCTAAAAAATCTATCTTGCCCTGTATCCAATGTGACTTCGCTGAATGACATTGTCTCAATCACTTCACCACTTGAATCTTTAAATTCGATCTTCGGGCTTATAGTTAAACTTTCCTTCCCACGATTTATAGCATTCGCTTCAATGGGAATTTCATCTCCAATGTTTCCATTAGGAATAGTCAAGCCTGCTTCAAGATATCTCCCAGGATAGGGGATGAATACATTTACAAGAGCACGAATATTAACTGCCACTCCAATAAATTGATCCTCCGATGGAACTTCTCTTGCCCCTACAAGAATTTGATGGGGTCCGGGAGCATCAACCTCTGAAGGAAATTTTAGCTTGAAAACAAAACTATCTGCCCCAAAAACAACTTCCTTGCTAACTGTCGCATATTCTGCCAAATCTCCCTCAACATATATTTCTATCTCTTGATCTGGTTTATCTGATAAGACTCTATAAGTTATTTCATGCTCTGATCCTGGAACAAAGTTAAACTCGGTTTTGGCCGGAGTAATTCCAAGTGCTGCACTTGCTGTTCCAGAGAGTAATAAAACAATTCCTAAAAAAAATAACCACCTCTTCATACTCTGATAGTGATTTAGAAGTTTTTTATACTTTACTAATTAATAGACCTTGTGTAAATAATCCTTAAATCATCTTATATTTTAAGCAGAAAATATCTCCACATTCTAAGCCTCATACCCCCCCTATAACAATCCAGATTTGTAGAAAATTTATATTTAGTATTCTGATTTATACAAGCCGTTCCAATCTTCTTTTTCTTCCCATTTAGCAAATCCATTGTAAGAAAGCCCCACAACCAGATTCAGAACTTTTTATTATTCCAATAGTAATTAGAAGGACTAAAATAGCTACTTCAATCTTCCAAGGTCTTATCATTTTATTGAGAATCTTAATTATTGTTTTACCCATCATTTTCCACTAGACTATTTACAACATTTACTTGAACATCCTTCCACAAGATTTAATGATAAAAGAAAAAGTCTAAAACAATTTTAGTCCAAAACTCCCACATTTTTATAAAAACAAATCTCAATTAAGCAGCAGTTGCTGTTGCAGTAATTACATCAGATAAAGCGCCCTTCAACGAGTTTACAGGAACAGACAAGTTAAGGTCTATCTCTATTGTATCTCTCGAATCAATAAAATCAAAAAAGTCACATATCCTTGTTACTGATGTGCTAGTATCTGCAAAAACTCCAAAACCAGAAACATTACCAACATAAGGTTCTAAATATGTCATATTAACACAACTCCCAGACTCAGAACTAGAGACATTCCACATATATCCTGGACTTGTCCCTCCAAGGAATTGAGCAGCAGTTTTTCCTGCCTGTAAATCCAATGTAACATTTACATTCCCTATATTTTCAACAATAAACCCTCCATTAACGGCAGTCCAGTTCCCTCCAGTAACTGTTCCAGCAGCAGTATTAAGAATTGCATAATCTGACCCAGTACTGACCTCTCCTGTTCCCCAATTAATACTTGCTGTTGTAAAATTAATATTGGCTGATGAAACAACAGTCAAATTTGCTTCTCCAGTGCTACTCGCAAGACCAGATATTTTAGTAGTTAAATTTGCAATAGAAAAATATGTAACCCCTGCCGCCATGACAGAAACAGCTACTGCAATAGCAGCTATACTCAAAAGTAATTTATCGTTATCCATTATTAAGACCTTCAACTTCTCCCTTTACAGTAAGAGAAATTCCTCCACCTATATCTTCTACAACAGAATTTCCTGAAACACTTTTCTGCGGAATCTTAATATTTGATGCTCCAATGCTTATTGCAATTGAAGCTGCAGAAAAAATAATTGCTAAAATAAGCAAAGCAACAATAAGTTTTTTTGTATCTGCCATCTTTTTATTTTACTTACTAATTTGCTTTTATTTATAAATCTTTCGCAACTAAATTATATACATTTAGAATCAAAAAGTCCTTGAGTCCACCTCGAGTTAAAAGCCAAGACATTAAAAATTTCATCGCTTCTTAGCCAACTTTTTTCTCAAAACCAAGAACCATATAAGGTTGATTATCACAAGCATCACAATAGCAGTCACGAGAATGATTGTTAGACTATTATCTCCTCCAGACGATTTCCCTCCCTTAGATATGACATATCCAAGCCCCACAACGTTTATTTGATTATCTGAAACTTCAAGTTGAAAATCCTTCTGTACAGATTCTTGTGAATACTTCAAGAACACAGATGAAGCATAAGTCCCTTTTCTCACTCCCGCCGTATCCCAAAATGCTATTACCAACGCTTTTTCAAGAGGAGGAATATCATAAGTTGCGGATTTGAAATCTGCTATAACTTCTCCATCATTATTATATATCAGCATCTGAGCATATGCTCCTGCAATAGTTTGACTCCATTTATTCTCAACAAGTAACTCGAATTTAGCTATCTCTCCTAGGCTAAAATCATTCACTTCAATTTCTTCCAATTCAAGCAATGCAACTCCTAAATTGAAATTTTTCTCGACCTTTGCAGTATTTTCATCATATATCACTGTAGCAACAGCCCTATAAGGTCCTGGGTCAACATCAGATTTCCAAGTAGCTACAAGTTCCCTTCTTTCCTGACTCTCTAATGAAAATTCATCAGTGTCAACACTCTCAATTTTTTTATTTAAGGGGCCATATATATCGATTTTTGCTTTTACATTCTTTATTCCCAACTCCCCTCTACTCATCACTGGAATAACAAATGTAACTTCTCCATCGCTGTCTGATCCAATAACATTCAAATCGGCTTCAACATATTTTCCAGGATAAGGGACAAAAACATGAATCTGAGTTGTAACTCCTATAGCTGATCCTATAAATGCCTCACTAGTCTCAGATTTTCCTGGAAGCTGGATGACAACCACCTCTGCAGTATGCAAACCGGGAGAAAGTCCTACTGGCATGTTGAGAATATACTTGAGCTTCTTCTCAGATTCTGATGCAGACATCTGGAAGGATACTTCTGAAACAGAAATGCTTGCATTGAGTTCTCCCTGTACAAGCACAACCATATTAGAATCTTTTTTCTCCGAGTTTATAACTGAAAATTCAACTTCCTTCTGTGTTCCAGAACTATAATCAAAATTACTTCTCCCAGGAGTTATTCCTAAAGCTAACACATTAGACGACAAAAGAATTACAAAAATCAAAATGAGTAACCCCTTATTCATATTGCCCTCCTATTAATCTATCTCCATACACATCCACACTTTCATCAATTCCAAGAACTACACTTCCTGTAAGTTCCTCGTCCTCGTAAATATCAACCTCTAAAAGAGTATTTCCTGCATTTACTACCTCATAATCTTCTCCTATTCCAGATTTTTTTAGTCTAAGATCTATCTCCGACTCTATAGTAAGTTTTCTAATCTGACTTACACCAACCCCATTATCAATCTTCCAATAATATATCTCTGGTTTGAGTGTCACAACAATATTTTCCTTGACTTCTATAATTAAAGGTGAACTAAACTCAAGATTATCGTCTATCAATATTTTCTCACCATTCTCAAAAGTAAATAAGACTGAACTATTAGTGGTTTCAAGATTATCTATTGGGAAAATTACCAATGGTCTGGAATATCCAACCAAACCTGCTACAACAAATAAGCTCCCGACTACCAATATCAAGTCAATAACAATTAGATGTTTTTTATTTATCATTTATTCTCCAAGATTGGCAGTAAATGTGACTACCGAACTCCTTACATCAGATCCTTCATTTGGTGGAACGGCGATACTAATATCAATCTCAGCACTGTCTGTAACATTTGTATAATTAAGCTCCGCAAGGAATAATTGTGCACTTCCAGTAAGAGGAACGCTTGTAAATGCAGTTATCGAGCCAAGCCAATTGAATGCTCCATTTTCTGAACTAACATTATCTGCCTTAAATTCATAATATTCAGTTGGATTAACTACTGTATTCCATAAACTTGTCGCTTCCACAGTAACATTCACAAAAGAGTTTCCATCATTCTGGATAACAAATGGGGAAGGCGAATCATCTGTTGTATCATTAGATCCTTGGAAATTTATCTGACCGAATTCCACACTTGAATTAGGCAAGCTTATTTCTATAAGTGCACTTATATTAATTCCTCTGGATGAACTCCATAAGCTAAAATCTTCTGAGTCATTTGCTCTTACACTCCAATTATAGAAGTAATTACTATCATATAGGTATTTGAGATCTCCGATTATAGTGTATGTAGTTCCAGATATGCTTGTAACATGTCTATTATCACTCCCCTTGCTTGTACATCCACCTCCTGCAACATTAAAACATGTAAGATTCAATTCATAAGTCAATGAATCCAAATCATCATCCCCTCCACTTGTCCAACTAAATTGAGGAGTCCTATCCGTTGTAGAACTTCCATCGTTGGGAGAATCTAACACTGGAGCAACAGGAGGAGTGTTTAGAATAGTTAAGGATGTAGAATTAATTTGATTAGAAAAATCAAATCCATCATAAGTCTTTATTCCACAACTCCATACATCCCCTTTAGTAGTATTAGCTGAATCCAAGGAAGTACTAAATGGTGTATTAGAAGCATAACTTTCATTAAAGTCGAATCTGAAGGCTTCCACAGAATTACTGAACCACCAAATAGTCACATTCATGTTATCTCCATCTTCATCTGAAAGAGTTGTATAACAATTCAAATCAACAGAGGTCAAGTTTGTATTGTCAGTAGAATTTATTTCTAAAATTGAATCAAATACATTATTATTATTTTGAATGCTATAATTAGTAAATCCAGTAACGTTAAACTCAACAGTTCCAGCAGTCAATGGAGTGAAGTTATAGCAATCTCCACACGAAACATCATCTCTGAAAACAGAAGGTCTTGCAAATGAATTTTGCAGATTATACAGACTAACATTAGCGCTAACGTTCAA
>PFDB01000019.1:11727-31084 GCA_002763075.1 Candidatus Pacearchaeota archaeon CG10_big_fil_rev_8_21_14_0_10_34_76 | reverse complement strand
TGAAACTTTCCCATTTAGAGTATCTTCAAATATCACTCCAGAACTTCCTGTCCCTCCAAATGTATAGTTTTTCAAGAAAGTATTAACAAATGTCAAGTTATCAATTCCCTGAGAAACCACATTTAAATCAAAGGATGATGTGTTGGGATTATTTATTGTATTGTTTATAAATGTCAAATTATCTACTCCAGATCCAGTAAGATATATTGAATCTAGTCTTGAGCCATTTATTGTATTATTTATGAAGACATGATTTTGATTCACTCCACTTAATCCTGTTAGATGAATTGCATAATCTACTTGATTGAATGTATTGTTAGAAGCTTTAATGAAAGTTAAATCTGCACTTCCAGATACCCCTCTAATGCCATAGGTGTTATTGAAGAAATTATTTCCGGAGATTTCATAATCTTCTAGTCCATTTTTAGCACTAATCCCAAGACCCTTGTCAGAATTATTATGGATTGTGTTTCCTATGACTGGCATGTTCCTAGAAACTAATATCCCTGAGCCTCCTTGAGCATATGCGACAACATTATCTTTTATCATGTGACAATTAGACCCTGCAACTGTTGAACATGTTATTCCATTGCCTAAAGTTCTCAAAACCACATTATTTAAGATAGACACATTGCTTTTTATTCCAGCATTTGAAGTCAAATCTATTCCAACCCCTGTTGCATTAACTATTGTGTTATTAGCAACACTACCAATAAAACTTCTAAGTGCTATTGCATCACCATTGTTATCATTTAATACATTCTGGACTATCAGTCCAGATATACTAGTCCCGTTAATATTCGTCAATATCCCCATACCAATATTATTACTAACATTGTTTGCTCTAATTGTTGTTTCGTTAGAATCATAAATATAAATTCCATTATTTACTCCGTTTATTATTGTGACATTTTCAACTAAAGTTTCATTAACTCCATACTCGAAGAAGACTCCATGATAGAAATCTTGAAGAGTCATATTGTTTATTGTAAGATTCTTAATTCCTTTAGCATAAACTCCATAATTATCCACAGAATCAGTTCCATTGACAAAATATCCTGCACCTTCTATTATCACATCATTTGCAGTTACATTCAAACATGTTCCACTTGTAGAAAGATTTGAAATGAGTGTATATTCTTTTCCAGGAATATCTAAAACCCTACAAGAGTTTATATTTGTGTCCTCTTTAATGCTATAATTACTGAAAGAGGTCACATTAAACTCAACTATGGCTGCATTTAAAGAAGTGAAATTATAACAATCTCCACACAAAGCATCAGAGTGATATATTTCTGGCCCTATAAACCCTCCAGGCATTGCATAAAATGAAACATTAGCGCTAACATTAAGCCCTGGATTTTCCTCTGCGTTAACCTCAATGAAATTATTAGACAATTTCAAATCGTTTGTTAAGTTTGTTCCATTTCCACTTATTGCTCCTAAGAATGAAACTTTCCCATTTGTCGTATCTTCAAATATCACTCCAGAACTTCCTGTCCCTCCAAAGGTATAGTTTTTCAAGAAAGTATTAACAAATATCAAGTTATCAATTCCCTGAGAAACCACATTCAAATCAAAAGATGACGTGTTGGGATTATTTATTGTATTATTTATAAATGTCAAATTATTTACTCCAGATCCTATAAGATATATTGAATCTAGTCTTGAGCCATTTATTGTATTATTTGTGAAGACATGTCCTAAGTTGCTTCCAAATGTTCCATTAAGATAAACTGCATAACCTACCTGATTGAAGGTATTATTAGAGGCCATGATATAGGTTAAATCCCCCGTACTCTGAGATGTTCCTCTAATGCCCTGAGTGTTATTGAAGAAATTATTTCCAGATATTACATAACCAGTTGTTCCATCTTCAGGAGTGAGTGTGATAGCCCTATTAGAATTATTATGGATTGTGTTTCCTATTACTTGCATTCCTGGGGCTATATTAATTCCTGTGTTTCCTTGAATATATGCAACAACATTATCTTTTATGTAACAATTAGATCCTGCACTTAAAGAACATGTTATTCCATTGTCTAAAGTTCTCAAAATCACATTATTCAAAATATATACATTACTACTTAATCCGAGGCTAGTTGTAGAAGTTATTCCTTTCCCAGTTGCACCAACAATTGTGTTATTAGCAACATCTCCAATAAAACTTGTAAGAGAGATTGTCACCCCATTATTATTAAAAGAATTATCCAAAATTGAACCAGATATCTTAGTCTCATTAACACTCGTGAGAATCCCCTCACCAATATTATTATTTATATTGTTTGCTCTGATTGTTGTTTCGTTAGAATCATAAATATAAATTCCATTATTTACTCCGTTTATTATTGTGACATTTTCAATTAAAGTTTCATTAACTCCATACTCGAAAAAGACTCCATGATAGAAATCTTGAAGGATCATGTTATTTATTGTAAGATTCTTAACTCCTTTAGCATAAACTCCATAATTATTTACAGAATCAGTCCCATTAACAAAATATCCTGCACCTTCTATTATCACATCATTTGCAGTTACATTCAGACATGTTCCACTTGTAGAGAGATTTGAAATGAGAGTGTAAACTCTCCCTTGTTGGTCAAGAACTCTACAACTATCTACATTTGTACTCTCAAAATAAAATGTAACCATTTCAGTATCATTTCTATTTCCAGAAGTGTCATTTGCGTACACTCTAAAAGTATAACTACTCTCTGCAATAGAGTTATTAGTTGCATTGAAGAATCTTCCAATAATTCCAGCAGTCTCATTAAACATTGTTTTATTATTCACTCCCCCATCAAGAGAATACATAACGCTTCCTTCTTCATTCAAACTTACATTAAAGTTAAGAGGCAAATCAGAAGTAAAGTAAGTTGTATTTGCAGGGAAATTAATTGTAACCAAAGGTGAAACTACATCAGGATTTGAAATTATACTATAATTGCTCCAGCTACTTACATTGAATATAACACTAGCTGCATTCAAAGAAGTGAAATTATAGCAATCTCCACACTCAATTCCACCCCTTGCAATGATTGGATTAGTGAAATTTCCAGGCATATCGAAAAATGTTATGTTAGCTGAAATATTTATTCCGCTATTTGTAGAGTTAACAAATGCAAAATCATTGGCTAATTGAAAGTCATATGTGATATTCTCTCCAGAAGCAACCATTGTGCTCAAGAACCTAATCTGACCATTTTGGTCTTCTCTATAGATAAAGTATGCTCCAGTTGAACTCCCTATAGAATATCTACCCAAAATAGAATCTATTAACATATTATTGTCTGCACCGTCTACAATATAAAGGTCATAATCTCCTGAAGCGGTCTCAGTTACAGTTACATTAGAAAATATAGTCTCATCCGCACCAGTCCCGAGTAGTGCAATAACACCTGAACTAACAGGTGCATCTGAAGCATTTATAACGGTATGATTAAACTGATTTCCTAGCCCAGAAGATATGAATATAGGAGAGGTTATATTTTGCATTTCATCATACATTGAAATAAGCTTTCCTCCTTCTATATACACTCCCTTACTATTAAGATCCACAAAGAGATTGTTCTCACTTCTAACGGTGTCAATAGAACCATCGCTAACTCCTGTAATCAAATGTAAGGCTGTTGAGGCGCTTGTTCCAGACAACAATGTGAATGTGTTGTTTCTTAAAGTTATATTCTGCCCCCCTTGTACATAAATCCCTTCAGTATAAGATAGAAGCCCACTGGAATCCATTGGTCCGAAAGTTGTATTCTCAATGATAATGTTTCTTGCGTCCGAAATTATTCTAATACCATAAAATACATCTCCAAATCCGAGACCTGTAAAAGAGCCTGAAAATTTCATATTATTAAAACTCGCCCCATCACCTTCATTGATATAAACCTGTGTTGCAAAATCAGTCAATGTCCCATTCATTACCTTAGTATCATTGAAGTTGCCTAAATCTATTCCTCTAACAGCAGAGCTAGTAGAAGTGCTATCAACAATAAATCCATTAAAATCTAAGGTAACATTATTAGCGCTTATTACAAAACAAGTTTCACTTGCAGAAATATTGCTCTGAAGAATGTAAACTGAATTTGCAGTAGTGATGTTTGCGCAAGTGTTCAATACAAAATCATCATATGAAAATGTAACCATTTCCGTATCATTTCTATTTCCAGAAGTGTCATTTGCGTACACTCTGAAAGTATAACTACCTTCTGCAATAGAGTTATTAGTTGCATTGAAATATTGCCCGAGAGTATTTATTCCATCATACATTGTTTTATTGTTCACTCCTCCATCAAGAGAATACATGACGCTTCCTTCTTCATTCAATGAAACATTGAAATTCAGAGGCAAATCAAAAGAACCATAAATCTTGTTCTCAGGGAAATTTATAGTCACTTCCGGAGAGATTGCATCTGCTACACCTTCTGTCCAAGAGTCTATTGTCACATTTCCAATCAGAAGAGGTGTGTAAAATCCATAAGAATCTGAATTATATATCAATCTAACAGATATATTGTTAGGTGTGTTTGTAGTAAAATCAGTAGCAGTTCCAGTAGATGTATCTATTTGAGTTTCAGACCCATAAGTATAAGATCCTGAACCTGAATCTCCTATTTGTGCACTAAAGTTTACAGATCCGAATAACAAACTTTGATTAATAGTTATATTAACTCTATTTTCAGTTCCATCTCCTGAAACATTTAGATCATTAAATATTTGTTCTCCACGAGGATAAAATCTCGCACTTTGATTGTTATAAATAGCAGTTATTTCTGCAACCGACAATCCTTTATCAAAAATCATAAATTCATCAATTGTTGCATTGGCAAATCCCCAAGAAGACCAATCCCCAATAAACAACTCATTAACACCATCGTAATAATTGTGGCTGGTCTGTGCACCATAAAACTTTTTTGCGTTTACTACATTATCTATAACTGCATATGCCCTCGGCGTAGCAGCACCGATGTCATCTATAATCACTACAATATGATGCCATACGTCATCAGTCAGCGAGGTAGTTGATAGGGTTTGTTGTGTCCCACTAACTCCTCCCTGTATTCTTAGACCTACTGTGTTTCCATTTGAATTTCCAAGAACCCAACCTGATGCAGTTCCACTACCATCTACAGTACTAGCAAGACCTTCTATAGATGTATAGTTAGATTTTAACCAAAAGGATATAGTGGTATTTCTAAAGCTTATATTTAGGTAGTCTCCTGGCTTGAACTGCACCCTATTATCATTAACTCTTGGGAAGTTTACTGCACTACCTATTAACCCTTCCGAAGTATAAGCTGCACTATTAACTAATACCCCATCATGACTATCACCATGATAGTCATATGCTGACACACTATCGTTATAGTTATCAAATGGAGCATAAAAAGTAAGATTTTCATCACTTATACCTAGATGACTAAAACCTGTTTCAAGAGTTACATTTGTCCCAGTCCCGCTTGTTCCAGAAATATTTATTTGAGGATCTATTATATGGTCAAACTCCACAACCCCATTAATTATGAGCATATCAAAAGTGTCCTGTGAACCATTCAAATTTGTCAAATATACCTTGTTATATTCTTCATTAGAGATATTCTCGAAAGCTGCTATTACCTCAGTTTTATTTAACTCATAAACCTCAATCCTAGGAGTTCCATTAATTATTCTAGGATAGATAGTAATATCTTTCTCAGAAGTTAAATTCTGTTCAAATGTAACTCTAACGTAATCTCCATCATTAATGCTCTCGCTCCAGTTTCCATCTAATTCTTTCACAGATTCATATATATCTGAGATAAATGTTCTGTTACTATCAAGATGCTCTGCCTTTGTTATTACAATTATATCAAAAGTCTGATTGCTTAAGTGAGGAACAATCCATTCAATATAATCAATAAATCCATTACCATCTATGTCTACTGCATTCTCAACATTCAGATAAGTGAGGTTTTCATTCCAGTATATCCTTAGTTTTTCCTTGCTCTTCACATTCAAAGATTCATTAATTTCTGTGAATGCAAGAACATTCTCATAATGGATATCTTCAGGGCCTATAATCTGGACTCTCTTTCCATTATCAATTTCTTCCTCTATAGCATAGGGGGCAGGAGTCTCGTATTCTATCTCAACAGTCTTATCTGTCTCGTTAATATCAATGACAATTTCCTGAGTGGTTGCATCATCCTTAACTATGAATCCTGTAAACTTTAAGAAACTCTTGAGCCAGCTGATTATTGCAGGATCATTTTCTATTTCAATATCTGCACTTACCTTTCCAGTTATTATACCTCCATCAATGTCAACCTTAATTTCTTCAGCTATCTCACTAACATTCTCCTGAAGATCATCCTTTACTCCATTCTCTGCTTCAATATCTTCTTCAGTTACTTCTTCAGATACTTCCGTTTCCAGTTCTTCTATGTCTTTCTTCTCTTCAGCTATCTTTTTTATAGAAATGTTTTCTGCATCAAGAGGAATTTCTACACTTAAACTTGCCTGCCTAGTCGCACCTAAACT
Source organism: Candidatus Pacearchaeota archaeon CG10_big_fil_rev_8_21_14_0_10_34_76 (assembly GCA_002763075.1). Lineage (GTDB taxonomy): Archaea > Nanobdellota > Nanobdellia > Pacearchaeales > GW2011-AR1 > 1-14-0-10-34-76. The sequence goes on along the minus strand of PFDB01000019.1, from coordinate 24,562 downwards.
AATGTTCTTCGTCCATTTGACAGGTTTCCCAAGAACGGCCCCGTATTGCACAGTTTCAATAGAAAAGTTCCCAATAGTTTCATTGACAACAATTTCTGTAATATTTTCATTAACTATTGTATCATTAAAAACAGTCTCATTGACAAATGTATTATTAATTACAGTATCATTGAATATTCCTCCTCCCACACTCTCTCCCAATTCAGATTCATTCTCTTCAAGAGCATCATCAACAGAAATGTCCCTTTCTGCTTCTACAATGCTTTCATCATTATAACTAAGTTTTATCTTAAAAGTGGAGCTATTTTCAGCAACAAATCCAAGTTCCCCAATATCTATCCTAAGTTGAATACCCTTTTTCCCAAGATATTCTTCTCCAAAACCCTCTTCTTTTATAGAATAAGATGTAGAAACCAATGCTTTTTCCTTGCCCACTTTCAGTTTGATTATGGAATCCTTTACGCTTTCCCCATTGATTTTTACACTTCCAGAAACAATTTCCACATTTTTGCCATTTTCAATATTATATTCAAAATCATCTCCATTTACAACTTTTCCAGAAACAATAAAAGAACCCTCAGATATAGCTCCCCCAGTTATTCCTGCACCACCACCTTCACTTCCTCCGCTATCAGATGAACTAGAATCATCTCCAGTAGTATCACCTCCGCTATCAGAACTTCCCGCATTGCCTCCTCCACTATCAGAACTTCCTGTATTACTTTCATCACTAGTCTCACCTTCAGTAGTGTCTGAACTTCCAGTATCACCTTCACTATCAGTTGAACCAAAATCATCTCCAGTAGTATCACTCCCATCAATAGTACCATCTCCCATTGTATCAGTTTCTCCATCCGAACCAGAATCATCTCCAGTAATATCATCTTTACCTGAGTTTTCATCACTCACTTCGTCACTTCCTGAATCAATCTCATCATCAGATGAACTAGAATCAAAACCTGTATCGCTTCCACTATCAGATGAATCGGAATCAAATACTCTTAATTCAAACTCAATTTCAGGAAATACTTCTCTCTCACCCATAATTCCATATCCCAAACCACTCCCAGAAATTCCGGTGTTTTCTGCATAATAATCTCCAGTTCCAGTTTCTTCATTAACTAATTCAGAAAGATAAAATTCCCTTGAAACATCTCCTAAGGAAACAATAATTTTTGAATCTGCAGGAATAAATTCGCCCCTCTTTAAATCAAGGTTAAGCTTACCAGTAATAGTTTCTCCAGGATTATAGTTAGCATCTATATCTAAAGTTGCTCTTCCAGTTAACCCTCCTGAGAAAGTGAAAAATAAAAGTAAGAGAACCATTATCAAAGCAAGTCCAACAGACGGGTAAATAATTCCTGATAAATTTCTTTTTTTAGAAGGAGGTTTAGAACCAAGGTAAGTTGTCACAACCTTTCCATTTATTCTTTTAGTTTCATAATAATATGGTCCAAATTTTTTTCCATTCTTATAAGTATATTTCTTATGCACCATCTTTTTATTTTAGAGTTTAGGCCGTAAGAGAACCCTCCTTAAACTCCTTTATTTAAGAAAAAAATAGTTTATAAGCATTTCTCCAGTAATAAAATGGTTCTCTTACAATTTTTCTACCTATATATCTTCAGCAACCTTGTAGCTCCCAGCGCCAGGAACTTCAAACATAACAGTTTCTTCATTCAATCCTGTAAGAGCTACGCACTCATAGCAAACTTCCCCATTTCTGAATATTGCTGGATTTTCAAAATCTCCAGGCATATTGTAAAGAGTAACCTCTGCAGGAATATTGAATCCTTGATTTTCATCAGAATCTATACTTGCTAAATTATGCCCTAATATTACTTCATCATTAAACCTTTCACCTCTTCCAGTAATATTAGCTAAAAATTTTATTTTTCCAAAATTATCATCTTCAATAACTACGTTAGAACTACCAAATCCAAAAAAAGAATATCCTCCAATAAGATTATTTAAAAAATTCAAATAATTGACATTCTCAGAAGCAACATTTAAATCTAAATATTCCAAGTTTGTACCTGAAATATTGTTTCCTATAAAAGTCATATTGCTTACCTTTTTTCCATCAAGATATATCGCATCCCCTCGCGAATTCAGAATAGTGTTGTTAATAAAAATACTTCCAGTGTTTGAAGATGCTGATTTTCCAGTTATAAATAATCCGTAAAATGGATTGATGATTAAATTACCCTCAACTTTCACATTTGATATAGGTTGCATAAAAAGTCCTGGGATCAAAGAAATTCCGATATTGGAATTAACTATGGTATTATTTATTATATAAATATCAGTAAGATTTCTAGACAATACTTCTATTCCTATATTTTGACTGTTAAAAATGAAATTATCTCTTGCTATTGCACCTATCGGACCAAATCTAATTCCTGAAGGCCCATATATATCCTTAAGTGTATTGTTGTAGATATCACAATAGTTTCCATCATATGCACTACAAGTAATTCCTGAACCTCCAATCCTGACAAGAAGATTATTTCGAATATCTGTATCTGAGGGAACTATTACTTTTCCAGGGGCAAGTCCCTCCTTAATTGATTGAATCCAAATTCCTCTATGATTATTTTCATCAGTAGGAATTCCTTCATCAAAAATTTTGTTATTCTCAATTATTGCAGTTATTCCCTTACCTCGAATAGCTCCACCCATATTATTTTTAAATAGATTATCATGAATATGGGCATTAATCGAATAATTTTTAGCAACTAGAAAAACTACCTCGCTTCCAAGATTCCCATTAAATTGAGAATCTTCAATTTCGATATTATTAGAATCGAAAACAAAAATAGACATATTTAAAATATCATAAAATTCAACTCCATTAATCTTAGACTCATTGCTCCCAGAAATCAAATAGATTCCAAAACCATAATTTTCAATCTTTATGTCCTTAACCTTCAAGCCACTATACCCTTCAGAAAATATGCCTTTACTTTCTAAATCTCCAGCTCCAGAAATCTTATGCCCATTTCCATTTAATGTAATGTTATCTGCATCTATAATAAAACAATTTCCATTCGAAGACACATCTTTTTTTAATATATAGACAGAATTTGGAACTTTCAAAACTCTACAAGAATGAAGATAAATTACTTTATTAGCCCCAAATGAATTAATGCCATTACCTATTTGACCAGAGGTAGGCGGTCCATCAGGAGAAGTACTAACAATTTCAAATAACGAGTTAGAAACTGCTCCAAAAAGAAAAAGCAAACTGACAATCAAAATAAAAATTCCAATTAATTTATTTTCTGCAAACCTTTTTTTAATATAATTCATAATAAAAAACATTAAATTTCCTTTATATATCTTTCTATATTTTGTCATTATTCAGTAGTTTAAGGTCTCTTAAGACTTCTGAACATCTCATGCATTATCTCTACATTCTTGTCACAAACAAAATCGTGCTGCCTGAATCCCCCACCGAAAGTTTTAGGGATATGCATAAGCTCATGGATTATTACCTTATCTTGTTCTTCCCTCGACATTCTCTCAAACAATTCCAAAAATTCAATAGCATAATGCGCCTTAGTCTTCATAGCAAGCTGCATGACTTTCCCAATTGTATGACAGCGAGCTATAGTTCTTCTTGTACTGCTTCCAAAACTTCTTAGACATTGCACCCTCTCCACATCTATATGATTCATTTCCAACACAGAAATAATCTCTTTCATTCTCTCCTGTAAATCAGGGGCATATTCATATTTCATTTAACACCATTATTTTTTATTTCAACAATCTTATTCCTGCTTTTAGGATTTTTAATCTTTATTGCTCTCCAATCAACTCCAAACTCCTTCGCAAGAAGATTAATCAGCTTCCTATTTGCTTTTCCATCTTCTGCTTTCTCCTTAAGATGTGCTACATACCCTCCTTCAGAAATCTTCTCTAGCTTTTCATAAGAAGAACTTGGTATAACCTTAACTTTTATTATCATGACTTTTACCCAATTTCATCATCATTTTTGGATCCCAACTATCAATAGTTCCATCATCCCGACTCCCACCAGTAAGATTATTATTCTCATTGGAGGAGGTCTCATAATTTTCTGACACAACAACAAAAACCTGATAGATAATAAGCATTGTTAAAATTAAACCAATTCCTGCTATTGAAACAATCAACCGAAGAACCCCATTACTTTCCACATCATTAATTAAATCCATAGAATGCCAAAACTCTTTGAGTATTTAATTATTTCAATTAAAATTAAGGCAGATTCATCTGGAATTTGATAATAACCGGTCTCTTATAAGATGATTCTGAATCATAAGACGATGCATAAAACTCCCCATTATGGACTGCAATTCCATTTACATGATCAAAGTTTGATACAACTCCAGAACTTCCAGTCCAAGAACTAAATTGATAAATAAACATACCATTCAAATCAAAAATCTGAATTCTTCTGTTATAAGTGTCTGCAACATAAACATATCCTTGAACCTTATCAACTGCAAGTGCATAAGGATAAATAAACTCTTCAGAATCTCTTCCTTGACTTCCCCATTCTCCAATCTTGTTTCCTGAAGGCCCATATTTAACAATCTTATTATTTTCACTGTCAGCGACATAAACATTTCCAGAAGAATCTGTATCTATTCCAGTAGGAAAATTAAGTCCAGTTATTTCTCTCTGATAAGTTAGACTTCCAGATGAGCCTAAAGTAAAAACAACAACTCTATCTTTTCCAGATTCAGTTAAATAAAGTAAATTTCCAACTTCATCAACAGCAACATCACTCGGCCAGACAATTTTTTCAGAGTTTATGTTACTAACAATTTGAGGAATGTATGCTTGAGTATATGTTTGTCCATTAACCCTGAAAGCTAAATTCTCAGAATTCCTTGATTTATCCCAAATTTGTATTCTTCCTTGAGGATATACATCGCCCCCTCCAGAATTTACATATCTTTCCAAAATATAGACTTTCCCTAAACCATTAATTGTATTATGAATTGCCACTGCTCCAACACCTGTAGCAGAAAAATAATCATTTTGAGTTCCACCCCAAGCATGAGCAGTTTCGCTATTCCTATCATTTAATGAATTATAATCAGAAGGAAATATACTTATAATAGATTCAAACCCTGTAGGTAAAGATGGACAATAAATATTCTCTTCAGAATCTATCCCTAAATGACCACATTGACCTGATGCAGATGTTTCATAATAAACATCATTACCTTGATTGTCTTTAATAGAAGCAAAAACATTTAAGTCTGCCCATTGAGAAACCTCTGAACCTTTATCCTGAGTAAGCACTGTTGGAACAGGAGCATTCTTAGGACTTCTAACAACCTCATCATCCCAATAATTCTCCGAGTTATCTCCAAGCGCAAATAATCGCTTCACACCTGCAAAATCTTCGACAAAAAACAAAACAAGATTTCCATCATAAAAGTCCAATGCATAAGGATACGCTGTGCTTCCAGTATAAGCCATGTCCAAATCGTTCAAATTAACACCATCATAACTATAAGTAACTATATCGTTTCCAGTTTCAAGACCAATCCAAATTTCATTATTATAAACTTTAACAACAAATTGCTCAATACTATCGTCCACATTTTTATCGAGAGTCAATAAAGTTTCAGAACTCCAAATTTCATTAGCAAAATTATATTTAAGCACCTTGAAATCATATTTGTCTTGTTGAACTGAAGGAAGAGTATAAAACTCATATAAATCTCCATTCATTAAAACAGATTTTCTTGCACCTTCCCTTTGAGCATAATTATAATTAGATGTTTCAATTAACATTATTTTATTATTATAATTTGTATTCCAAGAACTTCCATCCCAAGTCTTCCACTCAACAGTATCCCCCTCATATTTCGCAGCACCAATTCCCTTAACTCCAGAATTTTCAAAAATAAATGTAATCAAATAATCAGAAGTTCCGAGCACATTAGAAATACGAGGAGAAATAGTTAGAGCAAATGGGGTCTCTAAAAAGGGAAGATAAGTGTAATCCTTATTTTGTCCAGAATTTCCATAGACTCCATTCCATCCATTATCCTTCCAATTCTTCCAACTTCCTTGAGAAAAATCATATTTTGCAGCAATTAAATGTCTTAACTTTCCAACATTTTCAACTTCTTGAGATATTAAAATCCCTTTAGTTCCTTCCATAGCAAAATCAGAGTCTATAGAATAAGAACCCATAGAACCCCCCCAATTATATAATAAGGCTTGTCCTAAATGTGGATGTACTTCTTGATTTCTCCAGAATCTTGTTTCTCCAGAAAGAAGATTAAAAATAAAATTATATGCACTTCCATGAATATCCATACCATTTGCTCCAATGTGAAATCTAGGATAAACTATTCCAAACAATAAATCTTGTTGATATTCATGAGAAAAAATTAATCCAGCAACCTGGTAAATATTTCCTCCAAATGATACAGGATATTCAGTTTTACTTGAATCTTTGGTCCAACCATTAAATCCTAAAAATTGCCATTCTTTATTCACGCTCAACTTTCCAATTCTTGTGTCTCTCGAATTAGCAGAAACTACATTCCCCAAATAAGGGTCACTCCCGTAATAAAAATAAATCAAGTTTCCTTCACTATCGACATATGTTCTATCACCCAATAAATCATTATTGGACATACCTTCTCCCGCAAATCCATCCTCTGCATCTATAGGATTCCCGTTATTAAGTTTAATCCAGGTATATTGAAATTCATCATTTTCACTTCCAAACCCATTAAGACAATTTGGATCTAATTCATCAATCCACCCATCACCATCATTATCAATACCATCATTACATTCTGTTGTTCCTGCATCAGTTTCATCATCATCTTCTATTCCAGAGCATCCAGGGTCTAATTCATCAATCCACCCATCACCATCATTATCTTCTCCATCCGAACATGCAAAAGACTCTCTCGCCCCGTTAGAACAAGGAATTTCAATTCCACTCAACGGGCAAACTCTTCCAGAAAGCAATATTCCTGCAACACTCACCTTAAAAGGCTCACCAAGGTCTTCAGAATCAAACGTAAAAGTTTTAGACTCTAATTCTCCAATATTCATTGAATCTCTATCTAAAATAATTGTACTTACAGAACTATCAAAAACAAACCTTACCTTATTTAATTCCGCACTTCCAGTTCCCCTTTCAACACTAACTTGAGTATCTCCGCTATTTGAATCATACTCACAAAAAATTGGACTAATATCTAAAGCAAAACATTCTACAACATCTCCCTCACTACCAGCATCTTCCAAGAAATTATTTACAACAACAAATATTATGCTAGTCCCCACTAGAGAAAGCAAGACAATCAAAACTGTAACCACGACTGAAGAAACCCCTCTCTTAAACATTCGATAACTTAGAAAAAACACTATATAAAATTTAACCAATTACTGTGTAACTGGGTTAAGATCAGATTTCCTCTGGTTCAGCAGCAAATGCTGCCCACCAAGGTTTACTAACATTCTCAATTTCCCCACTCTCAGCATTTACCTCTGCTCTAACAGTCATCATTGCAGGAATAACTCCAAGAACTCTTGATTTCCTTTCAATCTTCAATTCATAAACAGCTTTATTTTCAAATTCCCTATCAAACTCTTCAGTCCCAGTATCTGAATCTCTTTGCCCTACATCCTTCAGTATAATACTACAATTATTCTCCTCACTACAAACTCTTAATCTAAGTCTCTCAAGAGCTCTTTCAGCAGCAACATCTGGCATTATCCTTATCTCGCTTCCCTGTCCATTAGAAAACTTTACCTTAAGTCTTGTTCTATTATTCTCAATTTCTTCTTCAATCTCAAGTTCATCCTCAATTTCTATTTCAATATCTTCATCACTATCCACTATGCGAATTCTTAGTCTTTCCCTTATTTCTCCATCTTCATCCATCCTATACTCATATCTTATCTCTCTTTGAATTCCATTAGCATCGACATATCTGAATCTTTCTCTTTCTCTAAACACTGCTCTCTCGCTCTCTCCACTTCCAGATCTCATCTCTCCCTCAACAGAATCATCATCATAATCAATTTCTCCCTGCCGAACTTCATCATCTGAATTCCCTCTTCCAGAATTATCATCATCCCTGTCCTCGTCAGAATCACCATTTCCGCTTCCTGAATTATCGTCATCCCTCTCGTCATCCGAATCATCATTTCCATTATCATCATCGTCACCACCATCTGCAGAAACTACTCCTACTCCAATAGAAAACAAAGATACAACTAAAATAAACATAAACGATATCGCTAAAATCCAGTAATAACTCACTTCTTTTTGCATATATAAAAAAAGATTAAATCATTTATATACCTTGTGGATTAATCGACTTTTACCAGATAGACTTAAGCAATTATATCTCTTCTATAGAAAATCCAAGAATCTTTTTGAGATTACTCATAAGTCTTGCCCAACTACTTTCTTCATTTTCTGGGGAATAATTCAAATCACCTATTGGTGCTCCTCCTCCATTTCTAAATATAATATCTATCTCTCCATCACTTAGCGCCCTATCGTACATCTTTAATTCATCAATTGAGCCGTTCAAAGGGTCATATCCTCCAAGCCCTGCAGAACCGACACGATACGCCCAGGAGTCATAAGTCTCATCCTTAACAGTACCATTTGCAGAATCATTTCCAATAACAACGCCATCAACAAAAGCTCTCATCTCACTCCCATCGTAAGTAAATGCATAGTGATGCCATCCTCCATCAGCTATATCGTTTCCAGTTATTGAACCGGAGTCTCCTCCCGTAGTGCTGACCCCAAATACTACATCGTTATCGTCAAATCTTATTCCATAATGACCATATTTACCTAAGACATTTCCTGTCCAAGGCACAATCGCTTTCTTAGCCCATACACTTATCGTAAGCTCATTCATGCCACGAAGTTCTTCAACATTCGGCACTTTCACATTCTCTATATACGTAGCAGGAAATACTCCTGCCTGTCCGCTAATGCCATTAACATACTCTCCATCATAAGGTTCCATCCCAGAGCTCAGATTTCTCTGCCATTCTCCATTTCTTAATGGAGCTCTTCCTGAAAAGTCATCTACATTTCCATCAAAGTTGTAGTAGAGTATGAGATTAGGCTCTGCAGATGGAAGAACTTTTATTTCCACTATAGTTGAGTCTTTTCTCCCCACACTATCTGTCACAGTCAAGTTGACAATGTAAAGCCCAGCGCTAAATACTCTAGTCATTTCATCAAGATTTGGCCCGTTCGTGATATACCCATCGCCAAAATCCCAACGATAATCAATAATGTCAGATCCATTTGTACAAGTCATGGATGCGCTAGCATCAAAAATAACTTCTAAATCTTCATATCCTGAAGTGATTGAAGGAGAAAGCAAGGCAATAGGATTATCATCTAAACATCCGGCACAATCAAATGGTCCAACATGCCCACCATCTATTCCCATAGTACACACATCTACTAATGGATCTCCAACCCGGTCTAATCCCAAAAGCCTGTAATCTCCATGGTCTGGATCAACAAAAAGTTTGTAGATGTTAGGCTCAACGCTTTCATTATAATCTCCTTGATAATAGCCCGAAGGTTCGTTATAGAGTATATTATTGCTATGGGTTACATGCGATACGTGGTCTGCACGAGGAAAGATATTATTATATTCATGGACATCGCTCCAATCTGCATTAATTGTAGGAGTGCAACCAAGAAGCAAATTATTTTTGATAACAAGATCATAAGAATCACTCGAAGTTGGCCAAGCAGCAAGACAATACCCACCGTTATCTATTCTGAAAATATTCCCTTCCACAAGTAAGCGTCTTGAATTTTGAGCAGTGTAGGCAATATTGCTGTTTATAACTGTATTATTTGTTATGGCTACATCCTCTGTCTCAAGGTAAGTGGTGATACCATTTGCATGAGGACCGTTACTATCAATAACTGTATTATTATAAATTCGGCCACCTTTAGCCCCATAAAACACTAGGGCTGTTCCTGAAACACGACGCAACCAATTGTTTTCTATTCGTTGATTGTATCCTCCAGAGAGATGAATGCCCCTGCCTCCAGTTGTGTTGTATATTATGTTATTGCTCACTAAGGTGTTATTAATTCCAGCAATGTTTATGGGTGAAGCATCCATATTATATATAACATTGTTTTGGATCACAAGATCTGTACCTGTATAGCCCGTACCAAAATTATAGTTAGTAACTGCGGATGCTGCTCCGGAATAACCTGTGAAAGTAAATCCATCAATAACATAATAATCCTTTCCCCTAATATCAAATCCTTTCTGTCTAATGCTTATTTTTGTTTCTCCCGGGACCACATTCAGTGGCCAATAATAAATCCTACCAGTAGAAGATTCTACAAAATATTCTCCAGACTGGTTAAGTATGCTCCAATGATTCCATAACCTATACTTATCACCTTCACCATACTGACTAACATTACAAGTTATTCTATCATAATAAATTCTATTTTCACCTGGAACAAATCCCCTAATGGGGCTAATATGTACATTGTTATTACAACCCCAAATCATAACATATCCCTCATCCCAATAACTTGAATCTTGCTGATTAAACACCAATGGGTCCACAAAAGAAGTTTCATTATAATCTGTTTGAGGAACATCATACCAATTGTCCTGCGCATTTACATAATAAAGAGGATCGTAGGGCTCAGGGTCTGCCGAAACAATAGTCCATCTATCATCATCAAGTAACATAGCATTGTCTGCTCTGTATCCTCCAGGCACTTCAACCTGGTAAATATTTTGCCAGTTAGCAATATTTGCGCATTCAGCTTGAGAAGTGCATTTCTGCCATCCAGAGATTACATCAGACCCATCAAGAACAGGTTTTTCTCCAGGATACGCTTTAAATGTTATAGGCTGCCCAGGCAGACCCGAACTTTTGAATCTTACAGTTATCTTTCCTCTGTTATCTTCAACCCCAACGTCTCTGTAGACTCCCCCCCTCACTAAAACTGTATCTCCAGGCTGGACAACATCTGCCGCATGCTGTAGTGTTTTCCAAGGTTGTGAAATTGTTCCAAAATTTCCGTCATTCCCAATTGTGCTAACATAATAGGTAGCCTCTTCATCAGTGCTGTTCTCTGTATTGTCATCATAAGATAAGCATTCAGGATCAAGCCCATAGTCAATCAATCCATCTCCATCATTATCAATGAAATCTCTGCATTCAGGAGGGCTCAATCTATACTTATTCCACATAGCTTCTGCAAAAGCACTAATATATCCGGCTCCTCCAGTATTATTGTCTTGTCCATGCCTATAAGGGAATCTTCCAATTCCATCAGATGAATCATTATCTAGGATACATGCGCTGAGATTGTTAGGATCTTCTCCATAAGTTACTTTATAGAATTCAGGAATTAATCTCTGGCACCTAACCCCTCCTCCTCCACAATTATTATCCGGCGAAGGACCGTAACCTATCCCACAAAGTTGACCATCGTAATCTCCACCATCACACTGAGCCCCCGCACAATGTCCATCTAAACAGAAATCCTTATTTGCATAAGTGCAGACATTTCCGTCATTAGCTCCTCCAACGCAGTATCCCATTACAGGAGCACATATATCTGGCTGAGCCCAAGCCCCAAGATTTACCCACCTATTAACATAATCTTCAAATAATTCATTATTCCATATAATTCTTGCTTCAGGTAAAAGCTGATTCATAAGAACAGGACCTTTCCATATAAGACTGTTTATTCCTTTTTGATAACTTGTTCCTGGAACAACTCCTCCGTCTATATATCCATAAGGATCAGCAAGAGTTCTGCTTGCGGAATCAGTAGCAAGAGCTCTCCAGTACCACGAAGTTCCTTCTCCAAACAAAACAGTTCCAGCTCCATTATTCGCCTGTTGATGGAATGTCAAGAAACCATCTTCCTGAAAAGTCATCTTTGGAGCATTCATTACATCATTTTTCCATGTCTGATTATTAAGGAGAAGAGCAGTAAAGATTATTGGAGTTTTTCTTCCACTTCCATGTCCTCCATTTGGAAACCAAACTCCTCCATTGTCCATTATATGATAAATATCGATTCCCATCTGCATATAATACACTAATTGAGGAAACTTATCCTCGTAAGTATCATTTAACATGAACCTCAATACAGCATCTCCGTTGTCTACCGCAACTCTCCCACCATATCCCCTATAGCTATTGCTTCTATTGTAATTATCATATGGCCTTACCTGTTCACCAGGGTAACTACTAATATCCAATTGTACTCTTCTAAACCTATCAACAATCCATGGGAAACTTTCAGAAGAATACCCTTCAGGAGGTTCTAAGCTTAGCAGAACATTTTTATCAATTTCTAATGTAGAATACATGGGCTTAGAATTTCCAAAGAAAGGAGGTCTAAACACTGTAAGCCCTGCATTTGCAGGAACACTCTCAAGGACTGTAAGCACAGCAGCAGTCTGCAAACAAGGCCTGCATCCAGAATCATTCAATGGTTCTAATGAAATTGATTTAATTATTGACTCTCCTGACTGAGCAGAATATGGAAGCACAGGAACGAGAGAGCTGTTGTAAAGAGGGCCAGCCCTAGAATCAAATGGCTGTTGTTTAGTGGTCTTGTAATTAACAGTCCATCCATGATGGCTTCCATCAAAATCAGGAGTTATACTTGTTATTGTCACAGGTCCAACAACCCAATAATCTCCATTAGCAAATGTTCCATATTCTACCTCTTCAGAAAATGTCCAAGTTATTCCATACTGAGATAAACTAGAATTGAATTCGCCTCTAGGATTATATTCATCATTATCTTCTGCATTTT
>PFDB01000019.1:11260-11711 GCA_002763075.1 Candidatus Pacearchaeota archaeon CG10_big_fil_rev_8_21_14_0_10_34_76 | reverse complement strand
TCCACCACCGCTTTTTCCACCTCCAGGAGTTCCATCATCCTTATCTTCACTTCTTTGACAAATTTTAGGAGCAACATTAGGAGAACAATCTCCTAATACACTAGAAACGGCAGACACTTGAACATAATCTACTTCTGAAACTTCATCTCTTGGAAATTTAAACTCTGAACTTTCCGTTGAAAAATCCACTCTTTTAGTAAATGGCAAAAATGAAAGCGCATCCATACTCTTCTCTATAAAGTTAATAAGAGGAGAAAAATAGATTTTCTGATTTAATGTACCAGTAATATCTTCTACAGGATCTCCAAAAACAAAATTTATGGAATCTATCTCTTCCAGATTCCCTTCAACTGTAACTTTAACCTCTTCATCATTATAAGAACAAGACAATGCATTCAACCCAGCTTGATTACAGAATTCTTCTAAAGATTGTGAAGAACTTTGTGTTGAT
>PFDB01000019.1:0-11240 GCA_002763075.1 Candidatus Pacearchaeota archaeon CG10_big_fil_rev_8_21_14_0_10_34_76 | reverse complement strand
CAGAAAAGACAATAATTATTGACATTAATAAATAATAAACAAGACGCTCTTTTTTAATCATCTATTTATACTGAAATAATTATATTTAAGCATTTAGAAGTTTACACAAAATCAATGTTCAATGTAAATACAAAACTACCCCAGATTAAGTAAGGCAAAAGTAACCATCTAGTTCTCCTGCTTATCTAGTCAATATCTCCAACCCATCGCCATTCTTCAAAACATAATCTTTCCCAACAGCCTGCTTTGTCTTTATATGTACTGCCTTGACAAAAGCATTTCCAATATCTGTATGCAATCTAAAAGCAAAATCTAAGGCTGTTGAACCAGGAGGCATCAAAAAACAATCAGGAAGAACATTCCCCTTGCTATCTGAAAGTTTAGCCCCTGCAGGGTAAATTGCAACATATTTCAACATGTCAAATACGGTCTTATTTAACACATCTTGCACTCCAGTGCTTCCAAATTCATCAAGTATTTTTTTTATTCCATCAAGAGCATTCTTCTGCACCTCACTTAACTCTTTGACAATCTCAAAATCTTTTTCTCCAGGAACATAATCAATCATTCCATGCTTATCTGCCTCCTTCAATGCAAGTTCCCCATCTGAAAAACATGCAACAATTGGATAATCAAACCCACCCTTTATTTTTTCAAAATTACTTTTTCCATTTGGTCTATCAATCTTATTAGCAGCTATTATCATTGGTTTGCTTGTCTTTCTTAAAGCAGTTGAGAATTTTTTCAAATCATCAGCACTCCAATGGCTTGGCTTCTCAGGATTTAATCCAGTTTTCAAAAGAACAGATTTCACATCATCTTCCAAAACTTTCAGCCCAGAAAACTGTTTTGCAACAGCCTCACTAAACTTACCTTTCTGAACCTCAACAGCTCTTGCAAACTTTTCCCATGTTTTTTTTAGTATCCCCAAATACCAGTTATCAAGTTCCTCTTCAATGAACCTGATATCCCTTGCAGGATCATAATTAACTTCGGAGTTTATAGTTTTTCCATCTGCATCAGTTTCTCCAGACATATCCACAACATGAATGAATGCATCAACTGCAGCAAGATCATTTAAGAACTCATTCCCAAGTCCTTTTCCTTCTGAAGCACCTTCAACAAGCCCCGCAACATCATAAATTTCTACTGGAACAAATCTCCATCCTTTCTTCACATATCCTTCTCTTGGATTGCTAAATTTCCCAAAATCAGCAGCAAGATCATGTATCTTCGTATACCCAATCCCATGATTTGGTTTGATAGTTGCAAAGGGGTAATTAGCAATCAGAACATCTGACAATGTCGCTGCTTTGAAAAACGTGCTCTTTCCAACATTCGGCTTACCTACTAGACCTAATAACATAGAAAAAACACAAATCAATAACTTATAAATCTAATTCCTTCAAAATTAAATTAACCTTTTGCTTAAGTTCCTCTAAACTACCATTATTTACAATAATCCTATTTGCCATCTCAAAACAACTTGCATTTTGTTGAGCATGTTTTTCCTGACCTACTCCAAAATCTCTGCTTTCAACATCCATAAACTCCTCAACACTAATAGGATCTTTTTCCCTATTTCTATTCCTCAAATTTTGAAGCCTAAATCCAAATGGTGCATCAACCATCAAGACCAAAACCTCATCAAATTTTTCTTTCAAAAACCTAATTTCTTCAGGATTCCTAAAACTAGTAAAAACATAATTTTTATTTTCATCTAAACCAATGAAAACTTTTTTAGCTAGATAATCTGCTCCTTTTTCTAGTCTAAACTTATCTCCAAAATCTTGTAAATTTTTTCTAGTAACTTCAATTCCATTATCTCTAAGTTCATCTCTCAAGGCATCTCCTAAAGAAATCTTCTCAAAACCCCTCTCAACAAAAAAGCTAGCAACCAAATCTTTTCCAGAACCAATCGGTCCAACAACTCCTATAATCATTTATGTCAAAAAGAATCGGGATTTAAATAAACTACTCTTTTCAAGTATTACTTAATTCTCTAATTTCGGTTAGTAACCCGTATGTTAAACCCTTGCTCGCCCCTGTATAATGTCTATGGGATTCATCATGAGGGTGATGTTCTCTAAATCCATTGTGCAAACGTATCTTAGAATTTTCATGTAATTGACTAAGGTAATTCATTATAGCTCTCTCTGAATGTTCAACCCTTAGCTCTCTTCCTCCAAGGAAATATATGCCATTTTCTTCTCCAAAGTCCATTCTCTCCCTTAAAAAAACCCATATATAAATCTATCCAAACCAAAACATTAAAAAGTGCATATTAACCTAATTATCATATGATCCTGTAGCTCAGCCTGGTTAGAGCGCCGGTCTTATAAGACAAGAGTTCGTTAGAACTTTACGCCCACTCCTGTTCTAGGAGAGCCGGAGGTCCGGAGTTCAAATCTCCGCAGGATCATGTAAATTTAAAATAGAGATTTGAACGGAGGAGGAGTTTATATCCCTTCAACTTTTGAGTTGGAGGCTCTGAGAATCAAAGATTCTCTAGGTCCGCAGGATCATGAATTAACTTTGAATCTGGATACCTTACATTCGAATATTTATTAAACCTAATCAAAAAAGAATTGAACCCATAATTCACTTCCTACAAACAACCAAAGCATACTCATTATCTTCATCCTTGAAGAGTTTAACCTCTGAGAAATACATTTTACAAAATTTCTCAAATTCATGATCAAAATACTTGTAAAGAATAGCTGCCAGAATCTCATCCCCTTTCTTAAAGGATATCTTTTTCCCACCATGTGAGATCTCTTTGTCAATATTCACCTTGTAAAACATCTCAACTCTTGAATTTCCAAATCTCGCATCATAACTAACCTCTTCCTTGTTAAATCCAAGACCAGTCATTAAATGAATGAACCAACTGTTCCAAATATCATGCTTGTAAGTTTCTAAAGAAGCCAATCTATCTCCAGTCCTTATTCCATTTCCAATTATTAAATAATCTCCTGGCAACATTGCATTACTTAATTTGAAAAGATAGTCATTTATCTCATAACTTGCAAGCACAGACCCTAATAAAAGAATAACATTCCTGCTGTATTTCCCACCCCTAACTCCTGCAATAAAATCATCAAGTTTTTTTCCATTACACTCACAATTTTGAAATTCAAACTCCTTAACATTTGGAATTTTAGCGCCCCTCACATTTTTAATTGCAAGATCTGTCAAGTAATTGGTCACATTTATTGGACAATATTTTATTTCTCCATTACCCTTGAATAACTTCATCAGTTCAATTGCCTTTGTACCATCGCCACAAAAAATGTCTATAAGGTTAAAGTTCTCTCCATTGATTTCTTTTATCAGTTCTTTTGAATGAGCCTTCATCAATGCAATTTCTCTATCGACAACCTGTTTTTTATAAGCTGGAAAACTTCTTAGATTAAGAAATCCCTTAGCAAGCTCTGGTGTGAGATATAAAAATTTTCTCTCAGAAATATCCCAGACCTTCTTCTCTTTATTTTCAGCATATCCATTCCTTACAAATTCCTTGAATATGAGTTCATTTATCTCCATTTTTCAATTTAATGCTATAAAACTAACCCGACTAAGCTTTTTATGTCTTACTATCTACTTGTCTGAATCCTCAATAGTAACTAAAACAAAAAGCTTTAAAAGCAGTTTTTTGCTCTTATCGGGATGCCCTTGTAGTCTAGTGGCCAAGGACGACGCCCTTTCGCGGCGTAAACCCGGGTTCGAATCCCGGCAGGGGCATGATGTTCTCATGGCATAATCATGGGGTTTTCTATTTTATACGAACTTACAACAATCCTTATATAAGAAACTAGAATTAGATCCTTATGCCAGAAGTATGGGATTACGAAACCGGAGTTATTGATTACTTAAACGAGATTGATTCTCTAGAAGAATCAAAAGAGAAAAAAGCCCTAGTTGAAGAACTAGCAAATAAATTAATAGGCGACTTTACGCGTAAAACGGATTTTATCATTCAAAGAATTAGAGAGATAAAATCAGACGTTGTAGCTATAGGGGTTCCAAAAAATCTTATGAACAGCCTTAAGGAAGCAATATTTTGTTACGTCAACGGCCAGTATTTGTCTGCAATAGCTTCAATAGGAATAACGTCAGAGCTTTTTTGTAGCCATATTTTCTGGTTATACTTAGAAAATCAAGGAGTTGAAGAATTCAAGATCAGAAGAAGGGTCGATAAATTTAATTCAATTAGCCAAGCTGAAAAAATAGACACTTTATTTTCAGTAGTAAATGTGGACGAAGAAATCTGCTCCATATTAAATGAAATTAGGAAAAAAAGAAATGAAGGTATTCATCCCAATCAAGATAAAGAGTGTAAAGAAGATGCCTTGCATTGTTTGCAATGCATGATTCATGTGCTAAATATCTATTCAGAGAGCATTTTGAATGCAACAAAAACCTCTCAGATGAAGGCACTTCCGAGTTTAAAAGAAAATGATTTCGTAATGGGGAGTTTAAACGCACCAGTTATTATGTTTTGGTACTTTGATTATCAATGTCCATTCTGTAGAACCTTCTGGAAAGATGTACTGCCAAAGATAAAAACGGAATATATAGAAACCGGTAAGGTAAGGCTAGTTCACAAAGACTTTCCATTAGATAGTATACACCCTTCTGCAGAAGAAGCGGCAGAAGTTGCAAGATGTATTCTACGCAATATAAACAATGAACATTACCTTCAGATACATAATAAAATATTTGAAAATCAGGAGTCTATTAATTCAGAAAATCTTAAGTTATGGGTTAAACAAATAGGTTGTAATGTTGACTCCTGTTTACAGCACCACACATTTAGAGATGAAATCAAAGAGGATCACGCCGAAGCTATAAATATAGGGGCTATAGGAACTCCACATTTTGTTATAGGAAACTCTCATGTAACTGGCTCACAACCGTATGAAGTTTTTAAAAAAGTAATAGAAACAGAGATCATGAAAAAGTTAGCCTAAAAATCCCTTCCATTATATCCTTTCCTTCTCGACAAGTCTTATAAAGTCCTTCGATCGCACGTCACACCAACATGGTAAAGAACGATCCTTACAATATTAAAGAGAAATACCTGAAGTGGAAATCAAAAGCCCTAACAAACGGCATCGTAAGCGTTTCCGGCGCGAATTCCGCGATTATTATACAATACTTACAAGATATGGAACAAGGGCTAAATGTGGCTTCATCTAACAAAAAAGGCGGAAGAAGCTTTATTCGGTTGAATTCCATCGCACTTCGTATGCCCATGTTAGCTAGAGAATTTGAATCTCGCTATAGATTAAACCTAACCGAACTTGATGAAACTTACCTTGCTTCGTTTTTCACAGGCATGCGAAATGGCACCATAAAGAGGAAAGACGGCAAGGAATACAAATCAACTGGTGATTATGTTAAGGAAATGAAAGCCTTCTGGCATTGGCACATGAAGTCAAACCACAAGAAAGGCATAGAGATTAAGAATATTACCCAAGATTTAGACAAAAGCCAAGATAAGCCTGATTGGGTTTATCTTACAGAAGAGCAAATAAGACAGCTTACAAATGAATCCAACCATAAATATGAAGCACTAATTTGGTTTTTATTTGATACAGGAATAAGAGCGCCAACAGAATTAGTAAATGTAAAAGTTTCAGATTTCCATAATGACTTCAAAGAACTTGCAATCAGAGAAGAGGCAAGTAAAACTTTTGGCAGAAGGATAAAACTGATGATATGCTCAAAAACAATTAAGGAGTATGTTAAGCAAAACAAATTTGAACCAGAAGATTACATCTTCAATATAGATCCAAGCTCAACAAATCGTTATCTCAAGAGATTAGCTAAAAGAGTTTTAGGAGAAAAATTAAGTCCGGCAGGTCAAAAATACTCTGATCTCACTATGTATGACTTCAGACATAACTCTTGTTGTTATTGGTTGCCTAGGTACAAAAGTGAATCAGCTCTCAAATACAGATTCGGTTGGAAAAAGTCAGATAAGATTCATTATTATTCTGAATTACTCGGAATGAGAGATACAATTTCAGAGGATGATATGTTAATTGATATTACTAAAACAGAAATTGAACAGAAATTACAGAAAGCTGAGAAGGAAAAAGAGCTTATGCAAGAACAACTAACTACATTGCAGAGACAAGTGGCTAAGATTGGCGAGTTGACTAAACATTTGTACTTGAAAGTTTTGCCACAAAAAGAGATGGAGTTATTCTAACAAATTCCTTAGATATGCAAAATCATTTCTTTGTTCATCAGTTGGTTCTCCTATAATCATTCCACCCATGGCCGGTCTTCCGACAGCAAATGCTCCTTTATTGACATAATCAAGATTACCGTCTCCGTCTTTATCAACCAATGTTAAATGTTGGTTTCCAAAT
Organism: Candidatus Pacearchaeota archaeon CG10_big_fil_rev_8_21_14_0_10_34_76; assembly: GCA_002763075.1. Classification (GTDB taxonomy): domain Archaea; phylum Nanobdellota; class Nanobdellia; order Pacearchaeales; family GW2011-AR1; genus 1-14-0-10-34-76. The sequence goes on along the minus strand of PFDB01000019.1, from coordinate 4,857 downwards.
GGTTGGACTACTCTTCTGTCCATATAAACAGCCTCAACTCTTCCATCGTTTCTTTCGACTACCTTTATGTTTTCTCCATGATATGTAGTTTCTACTTCTTTTTTAGTTCCAAGTCCTCCAAAATTGCTTATTCCTATCATGGAGGATCCATACAAAGTTAGAAATGCAATTGTTGCCAGATTTCCTTTTGTTCTTTCATTCATTTTTTATTTCTCCTTTCAGGTTCTCCCCCCATTAGGAAATGTAGAGCTTCATCAAATCCCTTTTCCCCTTTATGAAGGATTTCTAATGGTGCGGATTTGAAAAAAGGATCTTTTAGAATTCTATCCAAATTGCCATCACAATTATCATCAATTCCCCAATATTCTGTTCCAAATTCATAAGAATTATAATTTCCACTTCTAATTGGATCTACCCTTGTTCCTTCTACTACTTTATTGTAAATTTTTCCAGTGTCTCTTATTTGGTTTATTTCTTGGTCAACTCTCCAATCTTTATCTAAAGCATACATTACAGTTCCTGCAGTTATTGCTGTAACCGTAACTAAAATTTTATCCAAAAAGCGATCCCTACGCCTTCTTCTATCTTCGTCTGTTCTTTCAGTTTCCATAAAATTCAGCAAAACCCTAAGTTTATAAGATTTATATCCCCCGTTAGGGGTGTATAAAAGAAAGATTTAAAAGAATATATGAATTTGCTATTTTATGTATGAACAAGAATTAAAGAAATTAGGCCTGACAGATGGAGAAGCTAGGGCTTATTTGGCCTTGCTTAAAGAAGGATCCTCTACCGTTGGACCTATAACTAAAAGATCTGGTGTTGCTTATTCTAAAATCTACGAAGTTCTTGAAAGACTTATGGAAAAAGGTCTAGTCAGTTTTACCATCAAAGAAAAAACAAAATATTTCCAAGCTCTTGAACCAAATAGGATAGAAGAAGTATTAGATAAGAAAGAAGATGATTTAATAAAACAAAGGGAACTATTAAGTAGAATTCTGCCTTCATTGAATAAACTAAGTTTGAATGAAGAAAAACAAGGTTCTGAAATATTCGTTGGAGAGAAAGGAATAATGACTGCTTATGATATCTTTCTGGATGAAGCAACTGAAGGTTCTACATTAAGGTTCTTCTATATGCACGATCCTTCTTATGATGAAAAAGTCTATGACTTCTGTTATGGTAGAATAAATTACAATAATAAAAAAATTGCCCCTACACTAAAAAAGAAAAAAATGAAATGGTTGGGAATAATAAATGAAGGTTCTTATAGTAAAAAAATGAGTAAACCTCCTAAGCCAATTATAAGCAAATATGTTGACTTTCCTGTTCCAGGTAATATAGATATAACTGATAATTCAGTTTTGATAACTGTTTGGACAGATAAGCCACTAGGAATTTTGATTCAATCTAAAGAAGTTGCAAGAAATTTCCAAAAGTACTTTGATTCTATTTGGAAGATAATTTGACTATTTTGGGTGGAGATTATTACAATTTTCCGACGACAAAAATCGAAAGAGGCAAAATAATCGCATTTTCGCCAACTGACACTTTTCTATTTAAGTTTGTATTTCTCTAATAGCTTTTATCGACGATAAAATTCACTGAAATTAGCAAATTTTGAGTAAAACTTGTACTGACTTTATAGCGTCAGTGGCTCCAATTTTTGAAAACGGCAAATAAGGGGATTTCAAGACTTTTGGAGGCTGATTTCGAGCAAAGAGTCAGTAAAGGAATCTCTCCTTTCTCTCTCTATCTCTCTCTTTCTCTCTCTTCTCTCTCTTCTCTCTCTTCTCTCTCTTCTCTCTCTTCTCTCTCTTCTCTCTCTTCTCTCTCTTCTCTCTCTTCTCTCTCTTCTCTCTCTGGCTCCCAAGGTTTTCCTAGGTGTAACTCTACAGGTTTTTGTATCCAAAAAGACATTAAAAAATACTAGGCTCTGATTACAACACAAGAAGAAAGTACTCCCAGTCAATGAGCCGTAGTCAAAGCACGATGATGTGGTTTATCACCTTGTGAAGCTTTTTTAGATTCTAAATAAAGCCACCTATCAAGATCTATAACTTTTAAGCTGGGAAATCTCGAACGTAATAAGGTAGTCATTTGTTCACAAGCCTCAAGAGTAAAAGCACGGATTTCAGTTTCTTGAGCACCTCCAGCTTCAATAACTTCAAGTCTGTCTACTTTATCGGCAAGATCTGGAGAATATACAAAAATTCCTCGATTCCTAAGAAGTTGAGGAACCTTATAATCTGCAAGAGCAGTAAGCTGATCTGTATTTATCAATCCCATACCTTCAGATTCTAAAGTTTTGTGAGTATTATTAACTACGAGCTGTGCACGTTTGTGGAATAAAACCCTTTTCCCATTATATTCCGTAGTGTCGCTGTAACATGGGAAGTTTTCAGTAAGCTCATCAAGAAGCCTCAACGCATCTCCCTCAGCTCTATCAACCAAATTTCTTGCTTTTCCATCATATCTTTCTCCTAATATCCTTCCGAGTTGATGTAAAAACTCCAAACGCTCTCTAAACAATGGAAGCTCTCCTGAGCCACGAGTAATGTGAGCAAAATCTGATTCACCTATCCTTTCTAAATAAGAAGAATCAAGCAAATGAAATCCTTCTTCAAGAGCCCTATTAAAAGCTGCTTTCATACCATAAGCACCACTTATCTGGTTGCCTTGATACTCAATGGTCCACTTAGGTTCTCCCCAATAACAAAAATTGGCAGAGTTGTAGGCAATATCGAGTTGTATTTTGTCCGCAGAACTTAAGTCAACAGCCGTAAATGGAGATTTAAAAGATGTTTGAAGTCCTTGAAATCTTTTACAAAAAACCTCTAAGTTTTCAGGGTCGATTCTAACATGTTGAGCTTGAGCAATTACTGGTGCTATGCTATTTAGTATTTTGTTCATCAAGACAAACAAAAATAGTACTTATTAAAAACTATTGTAGTTAAATTCAAAATAAAAATCCCACCATTCTGCCATCAGAGCCCAGAGACCGGCAGGGGCATCGAACCGAGTGGTGCGCATCCCGAGCGGTGGGGGAGTCCCGGATGCGGTTCCACGCCACCCCGCCGCTCCGTTCACCAGTTCACCCTTCATAAAGGAGGTCTACTTCTTGCCACGATGATGTCCAGAGCACGGTACGAACGGGCGAAGGCCGGGATGCTGGCCAATCCCGAGATCTGCGAGGCCAACCGGTCGCTCATCGCCGAGTTCCTCGCCTTCGAGGAGTACAAGCTCAAACGCCGCAACGGCCTGCCCGATCTGGACAGCGGTTGCTGCTCGACCCTCTACTGCTACCCCCATCGCTCCAAAATTCTCCTCCCCACAATCCTTAAAAGCTTAAAAGTCATAACTATAAACATGAAATATAAGACTGAAATAGAGAAAATTAAAGAAAAAATAATCCCCTTACTAAAAGAAAACAAAGTAACTAAGGCAGGTATTTTTGGAAGTTATGCTAGAGGAGAACAAACCAAGAAAAGCGATGTGGATATACTTGTAGAAATAGACGATGAGATAGGATTATTTGAGTTTATTGGTATAAAAATTCTCTTAGAAAAAAAATTGAAAAGAAAAGTTGATTTAGTGGAATATGAATGTATAAGAAAAGAGTTGAAGAAAAGAATACTAAGTGAAGAAATACCGATAATAAGATGAAAAGAGACTATAAATTATATCTTAATGATATCAAAGAGAGTATAACACAAATAGAAAGCTACCTGAAAGGCGTTTCTGAAGAAGAATTCAACAACAATAAGCTAATTCAAGACGGAATTATAAGAAGGTTAGAAATAATAGGCGAAGCAAGCAGGAACATTCCGCGTGCATTAAAAGAAAAGAATAAACATGTTCCCTGGTTTCAAATGTCTCAATTTAGAGATTTTATTGTACACTCTTATTTCGAAGCTAGTTTGAAAAGGATTTGGGTAGCCGCAACCGAAGAAATCAAAGTAGTTAAAGAGAGTTTAAAGAAGATATCTTTAGTGTAACTACAAATCCCACCATTCTGCCATCAGAGCCCACAGACCGGCAGGGGCATGATACCAACTAGTCATTTTCCATGGGATTTAGATAATCTTTATAATTCTAGTTTATCTTGATTTTGTATGGAAGAAAAGCTGCAAATTGCACATTTTATGTCAGGTCCAAGTTTATCTCGATTTATTAAAGAAAACCTCCTCGTGATGCCATTCAATTCCAAAACAAATCCCCACAATCCTTCGCAACCAAAATCTTTATAAATATAGCCACTATAGTTACTATAGATACTATGGCAACCACAATACAAGTTGATGAAAGCACAAAGAAAAAACTTCAATCATTTGGAACTAAAGGAGACTCCTACGACGACATAATTAATCGCCTATATTCAATGGCTATTAAAGAGCAATTGCGTCAGCTTCTATTTGAAGGAGAAGCAATACCTATTGAAGAAGCAATCGCCGAAGCTAAGAAAAAATGGCCAAAGTAGAAATTGTGCCATCCTTGAAAGAAGAGATTTATAAGAGATTTAAAGGAAAATCTATAGATATTCTAGAACATTTACAATCTTTAGAACAGACTCCACAAAAAGGAAAATCCCTCGGACATATAGGTGGAATTGCAATAAAAGAATTGAAGTATGAAGGATTTAGATTCTATTTCATCACTGATGCACACAAAATTCGAGTCTTTAATACGGAAGCATTAACAGACCTCCTGATAAGATTCGTGCGAATGTCTGATAAAAAAGCACAGCAAAAAGTTATTGATGAAAGTGACTACTCCTTGCCCTAAAGGGCAAGGCTTCTACGAGTGATGCACATCCTGATTTCTCACATAATCTATTGCTCTCTCAACTTGAATAAATCC
>PFDB01000009.1 GCA_002763075.1 Candidatus Pacearchaeota archaeon CG10_big_fil_rev_8_21_14_0_10_34_76 | reverse complement strand
ATTCTAGCCTTAGGATCTGTAGGCTCAATAGTTCTTGCGATTCCATAACCGAGGTCTATTCTTCCAATCCCATCCCCATTAGAAGAAATAATGAAATCTGAAGTTCTTCCTTGGTATCTCCACATCTCTCCCCCATACATTCCCACCAATTCAACCCTTTCCCCAATTTTTTCTAAACATAAAGCCTCTCCAAAAAAATAACTTGCAGAAATCCCTCCCTGATCAAGTCCTCTAAAATTTCCATGAACCTTATAAACACCATCCTGACTCAAATTCAGTTTAGGAAGAGGCTCTGTTCCTAAAAAATAATCTCCTTGTCCTCTTTGCGCGCGCAAAACCCTCTTGTGAAACCCATTTCCTTTTGCCATTTTAAAAATCTCTTCCAGAATTTCCCCAACTAGGGTATCTATCCGAAAACCTCTCAAGTCCAGTTTTAGTGTGTATCATTGTTGGTTCTTCTCCAGCAGGCGCAGAAACAATTTCTTCAAAAGCAGAATTCGTCGGATCAACTCCCCTCTCTGCCTGTTCCATAAGTGCAATACTATAATCTCCAACACCTACAAAAATCTTTCCATAATAATGTGTTGTCATCTTAATACATCAAATTTTAGATTTCTTTCTTTAAAAATCTTATTGTAGAAACCTTTAAATTCCTAATTGAGTAAAAATTAATATGTTAGGAAAAGAAGATAAAGAGAAACATCCAACACTCTCATCTAAATTAACTTTTGGACAAAAATCTGCAGACAATCTTACAAAATGGGCAGGTTCTTGGGTGTTCATAATAATCTTTTTAATTGCTATCGCCGCATGGATTACGTTAAATGGATATTATTTATTTAAGATATACAATCTAGAACCATTTGATCCTTACCCATTTATCTTGTTAAATCTTGGCCTTTCATTAATAGCTGCAATACAAGCCCCAATTATATTAATGAGCCAAAACAGAGAAGCACAAAAAGATAGAATAAGGGCTGAATATGATTATGCAGTGAATAGAAAAGCAGAAAGAGAAATACAAGAAATTAAACAACAACTTTCTAAAATTGAAAGAAAATTAAAATAAATTTTTCTTAAACCATTCAACTGTCTTTTTCAACCCCTCATCCAGATCATTATTTAAACTCCATCCTTCAGATTTTAATTTGTTTGCATCCAATGCATTCCTTCTTAACTCTCCAATTACAGCCTTACCATGGATTATTTTTCCAGAGTCCTTCATTAACTTGTTTATCTTATTTGCAATTTCATTCACACTTACCTCAATACCAGTTCCAACATTAAAAGCTCCCTTCAAATTCTTCTCCATTGCAATAATGTTTGCATCAACAACATCATTAACAAATACATAATCTCTTGTCTGTTCCCCATCTCCAAACACAACCGATTCTCTTCCATTAAGAAAGTTGCTAATAAATATAGACACAACTCCTGCTTCGCCTTTTGCATTCTGTCTCGGGCCATATACATTTGCATACCTTAGTGCACAATAGTTCAACCCTCTAGTTGATTCCATAATTCTTAAATAATTTTCAATTGTTAACTTAGCAAGTCCATAAGGGGATTCAGGCTTAGCCTCACTATTCTCATCACAAGGAATTTCTGCCTTTGAAGAATAAATTGCCCCCCCTGTAGATGAAAAAATCATCTTCTTAACATTATACCTAACGCAATTTTTTATTATATTCAAACCTCCAAGAATATTTATCTTAGCATCTTTCTCAGGATTATCCAATGAAACACGCACATTCATCTGTGCTGCTAAATGGAAAACATAATCGATTCCCTCCTTAAAAACATCTTCAACATCATCAACTATGTCTCTTATGATCAACATTGCCTTAGAGTTTACATTTTCTCTATTTCCAGAAGAAAGATCATCTATCACTATAACTTCATGTCCTTCCTCAACAAGTCTATCAACAAGATGACTCCCTATAAATCCAGCTCCCCCCGTCACCAAAATTTTCATTCTTTTAAAAGCTCATTGAACTCCCGAGCAAAATTCTCAAGCATCTTTTCCTTTTCCTTACCCTTCCAAGTTCTATGCCCAAGCACCCAGCCAAGCTTCACAAATGCAGTCTCTGCAAGCATGTCTTCCAAAAAAATAACTCCTGTTTCCTCAAGCTCTCTTCCTAAGGAGTAAACTTTAGGATTTAATCTGCCATAAATCGTTTGTGCTACAGCACAGACTATAACTCCTTCTTTTATTAATTTCTTAATTTTGATTACCCAACTGTTTTTCGATTCAGAAGATGCAACATGCCCCAATCCTGTAGCTTCAATTATAATGCCTTTGTATCCCTTATCCTTATAGTAATCCAAAATGTCAGGATCCTGACCAGGATAAAATTTAACAAGTGCAATTTTATCGCTGAAATTAGTGTCTAACTCAACTTTCTCATCATTTCTAGGTCTTCTCTCCTCAAGAAATTCAACATTATCTTTCCAGACTTTTGCAAGAGGCCCTATGTTGACAGATTTGAAAGCATCTCTTCTTGAAGTGTGCATCTTCTTCGTTTTTGTTCCAATTAGAGCATGGCAATGATCGTCATCCATAGATGCATGCCCAACAAGAACAACTTCTGCACAATCACTCAAAGCCATTTCAACAGCACATTGCAAATTAAGCTCTGCATCACTGCTTGCTCTGTCAATACTCCTTTGACTGTAGGTCAAGACAACAGGCTTGTTCAAATTTCTTAAAAAGAAAGATAACGCTGCTGCTGTGTAATGCAGAGTGTCAGTTCCATGAGTTATAATAACCCCCTTGATGTCTTTATCATTTAGCATTTTTTCAACAGATTCAGCAATTTTTGCCCATTCATTATAGGACATGTTCTCAGATGCCATCATAAATGGCACCTCTATTTTTTTTACATCGACTTTTTCAAATAGTTTGGGATAAAACTTCGCGAATTCTGCAGTATCTGTAAGCCAATGCACACCTCCAGTCTTACTGTCTAGCTTGGCTGCAATCGTCCCGCCTGTAATAATCATACCAATCTTTGGTTTCCCTTTTCCAGAAGGCAATTTATACTCTCTTTTCTCATCTTTAAATTTCTTCAAGATTTTACTTCCAAGAATGTTCTCTTTTGGTATCCCTATATTATATCCAGATCTTAGTTTGAGAAGAACAATACTTTTATCATGACTTTCAAGTGCAGTCCCTTCAAGTTCTCTAAACTGAGCAAGTTTTAGTTGTACATAATCTCCAGGATTAAATCTTAGTTCTACCATTTTAATAACTCTTCCCTATGTAAGCCCAATGCTCAGAATCCCCAGAACATAAAACACATTTCTCTTTCCTATTCCCTGGACTCATAGAACCCGGAGAGGTGTCATGTCTGTTCCCTGGACTCATAGAACCCGGAGAGGTGTCATGTCTGTTCCCTGGACTCATAGAACCCGGAGAGGTTGTATATGGTATATTCAAAACCTTAGCTCCAGTCTTATCTTTCAGTTCATCTTCACATTCAATCCTTTTGCACATTGGAGCAAATGCAATCTTCTTTCCATTAATGGCTTTTTCAACATCTCCCAAATTCTTGCATTCAACAATATTATCATAAAGCAATTTCTTTGCTTTCTCAAATAAACTATCTTGAATCTCCTCAAATACTCTCCAGATATACTTCTCAATGTCTTTTATCTTCACGCTTTCTTTTTTACCATTATCTCTTCGAGAAACAACAACTTCCTTCTTACTCAAGTCCCTAGGTCCAATCTCAATTTTCAAAGGAATTCCTTTCATATCCCACTCATTGAACTTAAATCCTGGCTTGTATTCTTCTCTATCATCCAAGATAACTCCAAACTTTCTTAATTTGATTTCCAAATCTCTAGCAACCTTAAGAACTTTATCTCGTGAATCATCAAATAGAATAGGAACAATTACAACTTTGTTCAAAGCAATTTTTGGAGGCAATATAAGTCCTTTAGAATCTGAATGCACTGCAAACATCACCCCTAACATTCTTGTAGATATAGCGTAAGTATTCTGCCAAGCATATTGTTTCTTTCCATCTTTATCTAAAAATTGAATATCGTATGCTTTTGCAAAATGTTGTCCATCAAAATGGAAATCAGGACCTTGTATAGCTTTTCCATTTGGCATATAATATTCCATGCTCACACTGTATTCTGCCCCTGCAAACTTTTCCTTCTCAGATTTTCTTCCAATCAGTGCAGGCAAAGCAAGATAATTCTCACAAACATCTTTGTAAATTCCGATTATTTTTTTCTCCTCTGCCTCCGCCTCTTTCTTTGTAGCATAAGCACTATGTCCTTCATTCCACAAAAACTCCCTCCCTCGTAAAAAAGGCACAGGATGTTTGAATTCCCATCTAACAACATTATTCCATTGATTCAATTTTAAAGGCAAATCTCTCCAGCTTCTTATCCATTTTGAATACGATTCATACATAATTGCCTCACTAGTAGGACGAATTGCAAGTCTCTCTGAAAGCTTAGTATCTCCTGCTTCAGTCACCCAAGCAACCTCTGGCTTAAATCCTTCCGTATGTGTTTTCAACTTCTCAAAATTCTTCTCAGGAATCAATAAAGGAAAATAACAATTCTTCACTCCAATTTTCTTAAATCTTTTATCAACTTCATAAACAATCTTCTCCCATAGCTCATAAGCTCCAGGCCTATAAACCATCATTCCAGAAACCGAACTATAATCTGCTAAATCCGCTTTCAACATAATTTGCGTAAACCATTCAGAAAAATCATCCTTCTCTACACTAACTCCTTTTGTATTCTTGATTCCTTTCTCTTTCATGATATAAATTAATAAACAAGATTAAAAAACCTATCCCTAATCAAATCCATTAGCAAGAACTATCACTTCATCTTCAAGCAAAGGCCGATGATACATCCTAACATCATCCTGCTATTCAATCCCAGAACAAATCCCACAATCCTTAAAAAAATCCAAAACCCGAATATTCAAATCACGAACGCCCGCCAAATGTTTATAAACTTAAGTTTATACATATAAATTAATATGGACATATATAAACATAATTGGACAAGATTACAGGCAGAAATCTTCTCATTACTTTGTTTAAAAGCAGAAAGGAGATTAAGCCAGAGAGAGATTGCCAAGCTACTAAAAGTTTCTCCAACAGCCATATCCAATTCATTGTCAATTCTTGAGAAAGACAATTTAATAAAAATTGAAAAAGTAAAGAATATAAATTTTGTCATGTTTAATAGAGATGAGAAAAAAGCAAGAGAGCTAAAGCAACTGGAAAATCTAAAAAATATCTATCTTTCTGGATTACTTGACTACTTGGAACAGGAACTAGCTGGGGGCACCATGGTCTTGTTTGGAAGTTATGCGATAGGAGAAGATACGGAGAATTCTGATATAGACATAGCAGTCATAGGAAGGAAGGAAAAAGAACTGAATATCGAAAATTTTGAAAAAGTGTTTGAAAAAGAGATAAACATCCAGTTCTATGAATCATGGAAAAAAATACATATAAATTTAAGGAATAATATTTTAAATGGAATTATTCTTTCGGGAAGTGTTGAACTATGAAGTCAATAAGAGCATTTGAAGAATATATTAAAATCGGACTTGTAAAAAAGATAAAACCCAACACCGAAAGAGCAAAAAGCCTCATTTTTGAATCAGAAAGAAAAATGAATTCCTTAAAAGAAAGAATAGATAAAATAGGTGTGAAAGATGAAAACTCAAACGACTATGTTGAATATTGCTACGATATCCTGATGTTGCTTATTAGAGCAAAACTTTACAGCAAAGGTTACAATACTTCAGGTCTTAATGCTCACTCAGCAGAAATATCATATTTACAGGTTTTGGGATTTAGCGAAAGCGATATTCAATTTATGGATAAAATAAGATATTTTAGAAACGGAATGCTCTATTACGGAACGAGGTTAGATAAAGAATATGCGGAAAAAGTAATAGAATTTACCAAGAGAAATTATCCAAAGTTAAAACAATCCTGAGGTATACCCTCCTTTTCGATAATGCTTAAAAATCCCAATTATCTCAAGAATTTACTTCCTAGTTTTCTTCCAAAGCCCATAAGAAACAAACATCACAGCCAAAAATATCAACGGACCTAAAATATCTCCGAAACTATTTCCATTAAAAGCAAATGAAGCTGAAGCTCCAATCATATCAATGGTGAACCCTGCATAAGCCCACTCTTTCAAAACATTAAATTTAGGATAAACCAAAACAACAGCTCCAAGAATTTTCGCAACACCAATTATAATATTCAAATATAAGGGATATCCCAAACTTATCAATAATTCATTCCCATCCTCAGTTCCAATCAGCCCCATAACTCCAGAAAATATCATAAATAGAGCAAACAACAGAGTAACAATCCAATACCAAATCCTGACTGTCTTCTTTTTCATCTCACTAAAGTGACTACTCCTTGCCCTAAAGGGCAAGGCTTCTACGAGTGATGCACATCCTGATTTCTCACATAATCTATTGCTCTCTCAACTT
>PFDB01000003.1:5967-13500 GCA_002763075.1 Candidatus Pacearchaeota archaeon CG10_big_fil_rev_8_21_14_0_10_34_76 | reverse complement strand
ATTTATTCAAGTTGAGAGAGCAATAGATTATGTGAGAAATCAGGATGTGCATCACTCGTAGAAGCCTTGCCCTTTAGGGCAAGGAGTAGTCACTTTTCTCTTGAATCGTACAAGAGGAAAGACAAACAACAACTCATCCAGTTTTCTTTTAGCACTTGCAAGACTTGACCTCATTTGTCTAAGATCTTCTTCTCCTAATGATTTGAAGCCCTTACAAGGTTTTTCATTTCTCCACCCACAGAAAAACCAAATATCATCAATTTCTTTATCCAATAACTTTACAACTCTTTTTGCAAGATCAGAAATTTCTTTTGGGCTAATTCCACTTGTGATTTTCATAAGAATAAGTGAGATTCTATCTTTTTATTCTCTTCGATAGCTAATTGTTACAGTTGTGAAACACACCCGGACCAAACACCACTTACTTCTGCATATCAGTATGACTCGGATTTGATTAGCTTATCTTTCTGTAATCTCTAGGATTTTTAAACATCGTAGAAGTTAATGGCAAATCGAAAAATTTATAAGTAAGGAAATTCTTACTTTAACATGGATACCAAGATAATTAAGGTTACAGATAAAGGACAGATTTCCCTGCCTGTGGCAATGAGAGACTCTCTTAGGATTGTACAAGGAGATGAATTAATTATTACTCGGAGTGATGATTCTCTTGTTCTCAAAAAAGTCAAAAAAGAAGACTTTTCCGATTTATTAAAACATTCTGAGAAAGTTGCAAGAAAGTTATGGGATAATAAAGAGGATGAAGTTTGGAACAATGTATAATCAAGGAGATATAGTAATAGTTCCTTTCCCTTTTTCAGATTTAAGCGCTATTAAACAGAGACCTGTTTTAATTCTTTCAAGGGATAAAGACATCCAAGATTCAGAAGATGTAATAACTTGTGGCATGACTTCTAATCTAAAAAACGCAAAATACTCTATTATGGTTGAAAATAAGGATTTAGAAATCGGATCTATTCCTGTAAAGAGCAGAATAAAACTAGATAAAATATTCACATTAGATAAGAAGACGATTATCAAAAAAGTCGCAAAAATTAACAAACAAACTTTAGAAAAAGTTAAGAAAGAATTTGTCAATCTGATTTAATCTAGTGGGACTGGCACAGGGTTATGATATTTCATGCCTCTTAAATTATTGTAAAGACTATTTATTTCATAAACATCGCTCTCCCCTCTTTCACGACATAGTTCTTGTACTGAAACGCCCCTTTCTCGTGCTTCTTGTTCAAATTCAACGGATTTCTTAATAGGATTTATCACGACATACCATCAGATTAGACCTGTCAAACCTACTATCATGGTATTTTCAACAAGCTTCATTCTTACGCTTTTTTGTTTTCTTTCCATATTTATTCTAGCAAGGCTATATATTTAAAGATTACTATTATGTTACTATTATTAAGAAACAAAAGGGTATTACGCCCAGACTTAGCACCATTTTGTGATTTGAGTGGGTGGTTTTATGTACAAGCTAGATACAAGATTTCTTAGATTAAATGATATTTAACTATTGTCGAGATTGAAGTGATAAGTTAATAAACGTTATAAATTTACAAAGTTTATGAAACCAGCAAAAACTCTTTATCCCAATCAGGAAGAGATTCATAAAAGAATATTGTCTTTTATTGAAACACAACTAGTGCCAGAAGTATCTGAAGCCTATCTTACGGGAAGTGTTGTAAGAAGAGAATTTGGCAGGTATGTAGAAGAATATCATGGACATAATGGAAGCGATATTGATTTAGTAGTGATGATTAATAAAGAATATATTCCAAAAGCTTGGAAAAATCTCAATACAGAAAAGACCTGGTTTGATCTTTATTCTGGGGGGAAAATAGAAATTGAGGGAATTTATCATCAGTTGGATTTACTTGTTGTTAAAGAAGGAATGGAAAGTTTTGCCGTTCAGAGAATGAATGATTTAGGTTGGATAGTTGAAAAAGTTAGATAAAATACTCTAAAGGTTACAGCTGTGAAATACGCCCGGATCAAACAAACGACACTTCTGTCCAACCCAGAGCTAAAAAATCTATCCTTTGCTCACTTTAACTTTTTCCCTAACTTGTTTATTAAATAACTTCCAAATCTTGTCTAAGATGGTTTTAGGTACGCTGATTGCTTTTTGATTAGTGAGTTTCTCAAGTTTCTCTCCTAAGCCCATGATTGCAACCTCATTACCAAGCTTCACTTGCTCCTTTGCTTCCTCTACAATGATATTCCAATCAATTTGGCTTTTATTAACGATAGCAATTATATCTTCTAGATCTTTAGCTCTTGAAGTTACGCTTTTCATGATAAGGATATCATGAGGATTTGCAACTTTAATAATAAGATTGCCAAATTCATGCGTTTGCTTAGATCTTTCTTTCATTGCATCGGAAAAAGTGGAAGTAATTATCTTATTCATAAACATATCAAAACGGCAATTAGAAAATTCAAGCATTAGTGGAGTGTTGTTTTTTAAGCCGTAGATTAACGTTACATCAGAGTCTTTAGCCCCCAATTTTCTTAATGCATCCATAAACTCTTCTCTATCATTCTTTTTATTAAAAACAAAATCAATATCTAATGTAGAGTTCTTAATTCCCATAAACATCATGGCAGTTCCGCCTATGGCATAGACAGATATTTTTTTGGGAAGTGTTTTTCCTATAGCTATTAACATTGCCTCTTGTTGTTGTACATCAATCATCTTGTATACTCCTCAAGATCTGCACGGTTTAATGGGATATAAACTTTCCATTTATTTTCAATATCCTTAAAATCATCTGAAGAAATATGATCTACAATATAATGGAATTTTTTAATTTTCTTCTTTTGTGCTAGATTGAGAAATCTTTTTGGCATCTTTTTTATCTTTTTTACAATTCTTCTTGCGACCTCGTAAAGAGCGACTACTTCGCTAACTAAATTCTCCTTTTTGGCAAGATTATATAATAAACTCCAATCTGATATTTTTCTAAATAAGATTAAAGAAGCAATCAAATAACGAACATCTTTTTGCTTTATGGCATAAATAAGAGATTCCTCGTAAGAAGGTGTTCTATCATGAACATAATAATCATTAGGAGAGGCAACTATAGCATAACTAGCAGTAGGTGAAGCTCCGTTTATCCATTGGGTATAACTTATTCCTTTTTGCTTGTTCCTGAGAGAAATATTGTACAATCTTTTTTTACCAGCCCCATAACTAGTTTTTACATAGCCAAGTTTTCTTAGTCTATGAATCACGTAAATTGCTTTAGATCTATTTATCTTTAACCTATCCTCAAGAGTTTCTATAGTATAGAATCCTTCTAAGGTTTCTGCCAATTTTTCATATTTATTAGTTCCCTTTATCATTATTAAATGTATTGCTAATAATATATAAACCTTTCTAAATTTACCCTAATTATTAAATGTATTGCTAATAATATATAAATAGAAAACATTCCACAAATATCACCTGATAGAGTTAAGTCCAGACCAAACACAGCTCACTATTGCATAATTTCAGGGACTCTCTGGGTGAGCTTTTTTCTGAGACAGTATAGCTTTAAAAAGATTGTATAGGGAGAGCATATCCTAAATATTTTTATATCAGTTATTTCTTGGTTTCAACATGAACCTAAAGGATTTAGGAAAGAAACTTAGAGAACACCTGCTTAACACCGTAGGTGAAAAACCCTCTGAAGAGGAAATGAAATTAGCTGAAGAGCAGATCAAAAAGGGATATGGTGAACTTTATGATTCCCCTAATAAAGATGAGTTATTAATAAGCAGAGTATACGACAGAATTTCCAATGCGTGGAAAAAGGTGGTCGCCAATGAGAACCATCTACCAGAATTAATTTTATTTCAAAAATATGCTGAAGTTAAGTCGGATTTCAAGATTACAAGTTTTGCCTCAGGATTAGCAGTCTATGAATTATTTTTAGCCAAAGAATTTGTACCCAATGGATTTGTAACTTGCATAGATGTTTCTGAGACTATGAACAAAATAGCCAGACAATTTATTGAAAAATTACATCTGAAGAATATAGAAATTATTACTGGATCTGTACTCAAAACGCCTATAGAAAGTAATTCTCAAGACATAGTATTGGCTAGAAGAACAGGACTTTCCAAAGATAATAGATGGGTAAATGTTTTGAAAGAAGCTCACAGGATACTGAAAAAACAAAATACTTCAATTTTTATATACACTGTAGACAAAGTATTCAATGATTCACTAGAAGAGATTAAAAATAATCTTTCTAAGGCTGACTTCAATTTTGTAGCTATGGAGGAGCAATACGAGTCAAACGAAGGGATCGTTTCTATGATTATTGCCAAACCTAAAATTTAGATATCCCATTAGGTGCTAAGATGGTAGAACGCCCGGACCACTAACCTCTAACGTGCGAGTACGCTCGACCCAAATTAGGGTTTGGCTTGTTTCCAAAGAATTTCAAATTGTTTCTTATAATTTTCAGCTAGAATCTTATCGTGAATTAAAATCCCATATGGATCTTCTGTAAACATAATTATTGCTACAAAATCTCCAATTATTACTGTTTCTGTTAATTGTTCGAATTCTTGAGAAAGGAATCTTATGTTTGTATAAGGCAATTTGTTTAACTTTATAGCATAATCCTTGATTGTGGTATCAAAAACTTGTCTCGACTTAATTTTTTTTGCTATTCTTTTTATATGAAGAGTTTTCCACCATTCTTCACCCATAACATCAAATGTTACTCTTTTACCTCCTCCAAATGTGTTATACTCTTTTCCTTCACTATTCAATAACTGTGTATAAATTTCATTTATTCCCTTTTTACCCCTAAAAATTTGTGCTTCTTTATGGTCTCTGGCCATTTGGCGCTTTTTTTCAAGTTGTGGCAAGAGTCTTTCAAACTTCTTTTTTTTGTCTTCTAGATATGTAAAGAATTTTTTAGGGTCTGAAGCCTGATAAATTCTGTGTTTTCTCTCTAGTATGAAACTCACTAGACCCTTATCTATCAAACCATGAAGTGATCTGTGCACAACCGAGTTTTGTAATCCTGTTTTTTGTAAAATTGGTCCTGCACTAGAATCTCCTAATTCTAACAATCCTAGGTAAACCTTAATCTCTGCGTTTGTAAGCCCCAAATCTTCCAATATTGAGGTATCAATTTCCATGGAAATAATAATTTAATTTAATATTTAAATCTTATTATTATAGTCCTTTTTGGGAGAACATATGTTTAAAAGCTAAAATTTCCCTAATAAAACTATGTGTGGAATAGGAGCAATATTCGGAAATAAAATTGAAGAAAAGGATTTTTCCATAAAGAGAAGTCTGGAAGTTATTGAGCATAGAGGATACTCCAGATATGAGATTAAATCTGTTGATAATGCTGTTTTAGGCACAAATAGGTTACAAATAGTAGATAGGCAGAACGCTATGCAACCCGTAGAAAATGAAGATAGCACAATTTTCGCTATATTAAATGGCGAAATCTTCAATCATAAAGAAATTAAAAAGAGTTTGACAAAAAAAGGCCATAATTTCAAGACAGATTCAGACACTGAAACATTGGTACATCTGTGGGAAGAATATGGTGAGTCTATGTTTAACAAACTAGATTCTGAAATGTTTGCTTTTGTAATATATGATACAAAAAAGAATAAGGTAGTGATTGCTAGAGATCCTTATGGAGTTAAGCCTCTTTATTATTCACAAGATGAATTAGGCAATTATCATTTTGCCTCTGAAATAAAACAGTTAAGCCAGTTTAAGGCTATAAATGATGTAAAAGCATTTCCTCCAGGGCATTACATGGTAAATTGGAAGCTAAAGAAATACCATCATGTTCCGATTAAAAAAACAAAAGACTCCAAATCTCAAATGGTTATTAGAATAAGACATTTATTTGATGAGGCTGTCAAAAAAAGGGTTGATACAGATTTACCTGTAGGTGTTTTTCTGAGTGGTGGAATAGATAGCACTGCAATTTTGGCCACAGCAATTAAATATCATTCAAAAATTGTTGCTATTTCTGCTGGAAAGCCTGATGCTCCAGATATGGTTGTGTCTAAAAGATATTGCGAAGAAAATAATATACGTCTTGTCACAATTGAGCCTCCAACTGAAAGTGAAATGATTAATCTAATACCTGAACTAGTCAAAATTACCGAAAGCTACGAACCCAATATGATTAGACAATCAGCTGTTTATTACTATTTATGTAGGTTTGCTCAAGAAAATGGTCTAAAAGTTATATTGTGTGGAGAAGGTCCAGACGAGCTTTTTGCCGGATATCCTGAATTTAGGAAGGCACTCGATGATGAGGAGATCGAATCTAAGATTAGTCAATTTATTCAAGACTTACCTAGAACACAATTCCAGAGAGTTGACAGAGTTTCTATGAACTTTACTTTAGAAGTTAGAGTCCCATTCTTCGATACTAAATTAGCAGATTATGCCCTAACAATTCCTGCAAAATATAAAGTAAAAAGTGTTAATGGTAAAAAGGTAACCAAGTGGATTTTAAGAGAAGCTCTTAAGGATCGTCTTCCTGAATATGTGTATAATAGGCCCAAAGTAGTTCTTAGTGAAGGTGCAGGATATAAGGGGAATCAATCAATTGGAGGGTTGTTTTATGATATTTTAAGGAAAAAGGTTTCTGACAAGGAGTTTGAACAGTTAAGTGTAGAATTTGCAGATTGGAATTTAACTAACAAAGAAGTTGCTTATTACTTTAAACTATTCAAGAAATATCTTTATACAAAGGCTAGATTTAATAGTATAAGACCTACCTCAAATAGCGTTAGTAGTTTGAATGATGAATTGGAATCAAAGGTTGAAATTCTAACTGATGCAATTATTAACTTCAAATTTTGTGATAAAAAGTCAACCCAAAAAGATGAAGGCCTTTCAGATATCAAAATAACTTTAGCTAATGCTATAAAAGAAAATTCTTCTCTTAACTTTGTTGGATATTGGGGTGTTGAAAAGGCAAATATTGATGAAAAGGATATTTTTGCGTTATCCAATTTAAGGGATTTAAAGAAAGGCCTACAAAAGATTTATCCTAATGTTAGGGTAACTCTTGTACTAACCGATGTTCATGGTCAAATTAACAAGTTAGACAAGGACTTGATTAAAAACTATTATTCTACAATAAAGGGATTATCCTATGAATATGGTTTCAAAACTGTTTTTCTGAGTAAACTTTGGAAATCTGATAATATTAAGATGTCGGATCTCAAAAAAAGAAAAATTGATTTAAGAGATAAGAGGTATTCTTTTCTAAAAAGATCTTCCTCTAAGCATTATAATGGGTTAAATAAGAATAAGGGTCTAGAGATTTATTTGGCTGCTTCTGAAGCTGATAATCTTGTAATAGAAAGGAATTATCCAAACTCATTATTTTTGACTTATAATAGCGATTCATGGTCTGATTTTCTCCCAAAACTGCCTAAGATATTTCTATGGTCCGTTGCTGTTGGTTCAAGGGTTAAACCCTGGCATAAAGTAAACTAGTCCATCACTCCTATCCCGACAATACT
>PFDB01000003.1:4592-5958 GCA_002763075.1 Candidatus Pacearchaeota archaeon CG10_big_fil_rev_8_21_14_0_10_34_76 | reverse complement strand
AAGTGAAGAACGCCCGGACCCGGAATCGAACCGGGAAATCCCGAAGGAAATGAGTTTTCGAGACTCACGCAGTACCATTGTGCCATCCGGGCATTATTAAACTCGGAAAGAGTAGTTTTTAAGAATTGGTATTCTTACTATAGGATTGAGCCATCATCTTGCAAGTTTCGGCGCAATGATTACAAAAAATTATACATTTTAATAATCTCTCTATTTTTTTACTTAGAAAAAATATCAAAATTCATTTTAAATCAAAATAGTAGAGAGAAATACGCCTATCTTTTATTTTCGTCTTTAAGTCTTTCAAGCTCTTTTCTAGCTTCTTCAAATCTTCTTTCAGCATCACTTATTCTTTCTTTCTTCTTTAAATTTTTGATTTCTGATTGAAGTTCAGTTATTCTTTGTTCCATTCTATCTATGTCTGGCTCTTGATGGATATCTTCATTTTTTACCATAATTGCTTGTTGCGATTGAGGCTGAACTGATTTAGGTTGAAATGCTTTAGGTTCTATTTTTTGAGAGAATGTATCTTTTGGAGTTCTCTCAGGGGAGAATTTTTTAATTAAAAAGAATCCCACTATTCCTGCTATAAGGACTGCTGCTAAAAGGTAATATGTAGAATTTTTCCAGACATTTCCTTCAAGGTTTATAGCATTTCCAGTAATTCCTGAATCTGAACCATTCCCTTCTGAAGAGATTTCTGAATTTTCTTCGAGTTCTTCCTCATTTGTTGTATTTGATTCTGTGTTTGTGTCAGTACTATCTGTGTCAACTGTTCCTGACTGAGTCTTTGATTTGTTTATCATGCTTAAGAAAATTTCTGCTTGGGTGTAAGGACCTTCAAATGTCTCTTCTTCAATTATTTCTCCATTTCTTATTATCATAACTTTAAATGATATTTCAGGGCGACTTGTTGTATAAGAGGCTGTGGCTATACCTGTTGGTTCTGTTTGAGCATACACAGTATCAATTATAGATAATGTAGCTGGATCAAGGATTCTTATTACAAGACCAACCTCTGGTCTATTAGTTTCTATGGTAATGTCTGCATCAAATGCAGAAACAATAGGAAGGGTAATAAAAAATAAAAAAATAAATATAGTGGATATTCTCATTTGCATCAATCCTTAAATAATTCTGTTTTTATAAACGTTTTGTTCAGAATTAGTTTTCAGATTTTGCTTCGTTTACTGTTAGAGCTCTACCCTCTACTTCTTTGCCGTTCATAGCGGAAATTGCTTTTTGAGCGCTTTCTGCATCTGCAAAAGTCACGAATCCGAATCCTTTTGATCTACCTGAATGCCTGTCTGTGATGACCACTGCTTCAGTTATCTCTCCAAACTCAGAGAAAAACTGCTTTAGTTCG
>PFDB01000003.1:0-4579 GCA_002763075.1 Candidatus Pacearchaeota archaeon CG10_big_fil_rev_8_21_14_0_10_34_76 | reverse complement strand
GTCACTTTGTCCTCCCGTTCAATTTAGTTCCATGTTAAAATCGCTTTTAACACGATATTTAAGGAAAATCAGGGTTTTTTAATCTATCTATTCTATAACCTCTCCAGGTTCTAGGTATTTGCAGAGCAAGCTCCACATACATCCAACTCTTGCGAGTTGTATGAGTCCAGATGGAAAAATTTTAGAGAATGAACTGGTTTCTGCTTTTATAATGAGTTTGGAATAGGGATTTCCCTTATCAATTTTTGAGATATTGGTGTAGGAATCCAGATTTCTGGAGCGATGAAACCTCCAGTGTACTCTTCAAGAGGGATATTTGAATTAAGATATTCTTCCCAAGAACCATTTCCTTTTTCTGCAAAATTTATTGCTGCATCTCTGACAAAAACACTATCTGTTCTGGATAACTCTATCTCTAGTAATGTGGGAGTTTTATGTCTAGCAAAAAATCTTTGGTTCATCAATTTACTCATCAGCCCTAACTCAAGCCATCCTTTTGGAGATGGTTCTAACAATGCACATGTGAATAGGAATGGATGTCTCAATTCAATGTTTAAAAATCTTGATAACTCCTCTCTGAAAAACTCTGGATTTGTTCTAGTTATGTAATTTGCACCATAAAGACTTCTTACAACATATTTTCTCCCATCCCTTGGAAGAATAGCAGGATCTATTGTAGATGGTTTTAATCCATTAGCTAATATCTCTCTCAAATTTTCAGTTTCTATGTAATGATATACTTTCATTGAATTTGCAGAAATATTTAATATTTAAAGTAATTGTGAAATGTTATTTATCTTCTTCATTCAATCCATCAAGATAAACATCTAGGTCTCTTTTAGGGAAGAATCTTAGGAACGTGGCAAGCATGTCTTCATGTAACCCATCAGGTATGAGTTCTATTGCATCTGGACGGCATTTGATCGACTGAGCGTGGACTTCATCCCAAATCACACTATCGTCATAACCTACACTTCTTAAATGGTCAATTAATCCTCTTGGATCTGATGATTTCACTAGCCTTTCAGCTTCTTGCATATAGCCTGGATTTGTAGCCCATAATGCATGGGCCAATTCATGACGGACAACTCCTGCAGCTCCAGGATGAGGTTTATGTGTTGCGATTAGATAGAATGGTCTTGGCAGGTTTTTTGCAAAATTAATAAGAGCTTGTTCTTTATCAGAGAGAGGGTCAAATCTTCCATCAAAGAAAGCTTCAAATGATTTTGAAGGCACATTGAATCCATTCCAATCAGAATAGTATGTGAATTCGTCTGTGTTTCTATCTTGTTTGTACCATGGGACAAATTCTGTGAGTGTGAATATTTTACCCCTAAATTTAGGAGATTCATAATGTTCTTGAGGGCGCAAATGAGTTTCGCATAAGGTTCTTTTATCAGGGTACAATAATAATGGCATTCTCTGATTTGGAGCTCTTATTTCTACTCCCATTTCCTTAAGACCTTTCTCTGAGTCTGTCATTAATTTTACGATAAATAGAAGGTTTATAATTATTATTGTGATGTCAAGGAACTTGACAGAAAACTCCATCCTTAAGGATGGGTCGTTCCTTGAGCATCCAAAAAACGAGCGCCTTTTCAAACCATGCTTTTTAAGGCGTGGTGGCGCATCGTTTTTTTGATGTTCAATAAATTTAGAGACGCCGAAGGCAGGAATCGAACCTGCATATCCTTGCGGAAACTTGCTTTCCAAGCAAGCGGGCTACCACTGCCCAACTTCGGCATATTCTATCTGAGAATCTTGGCTTTTTAAGTTTTCACAGGTTGTTCAGAACTTTAGTTATCCCTAGAAGAGAGGCTTGCAGAATTTCATTGTAGATTTCTTTTTCGGAATTACAATCTGATATGTTAACTTTCTCTTGGAAAATTATCTCTCCCGTGTCTATTCCTTCATCTATGTAATGTATTGTGTACCCTGAAATTTTTGACTTGTTTTCAAAAGCTTGTTTGCAAGGGTCTATTCCTTGGAATTCAGGAAGGAGTGAAAAATGAATGTTTATGATTTTCTTATGATAATCTTCTAAGATGTTTCTTTCTTTTATTATTCTATTGTATCCTGTTAAAATTACAATATCTGGATTTACGTTATCAAGAGAGAGTTTTATTGCTCTGTCATGATCCAGTCTATTTGGAAAATCTGGATGCGGGATAATTTCGCAGGGAATGTTTAGTGAGAGACAGGTTTCTATTATTCTTTCATCTGGATGGTTTGAGATTACTAATGAAATATCTTCTTTTAGAGTTTCTATGAACTTTGTTTCTTTTGATGTGAGAAGAACTATCTTCATAGTTTATTTCTGATTTTTCAATATATAATATTAGTTGTTTAGGATAATCAAAAAAATAATCCTTCAATTTATAGAATTTTTAATTAGTGTATCTGTTAACAATATTATTTATAAGGCTTTAATTTCTTTATATGAAATGCAAGGTGTGAAGAAGAGCGATCCTGAAGTGTATGGGCATATTGTTTCTGAGTTTAAGAGGCAGAAAGATGTTCTTAATTTAATTCCTTCTGAAAATTATGTTTCTAAGGCTGTAATGGAAGCTTCTGGCTCTGTGTTGATGAATAAGTATGCTGAGGGCTATCCCTATAAAAGATATTATCAAGGAAATAAGAATGTTGATGAAGTTGAGAGAATTGCTATTGAGAGAGCTAAGAAACTTTTTGGAGCTGAACATGCAAATGTACAGCCTCTTTCTGGGAGTCCTGCAAATGCTGCGGTGTTTTTGGCATTTTTGAATCCTGGAGATAAATTTATGGGTCTTGATCTTGCATGTGGAGGACATTTAACCCACGGGAGTCAGGTTAATTTTTCTGGGAAAACATATCAGCAGGTTTCTTATGGAGTTGATAAAGAATCTGGATTATTGAATATGCAAGAAGTGAGAGAGATTGCTTTGCGTGAGAAGCCAAAGATGATAATTTCTGGATTGACTGCATATCCAAGAAAGATTGATTTTGCAGAGTTTCAGAAAATTGCTGAGGAGGTTGGAGCAATACATGTTGCTGACATATCTCATGTTGCAGGGCTTGTTGCTTCTGGAGTTTATCCCAGCCCATTTCCTTTTACAGATGTTGTTACAACTACAACTCACAAAACATTAAGAGGGCCAAGAGGGGGAATGATTTTATGCAAGGAAAAATATGCAAAACAGATAGATAAGGCAGTCTTTCCAGGTATGCAAGGAGGGCCACACATGCATACAATTGCTTCCAAAGCTATTGCTTTTAAGGAAGCTTTAGAACCAGAGTTTAAAGTTTATAGTGAACAGATTGTGAAGAATGCAAAGGCCCTTGCAGATAGTTTGATGAATGAGGGAATAAAACTTGTTTCTGGAGGGACTGATAATCACCTGATATTGATTGACTTAACTTCTTTTGGAATTGGACTTGGGAAGGAGATTGCTATTGCTTTGGAAAATGCAGGAATTTGTCTGAATGCGAACACTGTTCCTTACGATCCTTCAAGCCCGTTTAAACCATCTGGACTTCGGCTTGGAACTCCTGTACTTACTACAAGAGGAATGAAAGAGGAAGAAATGAAAATTATTGGACAATGGATTGCTGATGTGATTAAAGATTACAAGAATGAGAAGTTGCAAGAAATTATAATTGGAAAAGTTAAGGAGTTGTGTGATAAGTTTGTTTTTTATTGAAAATGGAAAATTGTATTATTGCTAGAGTAGGTGTGGAAAGGGAATTGTATGTCTTTTTTAGACGAGGATTTGGTAGCAAAGACCATGTTTATGGGCATGATATTGAAGATTTGGCTTTTAATGTTCGAGTTGATGATAGATTTAAGTTTGGTGAAGCAGTTAGACTGACCAGTATAGAACAAGGAAGATTGTGGGAGAGAACATTTTTTCTTCCTGTAGAACCTCATGAATTGAAAGAGTTCAGAGGGGCCTATGAATCTCATACTCCAAGAGCTTATTGATAAAATGGCTGAACAATTAATTGAAATTAAGGACTGGGTTGAAATTGCATTAGATTTTGTAGGCACTACTTCTAGTAGATACCTTGGGGCTGAGGAGAGCAATGTTCCTGGGTTTTTTGATTGTTCTGGATTTATTCAGTATAGTTTTCTAGCTTCTGGATTTCCTCTTCCAAGGGTGCCTGGGACAGATAGAACAATAAGACATTCTGCAGAATTTTTTGATTTATTTGGGATACATATTCATGATGAGGCTGCCAGAAGAGGTGATTTAGTTTTTTCATCAAGAAATGGGGTTTTTCCAACACATATAGGTCTTTATTTAGGAAACGGGGAAGTGGTTCATAGTCCTGGATTTGATAATACTGAGATTTGTGTAATGCCTCTTGAGAGTATTTTTGGAAAACCTGTTAGATACGATCCAGATAAGGGGGATCAAATATATTTTAGAAATCCAATTGGATTTAAGAGGCCTGCAATAAGGATTGATAATGCAAGCAGATATTGTCATGTGCCTGATATGAAATCTCTAAGAAATTAGAAAAGTTTAAACATCTCAGGTAATATCCCATTAAATGATAAAGACAAGGGCAAGAAAATGGGGAGATTCTATTGCAGTAA
>PFDB01000013.1 GCA_002763075.1 Candidatus Pacearchaeota archaeon CG10_big_fil_rev_8_21_14_0_10_34_76 | reverse complement strand
TCCCTGTTTTATATTTATTTTAATAGAAATAATTACCGCAATTCATTCATTGGCTTGAAAGCCAAGGATTTCTTGCGGAAGGATTAAAAATATTTTAAGAAAGTTAGGTGAAGAAGGTTTTAGATAATAAGGTCACACTGAAATGCCTTCCCAGCTAAGAGACCGGCAGGGGTATTCTACCTCAATCCCACACTATCCGCAATTTTTCTTATTCCGGAGATAGCAATTCCCATAAACTCTTCCAAACTCAATCCTAGATTTTCACATTCCAAAACAACATCTCTATCAACTCCAGCTGCAAACTTCTTGTCCTTGAATTTCTTTTTCAAGCCTGATACTTCCATATCACTCACCCGAGAATCCCGCATAAGTGCGTAAGAATGTATAAGTCCTGTGATTGTCTCAGAACAAGCAAGAGCATGCTCTATCTTCTCGCTCCTCTTTTTATCAATAAGCCCTGCACAATCAAAACCATATCCATGAGAAACAATTATTTCAATAAACTTATCATCGAATCCAGCATCTTTCAAAATTTGAGGTGCTTTTGTTAAATGTTCTTTCACATTTTCTTTTGTCAATCCCCAATCAATATCATGCAAAAGTCCTAACATCCCCCAGTAATCTGCATTCTCTCCAAGATGTTCAGCAAGCTCCCTCATTACAGCTTCACTCTCAAGATAATGATTCAAATCACTCTGTTCAGAGTTATATTTTTTAACAAGCTCAAAAGCTTCATCTCTATTAATGGGCAGATTTTCTGACATACCATTTTATAGCATTCTTCACTTAAAAATTTTCCCAGACAAGATTTTTAAATCATTAATCTTTAATAGAAGTATGAAAAAGAGTGTTAGTCAGAAATCAAAAATATCCTCTGCCTTAAAATCAAAAAAGCCAAAAGTCTTCACATACAAGAGAGCTTACGGAGGTTACACAAAAAACCATATCTGGGTAAATCCAGACATAAAGGGTGCTGATAGAAAAAGAGTAACGAAACATGAAAAGCTTGAGTTAAAATTCAGAAAGGAAGGAATGTCTTACCATCAAGCCCATAATAAGGCAACTATTCTAGAGCTTAAGGGTATGACTGAAAAAGAAAAAGCAAGATATAGGTATAGATTATTCAAATCAACAGGAAAATAACTCACTTATATTCTCATCCAATTATTTTCCCAATCTCTCGCAGTTTTTTCATCCAATTTAAACCTTTCATTTCTTTTTCTTTTCCCAAATTTTCTCCTATAAAAAATTCCAAGAAGCAATCCAAATCCCATACCTGAAAGATGAGCTATGTTTCCAGTATTATCTATTGGATTTCCTGCAAAAAATCCGACAGCCCCGATTATATCTCCAATTGCCCAGAGGATACCTGCTACAAATATGGGCATGGGTAAACTAAAAGCCCAAACAACTTGTAAAGGTCTAACAAAAATCAATGCTCCTATAACTCCAAAAATAGCTCCGCTAGCTCCAAGTGATGAAGAATAAAAATTAACAGAAATTAGGTTAGCAATTATTCCTGTTACAAAAAAAACAAAAATAAATCTTTTGCCTCCAATCAAGGCTTCAAGAACACTTCCAAAAAGCATGAGTGCAAATAAGTTGTACAATAAATGTCCAACACCCCCATGCAAAAATATAGAAGCAACAAATCGCCATACCTCCACCCAAGCTTTAGTATTTAAAACAAAAATATCTGTAAATCCTGGAATCAAAAGCTGAGCTACAAAAACGAGAGCCATAATTCCAGATAACTTAAATGCATAAAACCTGAAGCTCATTTTCCATTTACAAACTATCCAGTTGGAGGACAGCCATAAAACTCACAATCATTATTGGAATTTCTATAAACTTCCGTACCATTCTCACATATAAAAGTATCACTGGGACAATATGGAAGAGTTCCACTGCATAGATATTGACATTTCCTTACTCCAGATATATATTGCCATCTCCCCACACATTCAATTGTCTTATCATCTTCATGAGCCTTTGCACAACATGTATCCTGAGCATTAGAATTAGGAAGATTGCCACAAATAGCATCTCCAATAAGAGAAGATTCCCTGAAATTCTCATCACTTTTAGAGATATAATAAGCAACAAGAGAGAACAGGATAAGTAATATAACAAGAAGATAAATTAGTAATAATCTATGATTCATTTGCCTCTTTTGTTTAACCATCTGATACCAAAATACAATTAGTATTTAATAGTTACCAAAAGTCTTTTAATCCCATTGAAATGTATTTAGGTATGGCGGTTGTAGTTCAATGGCTAGAACGCACGGTTGTGGTGAGTGAGATCGTGAGCGGATTTAATCTGCAATAACGAACAAGCTCGCAAATTCCGTGAAACGAGGGTTCGATTCCCTCCTTCCGCTTATATTCAAAATCTCTAAAATTACTAGAATTATTTCCAAAAGATTGAAAAAAAAAAGAAAAAAAAATTATTTAATGTTTAACGCCTTGCTAGACTAAATACATGCCTCACAGCCACAATAACTGTAGCAGGCACAAATATGACTAATAGAGCGTAAAACATATTATTAAGCAGAGGTATTGTGCTAAGCACATCTTGGCCAAACGCACCAGCAATTATCAAGACCACTCCTGCAATCAAGAATGGCTGAGTTTCTTCATCTGTTACGTTAAGAAGTCCTACAATTAAACCAATAATAAACAGTATCCAGACCATTGTTGGAGTCAAACCTCCAAAAAGCCCTAGAATAACTGCTAGTATTACTCCTATCAAAAATGCCCAGCTTCCAAGCATATTTTTGCTATTTCTTTTTGCCATCAAACACCTCCTTATGATTTATTATATATTAGTTCATTTAAATAATCTTCGGAAAGATTAAAATAATTATTCTTACATAAAAACTACATAATGATTAACTAAGCCATAGATTTAAAAACAATTTTCCCTGAACAATTAATATGAAATCAAGAACTAGGAGTTATCGGCATACGCGAAAATAAAATTCTTAATTTGAATTCTAATCTTGACAAAACTTATAAATCACCTCAAACTAATCTCAAAGGAGATAAAATGAGAATTGAACCAGAAAAAGTAAAGGGTTTCCCAGAATTTCTTCCTCCTGAATCTCAAAAGCGGGAAGCAATAAAGAAGCTAATAAAAAAATATTTTGAGCTTTATGGCTTCATGCCTATAGAAACCCCTATGATTGAATATGATGAATTAATGAGATCAGATGTTTTAGAAGGAGAAGATGAAGCAATATCAGACAGATTCAGACTAAAAGACCGCGCAGGCAGGAACCTTGGAATAAGATATGAGTTCACATTCCAACTTGCAAGAATATTCAAACAGAATCCTAATTTAAAAACACCTTTTAAAAGATATCAAATAGGAAAAGTTCTCAGAGATGAGCCCACCTCTTCAAACAGATTCAAAGAATTTACGCAATGTGACATAGACATAATAGGAGACTCTTCTATAAAAGCAGATGCAGAATGCATAGCGACATTCATTGATATTCTTAAAGAACTAAACATCAAGGCAGTTGTTAAAATAAATAACAAAAAACTCCTTACCTCAATCTTAGACAGTGTGAAAATACAAAATAGAATAGAAGTGATGCGTGAACTAGATAAGCTTGACAAAATAGGGGAAGATAATGTAAAAGGCAATCTGAGAAAATACGCTGATGCAAACCAGATACTCACATTGTTCAAGCTCCTTGAAAAAGACATATCATTCTTCAAAGAAAACTTATTTGAAGGAGCAGAAGAAGTAGAAGAACTTCAGAATAATCTTAAATTATACGGATACAAAGCCGAATTTGATCCATTCCTAGCAAGAGGGCTTTCGTATTATACCGGAAATATATTTGAGATAAAATCTATAGACTCATCAGGAGCCATTGGAGCAGGAGGAAGATACGATAATCTTGTAGGAAAATTCCTTGAGAAAGAGATTCCTGCAGTTGGTATCTCATTCGGCCTAGAAAGACTGACAAGTATAGCAAAAATAGATATAGAAAATACAAAGGTAATTCTTATCTCATTAAGTAAAGATAAAGAAACAATAAAGCTTGCTCAGAAATTAAGAAAAGAGTGTATTCCATGTATTACATTCTTTGGAAAGCCTGGAAAAGCACTTGAATTTGCAAACGCTCAGCAAATATCTTATGCTATTTTCATTGGCCAAGATGAAATAACTGCAAAAAAATTCAAATTGAAAGATATGACCTCTGGAGAAGAAAAACTTCTCACAGAAAAACAGATGATATCTAAATTAGGAAAATAGCATATTTAATCCTCTTCATCTATATCTCCACCAACACTCTCGTCATATTCTAACTCTTCTTCTCCTTCAGATAATATCTTGGCTTCCTGTTCCACTTCAAGAGCTTCAATCTCATTCCTGAGCATCTCTAATCTTTCTTTATTTCTAGAAAGATATACTTCTTTCAGTAATATCCATATCTCCTCAAAATGATTTTCCTGCTCAAGCCATACCTTCTGCTGATTATCTAGATGAAGAAGTGAAACAAAAGAAATTATCTTGTCTTCTCTTTTTTCAGTTTCATTGAGAATATCTGAAAATGCAATTTTTTCATTGCTACTCAAAAAAGTTTTTTTAAGTTTCCCATACAATTCCCGAATTTTATCTTTAAGATTAACAGTATTTTTTGGAAGAACTATATCTGCATATCTTTCCTGCTGCCTAACCATTATCTCCCTTTTTATTCTTCGAGTTTCAGTTTTCATTGCCTTTCCAAGAGCCTCCATTAGCTCATTTAATGTAACTCTTTTAAATCTCGGTAAGGGAGTTCTTGGAATTAACTCAGGAATATCTTCATCTAGCTCAATCCTCTCCTGTTCATACTTCTTTGTCTCTTCCTTACCAAATAATACATCATCCAATGTTTGAAGGTCTTTATTCAATAATATCTCAGTCTTTATTCTCAATAACAGTGATGCAGCGAGCAACACCTTGCTAGAAACAAAGAAGTTAGCCTCCTCAAGTTCTTTTATTTTTTCAAGATATTTATTGCTCAATAAAATTATATCTACATCCCAAGGATTCAATTGTTCTGTATTGATAAGGTCGTAGATAATCCCTTGCCATCCAACCTTCTCTCCAAAAAGAAGATCATGAACCTGATCCTGTCCAACTCTTTCAGGATTATTATCTTCTTTCATTTTTTAATTAGATGCGAATGCTTTAAATGACTTTCTTATAAGACATAACCTATGTTCTTATTTCAAAGTTACAACAATACCGAAAACTTTAAAAACCCCTAAAGGTACGTATTAATATCACCTCTTTTCCCGGGAGAGGACATTTCACCTGTCTAATTTAGTTGGGTGGGATCTCCTCTTCTAGGGTTTAATCAAAATTAATTCTTAAGGAACTTAATTGTTAAAGGATATTCCCATTTTCTTCCTTCACTTGCCTTAATGGCTGCTATAATACAAAATATTACATTTAATACCCCTAATATTATCATTAACAGAAATCCTATAAGAATCAATGCCAAAATTGCGGATATAACAAAATAAACTATCAAACTCAATTGCCAGTTCAATGCATTCCTTGCATGTTTCTTAACACTCTTATCTTCAGAGGCAATCAATATTATCAAAGAACCTAAAAATCCCACAAATATTCCCAAAATATGAGCCAATATTGCAAGGATTCTACTTTCATCTTTTCCAGCCATATTAGAAGATACAATTTAACATATTTAAATTATTCTAAATTTTTTTGCCTTCAAATTCAGTATAATGACATTTCCCACAATATTTCCTACCTAAACTTTGATTTAAAAATATACCTGGTCCACATCTCGGACAATGTGCAGACCTAGTCACTTTTCCATTTTGGACAGAATATTTTGAATATTTTTTACTGCTAGGCTTATTTTTATGAACTTTCTTCCCTTTTTTATCTGTAGATTTCTTTGCCATTATTTCTTTTTCTCCTTCTTCTTTGGTTCAGTTTTATTCTTACTATCTACATCATCATAAATGAATATTTCGGCTATAAATTCACCAGAACCATAGTTTCCATGAAGAGACTTCACACTACAAATATCTTCTGAGATTCCTTCTTTTTTGCAAACTTCCCTTAACACTCCTCCGTATCCAGGATTAGCGCTACTATCAAAAACAGAGGTAACTTCCCTTCTCTTTAATAAATCATTTCGAGTGTCTTTTGTAAATTCCATTTTATCTTAATTTTATTGCAAAAATCCCCTTCTTAGTCACATTAACCTTTTTAGCAAGTTCTGATTCTTCAGGATTAAGGATAGTTATTTCTCCCTTGAATGTATCAACGCTTTCACTACCTTCACAAAGAGGACACTTAGAACTTTCATAAACTGCTCTGCATTTCTTACATGCTTTCTTTGCCATTATTTCTTCTTTCCTCCTTTCTTGCCCTTGGGCTCTTTTGATTCTTTTTCAACCTTTTTCTTTTTCTCATCAATCCATTCCAATTTTCCAAGCCCAGGTTGTCTCATTGTAAGGCCAATCTTAGGTTCTCCTAACTTGTAACTTATTGCGACAATTCTTGCCATACAGTTATCTCCAATTGATAAGGATCTTTTTGAAGCTTTTCCAGAAAGAGTTCCAGTCTTACTGACAGAAACATAATCATCCATTGTCTGAGAAATGTGTATCATTCCCTGCATCACTCCGAGATCAATGAAAGCTCCAAAATTGGTAATCTCAGCTATTGTCCCATACACTAGCTCATGTAACTCTGGCTTCCATATTAATGCCCTGAATTTTGAATTATAATATGTTGCTCCATCTCCGGGTATTATGATTCCCTCACCAATATCTTCTATTTCAACTATAGTAATAACATATCCAAGGTCCTTGCTAACACTATCTACATAACTCTCGTTAAGCT
The DNA here is from genome assembly GCA_002763075.1 of Candidatus Pacearchaeota archaeon CG10_big_fil_rev_8_21_14_0_10_34_76. GTDB lineage: Archaea > Nanobdellota > Nanobdellia > Pacearchaeales > GW2011-AR1 > 1-14-0-10-34-76. The sequence continues at coordinate 21,138 of PFDB01000013.1, read as the reverse complement.
GCTTTTCCACTGCATCCTTTGTAGCAAGACCAAAATGTCTTGGTTCAACTCTAACGTAATCTTCAATGTTTGCTAAATAGAACATAACTATCTGAGAAAAAATGGGTTTTTAAATCTTATCCAATATCTGAAATTTACCTTTCTGGCTGTATATTGCTAGTATATCTTAGATTATCTTCTAAAGGGCCGACATCCAAATAAGTTTCCCTTCTCTCTCGAGGGGGTTCCACTCGTAAACTAACTTCCCTTTGAGAACTTATATAATCTTCAGCAATTGTGCCTGCAACAAATAAAGATCCTCCAAGAGTCAATAAACCTGCTGCTCCCAAATATATTTTAGTCCTTGCTTTCATAAAAATCTTATAAAAATGGAGGTTTTAAACCCTTCTATCTCTCAACACCAACACTTCCCTTAGAACTGAATATCACAACCTTATTCACTATAATGTTCTTAATCCCTGCATCAAGAGTGGCTATGTGATATCCTTCTTTTCCCTTTTGTATTAAATGATTGTCTACCTTTCCATCACCAAATGAAGTTTTTTCCACAAGCTTGTTTTTTTCCAGCATCTGAAAGGCCACGTCAATAGCAGTCCTATCTTCCCTAGAAGACCTATCACTATTCCTCAAATCTTTCATTTCCTGCATGACTTCTCTTGGAACAATAATCTTAAATCCCTGTTCGTTCAATTGAGAAATAAAATCAATTCTTTTTCTTATACATGATATGATAAAACTACTATCTAGTATAACTTTCATCATTTAACTTAGTATCCAAACTATATTAAATTTTCTAATGATACATAATACCTCCATTAAACTCCATCTATATCTTTAAATATTCTAGAGAAAATTATTTTTTATGGGGCTTGAAGGAAAGGTTATAGGCATTTTAGGAGCTTCTTCGGGTATAGGAGAAGGTGCAGCAAGAGCAATTGCAACTCAAAATCCTCGAGGTTTAATATTAGCAGCAAGAAGAAAAGATTTTTTAGATAACCTCGCCGAAGAACTAAGATTAGAATATGGAACAAGCATTATGACAATCTCTACGGATGCAACCAACCCAGATGAACTAAAAAAGTTTGTTGACGAATCTGTAAAGGCATATGGAAAAATAGATGCTGTAATTAATTCTGCAGGACTCATTCAAGAAGAAAGACATTTAGAAGAAATGCCAGGCAATGAAATAGACCTAATCATAAACACAAATCTCGGACAAGTTCTAAAATTAGGAAGTTATCTCATTCCCCACTTTCTCACTCAAAGATCTGGAATCTATTTAGTAATATCTTCACAGGCAGGACAAAAACAAAATGCATTCCCTAATGAAGAGATTTATAACTCCACAAAAGCAGGAGTAGATCATGCAATAAGAACTCTAGATAAAAGATTTTCAAGATTAAGAAATGAAAGTAATCAAGAGATTTACACATTTTCACTTGCTCCAGGATTTGTAGATACTAAGGAAGCGAGAAAACAATTCCCTAATATCCCAGAAGAGATTTGGAAAAGGGCACCGTCCCCATTAAAATTAGCAACAGAAAATATCATTCCTTATCTGACTAGTCCGGAAAAAATGAGCTTGAAAGGAGAAAAAATCTCTGAAGATTTTCACGATCCAGTCCACCTTATTGAAACTGTCAAATTTTAAATCACATTCAATTATGGGAATATGGGCACGGAGGGAATCGAACCCCCGCCTGCTGCTCTGGAGGCAGCCATTCTACCATTATACTACGCACCCTATTAATCTAAGAAAAAAGCCAGTTTTAAGCTTTACTGAAAAAGATTTATATATGAATTAATCTAACTTTATAGATGTCAGAAGGGAAAAGTTTCCAAAAAGTTATAGAAAAAAGAACGCAATGGATATTGTTTATGGTTATAGCCATTCTTGTCTTGTTAGTATTTTTTATTATGCAGATTTATTATATTGAAGGAATCTTTCTAACAGGTTTGGGATCAGCAGGAGGAGAAACAGGACAACCAGAAAGTTCCCCAACTGCTGAAGCATCTCCAACAAGCTCTGGCGGGTCTGGAGAGACAAAATACTGTGGAAATAATAAGGTTGAAAACAGCGAAGAATGTGACGATGGCTCTCGAGGATCTCAATACTGTAGTTCAGATTGTAAATTAACAACTTGCGGTGACGGAACAGCCCAACAGCCAAATGGAGAAGGATTAACAGAGCAGTGTGACGATGGTAATACAATAAACACAGATAGTTGTATTATAGACTTTAGCTCAAACAAACTATGTCTTAAAGCTGTTTGCGGTGACGGATTCATTCAGAAAGAGGGATGCAACAGCGAAGTTGAATCTGGTGGAAATTGCCCAGAACAATGCGATCCTGGAAAAACATGCCCTAATGGAATATCCTGTACGAGAGATGCTGATTGCTTCGAGCTTAATAGTTTAGCAGGTTCATGCCAGGTTCGTGAAACAAATACATGCACAATAGAATGTAAATTGAAAGACCCTGTTGCTCAATGTTCAGATGGAGTTGATAACGATAATGATGGTTTCATAGACCAATATGATCCTGGTTGCCATATCAATGATGATTTAAGTAAAGAATATGTTCCTTCGGATGATAGTGAATTTAATTTCGGAAGCTCTTTTGATGGAGATTCCGACGGAGTCCCTGATGAAATAGACAACTGCCCTAACACATCTAATCCAGACCAAAGAGATTCTGATGGTGATGGTGTTGGAGATGCATGTGATAACTGTCCAAATAAATCAAACACTAATCAAATAGACGACGATGGTGATGGTGTTGGAAATGCTTGTGACTTGGGAGACGACTCTACAGACGACGAAGGATTTAGAGGCGGATCTAACGATGGAAATAGACAAGGTGGGTCTGAAGAAGACAAGATAACTTATGATATTAACAATGGAGAAAACCTTCTCTCTGGTCAGTACGCCCAGTTAATACTAAGGGAAAAATTAGACACCTTAAAGTTCACCATAGATGAGATAGTCTATACAATGACAATCCCAGAATTGTCAGAAAGTTCTATACAATTAGAAATAAACTATAATTTCAGAAAAATATTGAAAACTATACAGGTACAAGAAATCACTCAAATAGATTTAGACGGCAAAAAAATAGCAATTAATATTGATGAAATAGAGAGTTCAGGAAATGTGTACATTACCATAGTGAGACTAGAAGATGAAGAATCCTCAAACACTCTTGACTCTGTATATCAATCAGTTACTCAAGATGAAAATAACAAGGTTAGCTCGGAAAGAACAATTATAGAAGAACCTGAGAAAAATAATAGACAATTGTATTTGGCTATATTAATATTAGCATTAGCAGTGTTATTATTCTTAGTAATCCGCAGATTAAAGAAACATTAAATCCTTCCTCACACCAAAACATAATATCACCCTTCTGAATATGAATAATAGCTCAACATGCCAATCAGGTTATAAATTCATTAGAGATCTTTAGAATTAATTCTCAATCGCAAACCCCCAATTATAAAGGAAACCTAAATGGAATGATTCTAAATGCCTGCCATCGAACATAAAAATAACAAATTAGAATACAATAAAATCAGAATATCTAAATAGAAAAACTACTCTGAAATAATCTATGTTTATGAATAATTAGAGAACTAATTAAATCGAATCCCTATCTGAGATTAGAAAAGAAACAATAAAAATAACAATAGAAATATTTTAGATTATCCGATAGCTGCACAATCAGAAAGAGAGTTCACTATAGCAATCCCAATATATAAATAACTCTAGAATAACTCCCTCACACACAAATTTTATTTTATTAAGAACATAAATCAAGTAATCCAAGATTTAAAATCAGAAGGAAGTTAAGAAATTAAATTCTAATTAACATCTACGGCCATCTTGTTATATTTATTGGGATGATGTTACTTGCCCCACCATTACCAGTAAACATCCTAATACTCAGATTATAATCTTCTGGAGCAGACCCAATATTTCCATTCAAATCATCAGAATAACAGTTCCAAGTATAATCTCCGCTTCCAAGAATCACATTAAATGTCTCCTCTGCAAAATCTCCTGCGACTGCTCTCGTACTAGCATAAACAGTATTACCATTCTTCTTTACTTCTATCGCAAGATTATCTAACTGCCAATCTGTTGCAGAACAAGTGAATTCAATCTCAGGATTCCTACCATATACCCAACTTTCATCTTCAGGAGACACCAATTCAACCAATGGAGCTATACTATCTAATACCAACAATGGCTTATTAACATTAATTCTTGAAAATTCATATCCATTAACACTAAACTGCAACCCTTGTTCATATAACAATTGTTCTAATCCATATTTAGGATGCATTGACATTGGATTTCCAGTCAAAGCAAGATATTGATTAATAATCGCAATTGCAGCAGATACCATTGGCGCAGAAGCAGATGTCCCACTGGTTACCCTATATCCTCCATCTTTTTTCGTCAAATTAATATCTGATCCGGGAGCAAATAATTTCACAAGGCCATTATAGTTTGAACCGCTCCAAACACTGTCATCCTTATTTGTTGCAGCCACAGGAATTGTAGTTGAAACACAAGCAGGGTAAGTGATTTCACTAGAATTTCCATTATTTCCGCTTGCAACAACAATTGATACATTTTTTGCAAGAGCATTGTTAACTCTCTGATCAAATGATGGAGCGAAGCCATCACAAGTCCCTTGATAAGTATTAGAAGTTCCCAAACTCATAGAAATCACAGAGATATCATATCCTTCGGCATTATCAACACACCATTCAACAGCTCTTTCAATAGCCTCTATTCCCGCATTAGAACTTCCATCAGCAAACACTTTAGCAGCAATTATATTGCTTCCTTTTCCAATACCATTGATTCCTCCAGAAGCTGCTACAACCCCGGCAACTGAAGTTCCATGTCCAGTAATACTTCCATCACCAGTAGTATTATTCAAAAAGCATCCTCCAGATTGAGTACAATCAAGAACAGCTCCGAGAATGTTTTTATCAGCTAAATCAGGATGGTTAAAATCAACACCAGTATCCACAACACATATAGTCTGCTCATATCCATCAAGATTTACTCCTCCAACTTGTTTATCCCATGCTCCAACAGCATCAACAATTTCAACAGAATCTTGTAACATTGGAATAAAAGAAATTATCCCCTCTATATAGTAGACGTTACCATTCTTTGCTAGGCTCAAAACCTCTGATTTGGAAAGTTCGATCACAAAAGCATCATTTCCAAAAACATCTCCCACTCGTTTATTATTAAATTTCTTCATTACATCATTTATTACAAGACTATCACTAGGAATTCTTCCAAAATCATCTCTCACATTAACAATCACCTTTACAATTTTTTCATTTTCAAAATCGCTTAAAACCCCTGAATCTATTTTACTATCTCTTGCAGCAGATACATTTCCAGTAAAAGCTACAACTAAAAGTCCCACAAAAACAATAATAAATAACTTCGTATTAATCATCAATTATAGAGATAGATTTCCTTTTTAAATTTTACTACTATTCAAAAAATGACAAAATACAAAGAATAATCCAATATCAATTTCATTAATAATTTATACAAAAAACCCAATAACATTTATAAATAACTTTAGCCACACATAATAGTCGAAGAACTATGCCAAAAAAAAGAGGAACAACAAAAAAAGTCAAAAAACCGACTTCTCAAAAAATAGAAGAGAAAATTTTGCATAACCTTGTTGAGCTACAGAAAGTTAATACAGATCTCTCTGAAAAGTTCAACAAATTATCCAACCAATTATCTGATCTTTTAAGTCTTTTTGAGATGGCAGCGAGGTCATTTGCCAGCCAGCCAAATGTACAATCTACAGATAAAGACAGAGAATTTCTAGAGAAGATTGACAAACTTTTAGAACAGAACAAGGTAATAGCTAAGGGACTAACCCTCATGGAAGGAAAAGTAAGAGAAAAGCTCTATGGTACAGGAACCTCAAATCCTCCTGTATACGGGCAACCCTCCAGAAGTTTCCCTCCACCTCGTTAAATGAATAAGGAAATAACTATTGGAGAAAAGTTCTTAACAGAATTTGTTAAAAGAATATCCGAACTATCTAAAAAAGATTTTCCAGCATCTTCTCCAATTTCTCCTATCAGCAATGAATTTTCTGAATATAATATAAGTCCCCCAATTGTTGAACCTGAGATTCAAACAATTTCCCCCCCTATCCATAATCAATCTTATCCTATATCTGCACCCCCACTTCCAGTTAAAGAAATTTCCCAAAAATTTATAGCGCCAAAACAATCTACTCCTCCAAACATTCCAATTGTCAGGCCAAAACAAGGATACATAGATCTTGGAAAATTGAATATGTTAATAAATGATCCTTGGATACAGAGTATAGAATGCTCTGGACCTGATAAAAAAGTCACCGTAAAAAAAGGAGCCAAAATTCTTATGACTTCAATATCTCTCCCAGAAACTGAGATAAAGACAATATTAGAATCATTTTCTAGAGCAACTAGAATCCCAATTGCAGAGGGAACAATAAAGGCTATGCATAACAATCTAATGATAACTGGAGTAATCTCCGAATTCGTAGGGAGTAGATTCATAATTCAGAAGGTAACTCCCCCTACTTGGCCAGCTAGATCAAAAGGTCATTGAATTGGTTGTATGGAGAAAATTTACAAAACCTTGGAACAAATCTCTTGTGCTCAGGTCCCCTGACATAATCACTGATTGAATATAATATCCAATTTTTGAGTTTCTTTGTCAAACCTAAAAGTTGCAATGTTCTTATTTGTCTGGACATCTATGATTGATTTGACAACTACGCTTCTAACTTCGTCCTCCGAATCGTCTACTAAATAGATTTTCTTATCCAATGGACAATACTTTATTAATTTAGTCTGTGGAGGGCAATCCGGCTCTTCAGATGTAAAAACTTCTTCCTGAACACTCTCAATAAATGGTACTCCCTCCATTATTTTCTCAGTCTCAAATTTGTAAGAGCATTCACCAATCTCTTGTACAACATTCTTCCTACATTCTTCAGGAAGCCCTATTGGGAATCCTTCAGATACTGAAACCTGGTCTAATATCTCGGAGACTTCGATATCTCCAGTAGAAGGAACTTTTACTACTGAGTAAATTTGCTCTGTCTCTGGAGGCAAGGTGATAATGAATTTTACTACATCTGTTTTCCCATCTGCATTTGAATCAAAATGAGTCACAGGAGGCTCATTACCATTTTTTCCTATCACTTTCACATCTTCAGAGTCTTTGATATCTTGCACCTTAGTAAATACAGAAACTGCAGAATAAAGATTACTTGTTGGGTTTGAAACAACAACTTCAGTGTTACCGTCTTTTAATACCTGCTCACTTACTATAGAAAAGTGTCCAGTTGAAAATGAAACATCATAATTTCCTTTCAATGGATTTTTAACAATTATTTCAACAGCATTATCTCCAACACTGAATAATCCTTGGGTGAACCCTCCAAGATTTTTTGTATTTATTGATACCTCTGCAGAATCCGGTCCCCTAACTCCCACATATTTTGCATCTTCTAGAATGAACTTTAACTCCCCAACGATATCTTTTTCAACATTAAATTCAGTATCCCATTTCACTAATTTTCCTGCAACAGCCTCCTCTCTTAAAGAAGGTTTTTTCACTTCCACACTCGTTCCACTAGAAATTTGAGAAACATCCCCTATAAATTTCACATTCAAGCTCGGAGAGATGAAAGACACCTCAGAATTTTTAGAACTTATAATTTTTCCTTCCTGATTTTCAAATTCACCTCCATTTCCTCCCTCACCAGATTCTACTGGAGGAATAGTCTCTATAATATCCTCGGGGGTGATGATTGCCCTTCCAGTCAATTCAAGATTATAGGCAGAGGCCATATAATAAAATAAAAGCATTACGAGAATTGCCCATGAGACTATCAGAATATTTCTCAGATTACTTGGATTTCTTTTTCCCATGTCTCTTAAATAATAAGAGATATAATATAAAAACCTGTCGTAAACCCCCACCTTGCTTTAGATTTAAATAATCATGTTAACTATTACGAATATGAAAAAAGTGATGGTGATAAGTCTTGGAGGCAGCATAATCATCCCAGATAAGATAGATATTTCACTATTAAAAAAATTCAAAAAAGTCCTACAAAGCAATTACCCAAAATACAAATTCGTAGTTGTTTGCGGGGGTGGAGCAATAGCTAGAAAATACATTTCTCTCTTAAAGGCTGAAAAAAAAAGTCGCAGAGAAATATCCCTTGCAGGAATACGTGCAACAAGAATGAATGCTACAACAATGATTCAATTTTTTGGAAAAGAAGCTAACGATTATATCCCTACAAGCATGAATTCTATAAGTAATCTTTTGAAAAAAAACTCAGTAGTCTTCTGCGGTGCATTAAGATATGCAGAAAACGAAACATCTGATGGGACGGCAGCCAAACTTGCAAATTATTTCAATACAGAATTTATCAATGTAACAAACATTGAAGGATTATATGATAAAAATCCTACAAAATATAGGTCTGCTAAATTCATCCCAAGTATCTCCTGGCTAAAATTTGAAGAAATGGCATTAAAAATAAAATTTGCACCAGGACAACATTTTGTACTGGATCAAAATGCTGCTACATTAATAAGAAAAAAGAAAATTAAATCCTACATAACTGGGAAAAACATGAAAAACTTAGACAATATTTTGAATAGAAAAAAATTCAGGGGAACAACCATAAATGGATAATCAACACATCAAAAAGTCTCTGAGTTTACCCCGCCCTAAAGGGAAAGATTTGTTTAGACTTTTGGATGTTCACGAACGCCTTGTCCTTCATGACAATGTTTTCAACGTTCGTGACATAATCAACACAACAGATTTGGACAAGGCAAAAAAAGAAATCAAAAAATCAAAAAAACCAGTTATAATAAAAGCCCAAGATGATAATTTTAACAGAAAAATATTAGAGCACGGAAAATTTGAAATAATTCTATCTCCTGAATCTGGAAACAGAAAGGATAAATTAAAACAGTTAGATTCTGGATTGAACCATGTTCTTGCAAAAATAGCTAAAAAAAACAATATTTCAATAGGAATAAGCACAAATGAGATAAAATTCAAAAGCAGTATTGAAAAAGCAAAAACCCTCTCAAGAATAATCCAAAACATAAAACTCTGCAGGAAAGCTAAAACTAATCTAAAATATTTAGGTAACCAAAAAGAGGGGTTTCACTTTTTAATATCCCTCGGGGCAAATAATTCGCAGGCAAAAGAAGCAACCTCTAAGAATATATATGAAAATCTTTAAAATGGTCCATTCCCCTAATCTTACATGGAAAACGAAATAATAGACTCTCTATCACCTATAGAGATAAAAATAATCCCATTTTTGAATGAATCTGTAGAGGGTATAATAAAAAAGACTTCTCTTGATAGCACGACTGTCCTTAGAGCCCTTAGATTCCTAGAAAACAAAAACCTATTGAAAATCAAAGTCACAAAAAAAACTTTTGTAGATTTAGGAATAAATGGCATTTATTACAAAAAGAACCAACTTCCTGAAAGAAACCTTCTACAAATAATTGAAAGCAAAAAAATAATCTCACTTGAGAATGCAAAATTAGAATCAAAACTATCTGATAACGAATTTAAGGTCTCCTTAGGAGTTCTAAAAAGAAAAGCAGTTATAGATATAAGAAACGGAAAACTTTCTATAAGCACCCCAAAGGAGGATCTTGGGAAAAAATTTCCTGAGGAATCCCTATTGGAAATTCTGCCAATAGAAAAAGACAAACTTCTTCCAGAACAAATTCTTGCATTTAAAAACTTAGAAAAAAGAAAAAATATAATCGAAATTAAAGATATTAAAGTGACTGAGTTTGAACTGACTCCTTCTGGAAAAAATATTGCTGGTAAGGAAATAAAAACAAACTTCCTTGAAGAGGTCACCTCAGAAATGATAAAATCTGGTCTAAAAGGAAAAAAATTCAGAAAATATGATATTCTTGCCCCAGTCCCTAAAATATCCGGAGGCAAAAAACATTTTGTGAATTCTTCAATTGAACAAGGAAAAAGAATATGGTTGGACTTAGGATTTAAAGAAATGGATGGAAATTTTGTCCAAACATCTTTCTGGAATTTTGATGCATTATTTACATCTCAAGATCATCCAGTAAGGGAAATGCATGATACATTCTTTATAAAAAAAGTCCAAGGAACTCTACCAGATAAAAAACTAGTAGATTCCATCAAGAAAGCCCATGAAACTGGAGTAGGCGGCTCAAGGGGCTGGATGTACAAATGGGATGAAAAAGAGGCAAATAAAGTTGTGCTAAGGACACATACAACCTGTCTTTCCGCACAAACTCTTTACGCTTTAAAAAAAGAAGATATTCCTTCTAAATTTTTTGCAATAGGTAAAAACTTCAGAAACGAGACAGTAGATTGGTCTCACGGATTTGAATTTAACCAAACAGAGGGAATAGTCATAGACCCCAATGCTAACTTTAGGCATCTTATAGGTTATCTGAAAGAATTCGCTGAAAAAATGGGATACAAAAAACTTAGAATTCAACCTGCATATTTCCCCTATACAGAACCAAGTCTTGAAGCTGCGGTCTGGAATGATGAGAAAAAAAAGTGGATGGAAGTTATTGCAGCAGGAATATTCAGGCCAGAGGTCACAATCCCATTATTGGGCACTGCATTCCCAGTATTAGCTTGGGGTCCAGGTTTTGATAGGCTTATGATGGAAGCAAATAAGATAAAAGATCTAAGAGACCTTTATAAGAACGATTTAAAGACTCTGAGAGAAAAGCAGGTAATAACAAAATGACAAATGTAACATTCCCAAGAAAAGAATTTGAGAAACATATTAAATTAACAAAGGAGGTTATAGATAAGATAAGTCTTTTTGGAACACCTCTTGAGAAAATAGATGATAAAAGCATTGAGATAGAGGTATTCCCTAACAGGCCAGACCTAATCCCATTACATGGGTTCATACGTGGTTTTAAAGCATTTCTAGGAAAAGAAGTTGGACTTAAGAAATACGCCTTAGAAAAACCAGAAAAAGATAATATAGTATATGTTGAAAAAAATGTTAAGGATATCAGGCCTTACATTGCATGCGCAATTGTCAAAGATATCAATTTTGATGATGAAAAAATAAAAGAAATAATAGATCTTCAGGAAAAGCTTCATATAACCATAGGAAGAGATAGAAAAAAGGCAGCAATTGGCATATACCCATTAGAGAAAATAAAACTCCCGATAAAATATGAAGCGAGAAATCCAATAGACATAAGATTCAAACCTCTCGGTCATGATAAAGAACTTAATGCTAATCAGATACTTAATAGACATCCTACAGGAAAAAAGTATGCTTCTCTTTTAAAGGGATACAAAAAATTCCCAGTCTTTGTAGATGCAGAAAAGAACATATTATCTATGCCTCCTATCCTAAATAGTGATGAAACTGGAAAAATAACTGAAAAAACAAAATCAGTCTTTGTTGAGTGTTCTGGATTTGATCAAAACGTCTTGAATAAGATAATAAACATAATAGTCACTGCCCTTTCAGATATGGGTGGAAAAATTTATCAAATGCATATACAAGACAAGAAAAACTTTATCTCTCCTGACTTCGAACCCGAAATGATGCCTGTTTCTATTGAAAACACCAATAGACTACTTGGTCTTAGTCTAAGTGAAAAAGATGTACGCATCCTTCTTAATAAAATGGGGCATGACTACAAAGAAGGGTATGCAATAATCCCTCCTTGGAGAACAGACATTTTGCACGAAGTAGACTTAATAGAAGATATTGCTATTGCATATGGATATGATAAAATTGAGCCTGAAATACCAAATCTTTCTACAATAGGCAATGAACTAAGAGAAAGCAAGATAAAGAACAAAATATCGGAACTGCTTATAGGGCTCGGGCTTATTGAAATATCTACATACCATCTTATAAAACCTGAAGAAGCGAAAAAGATGAAAATACAAAATCCTATTGAAGTACAAGATTCAAAAACAGAATATAAAATTCTCAGGCCAAATCTCTTCATTCCAGGACTAAGAATAATTTCAGAAAATATTGATGCTGAGTACCCCCAAAAAATTTTTGAAATTGGAAGAGTCTTCACACCAGATGAAAAAACCGAGACAGGAATAAGAGAAAATGATTCGGTTTTAATAGCCCTCACCCCATCTAATTTCACAGAAGCGAAACAACACTTAGACTATTTGCTTAACTCTTTAGGATTAGATTATACTATAAAAGAATCAGAAACTTTTGGTTTGATCCCTGGAAGAACTGGAAAAATCTCAATATCTGGCAAAGAAATAGGATACATTGGTGAAGTTCATCCCAATACATTAAAATCATGGCATCTTAAAATGCCCCTCTCAACAATAGAACTCTCCTTAAGCGAGATATATAAACAAATTTCTAAAGGTTAGCAATCATTGAAACATCTCTCTTGCCCCCATTTAATTATCTAATAAAAATAAAAAAATCAAGTTTTGATGATTATCTACTCTTCGTTAGAATCGTCATCTGCTGAGTCGTCAGAATCGTCATCATCTTCAAACTCATCTTCAATTTCTGTTTCCAATTTAGCCTCCCTGTTTTTTCTTTCAACATATTGAAGGGTTTTTAAATCTTACCAAAGGATTTAATACGAACGTAAAGGTTTAAAAAATGTAAAAAAACACGAAAATCCAGATAATTATTATGTCTTAGACCTAAACCTGTAAGTATGGGCCGTTCTAGAATTTGGATTATGGGGTTCTGCGTTCACAATACAAGTTAAATCTGTTATTTCTTTATTAGAAACCCCAGCAACCCCATGTACTTTCGAGATTACTTTCATCGGGAATAATGCTTCAACAATAGGAGTGTGGACATTCAATGACAACACCTTATTAGCCAGCCCCTTACCTGTTTCTATATCAACTACCTCATATAAGCCAACATCTATCCTACTATCTCCTTCATACCCGACTATACCCGTGACATATTTGATAGTTTCATTCCTAAACTCGTCTATGCCCCTCAATCCAACAATAATTTCACTTGCAACATGGTCCCTAAATTCATAAAGCGCAGGATCTACACGCTTCTCCAACAATCTAGAATGTTTCATGATATCCATATTCAAAATATAAACCCTGACTTTTTAACGATTATTATAATAGAATTACAAAGACTTGCTTGCATTTTCTTGAGTTTGTCCAGTAAATAAAATTCAAATCAATCAAAAATTAATCCTTATTATTCTACGCTATGACCTAATTCTGACAATTGAAGCCAAACATATACTGATTTAAGTGAAGGAATGTGAGAAACTACAAATTCCTTTATTGCTATGCCTCCATAAAAGGATCTAAAATAGTCAATTATCTTATCAGACTTATAACCCAAGGTAATTATTGCTTTTTTAAAATTATATTTGACTAAAAGATCCAGTATCTATTGAATTGCAGGCTTTCCTGCAACAGGAAGTAAAGGCTTAGGCAAATTATTTGTTAAGGGTTTTAACCTAGTTCCGAAACCCCCGACAAGAATAACTGCAGTATCCATAAAATTAAGAGCAATAGTCCATATTTAATATTATCTCTAAACTAATTCTGTAATTGCCTCTTTGTATCTCATGACATATTCAAGCGCAGCAGCTCCAGAAGGAACCATTGAATGTCCGAATGTTTCCAAAAATTGCGGAATCTCATCTGTAGTATAAAATGATAAATTTCTGTGCTCAAATTTGTCAGGCGCTGATTTCTTCCATCTTTCCATAAGTTCTCCCTTGCCTATTTTTACAGTAACTCCCAATACAGCTTCCGGATGTCTTGATGGCAACTGCCTTATCATTGCATAGAGCATGGGAGAGCTAAATTCATTTTCATCCAAACCAACCTCTTCTTGTAATTCTTTTTCTACATGGGTTTTAAAAGATAAATGAGAGCAATCTTCGTCAATATCTACTAGCCCTCCAGAAACATGATGAACATTGGGGTATATAGCCACCTTGTTGCTTCTAACTCCCACAATAGCATATGCTTTTCCACCCTCCACACCATTAATTACTGTGCAAGCCGCCAAGGGATTAGCGAAGTAGGCATTTTCGTCGGCATAATCGTTGAAGCCAGCATCCATTAATCTTTTTCTGAAACCCTCATTATTTATCGCTTGCTCGTTAGTCCCTATAAATTCCATATAATTAGTGCCGCTAATTGCAAGAGACAGGCTCTTATCTCTTAGAGAGGCATAAGTTAAACGCTGGCTTGGAGATACCCCTCCAATCATTTTCATTATTTTAGCAATAGCATCCTCGTCTCCAGACTGCAAGGCAGATATTATCTCATCTGAACGTGCCTTTGCGATTTTTGCTTGTGAAGCATTCCAATAATCAAGGGCTTCTTTGTATAGCTTGGGCCTATCTGCAGCTAGAGTTAGGGGAGAGCCCTTGCTTACTCTTATCTCCAAATCAGAAACAGGTATCGGGCTATCAGGTTCTATTAAAGGTTCCCATGTTCTTTCATACATAGTCGGGCAAAATTTGAGACATATATAAATCTATCTACAAAGCCTCTGCCGGGATTCGAACCCGGGACCTCGACATTACCAATGTCGCGCTCTATCCAACTGAGCTACAGAGGCATAGCCAGAGAAAGAGAATTACCCTATAAAAAATTATCCACCATAGAATATCTTATCATCTACCTTAAAAACCCCAAAAAATTATCCACCATAGAATATCTTATCATCTGTTTTAGGAATCACACCTTCACCACCCATATCTTTTGGAGGAAGCCATTCAAACTTTACCACGAATGAAGTTACCTCTCTCCCATGTAGAAAAAGCGTACTCAACCAAAAAGAATAAGAATCAATAAAAACCCCTCTTTCAGAAGAATCAATAAGATGAAGATCCTGGTTACTTATTATAAATAATGCTCCTAAAAACAACAATTTGAAAATAACCATAGAAACTTTCATTTTACACCAGCTGTGGAATTAATCCAGTCCTGTTTTATTGCATATCCTGTAATGTCTGCAAAATTTGCAACAACTCCCTTAAGCCAGAACATATATACTTTAAGTGCGCTAGCAACCCCCTCATAACTGCTTAAATTCATATCATATATGCTATAGAGTCGAGTAAATGAAATAGCCATAAATGCCAATATCACAATAACAAACGCATAAAAGAAATGATCTCTAATTAATGAAATAATGTATACCTGAGACATTGTTTTGAACATCAACAACATTAATCCGAACACTACAATAACTATTATCACCCATGCTGGAATCATATAGAATCTATTCAATCAAAATATAAATACCTTTCCACTAAAATCTTGTAGCCAAGAAAACTATTCCTAAAACTAAATCCACCAATATAAAAGAAACAAATATTCCCCTTTCCATACTCCCACCCACTCTCACAGGACCTGTAGATGTATATTTCAAAGGCCAGAATGGTTTTATTCCCTGAATAGTAAAACTATCTGCAAAAAGGTGAAATGAATATCCAATAAAAAATGGCAATGCCAAAACTGGATAAAACAATGCAAAAAATATAGATACTGCGACTGCAAAAGTGTATGTATGTATCACGTTCCCTGGTCCTGCATCTTTTCCGAGCTTGAGTGATTTTTTTTTCTTGATAAATGTTAAAACAGAACCAGCTTCTGGCAACAATGTGGATATGATAACCATTGAGAAAAAAATGAATTCATCATTCACAAAAGGAAGAAAATACAATGCAACAGCAAGCCCTATTGCTAAATGGGTTTTAATCATCATCACCTTATTCAGGAAAAACCAAAATATAAACCTTTTTAAGTTAAATTCTCCAAATTAAATCAAAGCCTTATAGTCTAGTGGTCAAGGACGCGGCCCTCTGGAGGCCGAAACCCAGGTTCGAATCCTGGTAAGGCTATTTCAGATATGCGGAAAATAGAGAAAAAAGAGGTTTCAGATGTCCATCACCATATAAAAAAGGTTGGCAAAAGAAAGCATTACAATTTATTATTTAGGGGCAAATACAGAAAACTCACAATTTTACTCATTTCAATAATTGCAGCCTATATGATTTTTACTAACTCAAAAATTCAATTAATATTGCCTTCTGAAGCCAGTTTTTTTAGTATTTTCCTTGCAGGAATGATTTTTGCATTTGGATTTCTAGCTCCTTTTGCAACAGGATTTTTTATAACTCTTAATCCTTCTTCTATAATAACTGTATCCTTAATTGCCAGTCTAGGAACCCTTATTTCAGATATGTTCATATTCAAATTCATTAAACTCTCCTTTTTAGATGAATTCATTTACTTAAGAAAATCTCCTATAATTAAAGAAATAAATTTAATTATAGATAAAAGTTTTCTTCATAAGATAAAAGCATACATATATTATTCATTCATAGGTTTCATGATAGCTTCCCCATTACCTGATGAAATTGGGGTTTCTATGCTTGCGGGTATGACAAAGATAAAGTCCTGGATTTTAGCTATTCTAAGTTATGTACTGCATTTCATAGGATTTCTTATTCTCTTCTCAATTTAATTTAACGAATACAAATGGATTATCTAACTGAGTAAACACAACCCTTTTAAACAACCAGTTTTTTAGATATCCAGCTCCTGTAGTCTAGTGGCCAAGGACACCGCCCTCTCGAGCTTGCCGAAGATTAAGTCGTTGAGACAATATCTTCAGTTCTCTATAGAACAGGCACTTTGAATTGTCGCCTTGTAGAATAAAATCTTAAAAGGCGGAGAACGGCGGAAACCCGGGTTCAAATCCCGGCAGGAGCATTCATGATTCTGAGCGAAGGCGAAGTTCATGCAACTGAAGGTATGAGAACTTCAGTTCGAATAAACCGGCAGGAGCATCTCTGTTCGCCGTAGCGAGTCTCCGAAGTGAAACAAGGAGGGTCGAGCAAGAGTGAATCAGAGAAAAGATTCTTACTGTATGAGAACTTCAGTTCGAATAAACCGGCAGGAGCATTCATGATTCTGAGCGAGGGGGAAGTTCATCGCAAGGAGCAGGAATATTTTCAAATCAATTTCTCAATCTTCCTCAAAAGCTCATATGTAAGCTTTCCCACATTCTTATTTAGAATTTCCCCATTCAAATTCCAGTCTGTAATTAACTTCTTAGAATCATTCTTTGTCATGCCTTTCCTAACAAAACTTGATACCAAACCATTTTTTATCTTTCCTTTGTATAAAACAAAATTCTGCATGATTTTTTCTTTATCGTTAACATTAGATTTTTTATCCATTACGATAAGCCACGAATCAATTCTCGGAGATGGTGAAAATTCTTCCCTTGAAACTTTCATTATTTCTTTAATATCATAAAAATACCTTGCCATTAAACCTATCTTTGTCTCACCAAGTATTTTGCACTTGAATTTCTCCCCAACAATGAACACTGCTTTTTCAATTCCATCTTTAATAGTCTTCATTACTATAGCCTCAGATAGATGATATGGTATATTGGCAACAATTTTATTCGCACTCCTCCAGTCATCTTTCAAAGCATCTTTAATCCTAATTTTCAAATTTGAATACTCTTTCTCTAATTCATTCAATACCTCTCTAAATCCATTATCTATCTCAAAAGAAATAACGTTAACACCACTTTCAGCAAGAAGTTTAGTTAGATTCCCAGTTCCAGAACCTATCTCGATGACATTATCTTTTTTGGATAATTCAACAAGTTTAATCTCTTTTTTCAAAATTTCATGATTAGTCAAAAAATGCTGACCTTTATCAAAATTCATTACTTAACAAGCCAAATTTGAATTAAAAATCTTTACAATTGTCAAAAATCGGAAATAAATTTATAACAATTTAATGATGCTTCCCTTTGATGCACATGAAGATTATCTAGGACACTTACACACCTAGAAAGACTTAAGGTTTCAAAACACTCAAATGGACAAGTAGCTAGATCATCTTTATTTGTAACAAGCTCGGCTTCAATGCCTATTCCTCTTTTATGAGCCTCATAAAATCTTGTATGTCCTTCAAGAACCACATATTCTCCAAGAAATGAGGGACTAGCCATAATAATTGGAGGTCTAACATCAAGAACAGTACTAGTTCCATCAATTTGACTTAATTTTTCAAGAGCACATTTATACACATTAGGTTTTTCCTGAAGCCCGCACTGACTAACTCTAATTTTTCCTGGATTTTTAACTAATGTTCTCATAGTCATTCAAATTTCACATAAAAGTTTATATTCTTTTTGCATTAATGATAGTTATGAATCAAAAAAAAGAGATCCAAATCACAATTCTAGAAAATAAACCAAATGGAAATAGCCATGAAAAATTTTTGCAGATACTTCGAAGTGTTTCTCCAGGAACTCATTTAAGAACTGGACTTGAAAATATAGTAAAGGCAGGAAAAGGAGCAATTATAGTCGTTGGAAATGAATCCCTTCCACGTATAATGGATGGAGGATTCAAAATAAATGCAAAATTCACTCCTCAAAGGCTTCTAGAGTTAGCCAAGATGGATGGAGCAATAATTCTTTCAAAAGACATGAAAAAAATAACTCATGCCAATGTTCATTTGACTCCAGATCCAAGTATAAAATCAAACGAAACGGGAACAAGGCATAAGGCGGCAGAAAGAACTGCAAAGATGATAGACACATTAACAATAGCAATTTCAGAAAGAAAAAACGAAATAAGCCTGTTCTATAGAAAAATAAAATATCCATTAAAAAACACAAACGAAGTGCTAAGAAAGGCAAACGAGCAGATTCAAATCCTTGAAAAGCAAAGAGAGCTATTTGATAAGCATGCAGAAGAACTCAACAAACTTGAACTTAGAAATTATCCAAATCTTCCAAAAGCAATAAACCTTATCCAGAAAGGAAAACTAATAAATAAAATGTCTGACGAATTAAAGCGCTCAATTCTCGAATTAGGAAACGAAGGAACCCTTTTAAAAACAAGGTTGAAAGAACTTCTTTTTGGTGTTGAAAAAGAGACAAACCTTGTCATAAAAGATTATACTAAAATAGACCAAAAGAAAACAAACCTAATCTTAGACACTCTTAGTTATGAAGAAATAACTGATCAAGAGAATATAATGAAATCTCTAGCATATGAAAAAATAAAGAACCCCTCAAATATCAAAGGTTGGAGAATATTATCAAAAACTTCTCTCCAAGAACAAGAAATTGCATCACTGATCAAAACTCTTGAAACACTTGGAAAAACAATCAATTCCAATCTTAATATCTATAATCCAATTCTAGGCACAGATAAAGCCTCTTCATTTAAGGAAGAAATAGAAAAAATCAAGCTTGACTATTAGTCACACTAGCCTAATAAGATTTAAAAAGCCATTTTGCCAAGCAAAAAGAAGAAGAAAGCAGATTAGCTACTTTAGTCTATTATTAAATGAAAAGATCATCAAGACGTTGGAAAAAGAAAGGACAAATGCGATGGAAATGGCAGCGAAAGCGTCTAAAGAAAGAGAAAAGAAAGAGAAGGCTTCATAGAGAAAGAAGCAAGTAATTCTGAATTTCCATTTTCTATGCTCGAAACATTCCGAACTATAACAATCTATAAAAACCCTTTACTCCAAAACCAATAATGAGTCAGAGTGATATTTGGACAGAAAAGTACCGTCCAGTTAAATTTGAAGAGGTAGTTGGCCAACAAGAGGTTGTAAAGAGACTCAAGTCTTTAGTCCAAGCAATGAACATTCCCCATCTTCTATTTGCAGGGCCTGCAGGCATAGGAAAGTCTACTCTTGCACTAATTATAGTAAAAGAATTATATGGTTCTACTTGGCGTGACAATTATTTAGAACTTAATGCATCAGATGAAAGAGGAATAGATGTTGTTAGACAAAAAGTTAAAGACTTTGCACGTACAAAAGCCCTCGGAGCTGTACCATTCAAAGTTATCTTTCTTGATGAAGCAGATGCCCTCACAAAAGAGGCCCAGCAAGCCCTCAGGAGGACTATGGAAAATTACACAAATACTTGTAGATTTATAATGTCATGTAATTATTCAAGCAAAATTCTAGATCCAATCCAATCTAGATGTGTTGTTCTTCGATTCAAATTATTAGAAAAAAAAGACATAGCAGAAGTAATAAAAAGAGTTGCTGAAAAAGAAAAAGTCAATCTTCAAGAAAATGCAGTTGAGGAACTTTATGAAGCCAGTGAGGGAGATTGTAGAAGAGCAATAAATCTTTTGCAGGCAACAGCAGCCATCTCTCCCGACGTTAATGCAGAAATGGTAAGAATAATAACTGCAAAGACAAAGCCTGCTGACGTGCGTATCGTATTAGACTATGCCCTAACAGGAGATTTTTTGAAATCTAGAGAAAAACTTCTTGATGTCATGCTCAGAGAAAGCGTTTCAGGAACGGACGTTATAAAGGCAATTCAAAAAGAAATCTGGAACCTCCCAATAGAACCGGAAATAAAAGTAAGACTCACAGAAAAAACAGGTGAAATTGAATTTCGTCTGGTTGAAGGCAGTGATGAATTCGTGCAACTTGAATCTATGCTGGCTTCATTTGTCCTTGCTGGACAAGGCAAATCAACCTAACCTTTCTTTATTGTCTCTGCACCATTGTAACTCTTTTAAAACACTAGTCTCTGGAAATCCTATTCTTAAGCTATCATAAACACGGACTTTGCTTCCATCAAGAGCTCTATGTCTCAATCCAACACTCCCATCTCTAACAAATCCTTCGTAAATATATTGACTCATATATAGATCAATCCTGAAATCATTTCCTCTTCCATATGCACTATCATCAACTCCGATTCCTTGACCATTAAGCCTAGACTTCTCATCATCAATACACAACGAGACAATACCCTGAAGTTTCGGAAGATGAGCTTTTATCAAACACCCTTCAATCTTCTCTCCAGCCATTCTTACTATCTCTTCAGGTTCAAGATATACTTCAATATCGTAATTACTTGCAATGCTTCCAATCATTGACTAAATGCCATAAAAATACTATGTGACTACTCCTTGCCCTAAAGGGCAAGGCTTCTACGAGTGATGCACATCCTGATTTCTCACATAATCTATTGCTCTCTCAACTTGAATAAAT
>PFDB01000001.1 GCA_002763075.1 Candidatus Pacearchaeota archaeon CG10_big_fil_rev_8_21_14_0_10_34_76 | reverse complement strand
AGAATATCAGATAGAACAACTTGAAACAGAAAAGGTAGATACATTTGATTTGAAAATGGAACTGAAGCTTGTGAAAGATAAGTTAATGACAGGTAACTTTTCTGTTGTAGATATTTACTTAGAAGGTCTATTGCCAAGATTTGAGAAACAATGGCAGACAATAGGGAAGAAACCTAAGAAGAAAGAGCTTGAGTTGATTGAAGAGAAAGAACTAAAACAATCTTTGTCAAAGGCAGCTGAAGAAAGAAAGAAGTGGGAGAAAGAACAGGGAGTGAAAGAAAATGTAGAGATAAAAGTAGCTCCAGAAAACAAGTCTACAAAAATTGTAAAACCTCTGACTTTTGATAATGGAATGTCTGTGTCTTCCCTGAAAGAATTAAAAGAAGTTCTTCCAAATCTGGAAGAAGATGTATTAAAATCCCATCTGAACGATAATAAAAACGATATTGCTGATTGGGCTGGAAAAGAGATTGATGAAGCTCTTGGAAATAGCTTAAAGAAAGCAAAGAATAAAGAGTCTATACTTAATGAAATAGGAAGATTTGAGAAGCCAGGAAAGGATAGTGATAAGAAATCTGAAGGCAAGGAACAAGAGAATAAAAAACAAAATATTAGAAAAGAGGTTACTGAAAAGGAAGGAAATTCTAAAAAGAAGAAGATAGATGAAAAAGAGCATAATGTTGAGAAAAAGTCTAAAAAAGTGGAAGGAAATAAAAAATAGGAATTTGGGAGTAATGGATTGAGAATCTAAGGAAATTATTTAAAGGAGCCATTGTTATTTTTATTATGGGTAGTGATTATGACAGAATTCTTAAGCTGGCTCGAGCTAACCTTCCTAAGGGAACTTATAACAAATTGAAAAGTATTAATGATGAGGAGGAATTCATTGCTGTTGCTAAATATGCATTGATTTCTTTTTTAGAGAGAGAGTTTTATGAGTTGGAAAGAAAAATCTCGCACCTTGAGGCACAGGAAATTGATGCTTTTTTCGCTAAGAATAAATTGGAGGTTATCTTTCCTAAAATAATGCATTTTTCTATAACTTCAAATGAAGAAGAGCTAGCCAGAATTCAGAACCTTTTTAGTGATGTTCGGGAGGAGATAAGAAATGTTTAAGCTACTTAAGAAAAAAAAGAAGAAGGACGAAGAGACAGAAGAATCTTCTGGAGAAGGTGAGGAAAACACTAGTGATGAGGTTGAAGAAAATGAACCAAAGAAAATTGAGAAGACAAAATCATCTGGGGACATCGGATTAACTAAACTTTCTACAGATATGGACAGAGTTAAGGCTAGCATAGAGTCTTTTGGAGAAGTTAGGAAATCCTTAACTGAGAGAATATCGCATATAAGTGAGCAAATCGGAGAGCTTAGGGCAATGATCTTGGATAGAGATAGGACTATTCAAAAAATTGAATTAAAATCTATAAAAGCCGCAGATATGGTTGAGACTGTACAGCCAGAGAAAATGATGGTGGAGGTACAAAAGGTAAATGCTAAATTCGAAGCATTAAAGGCAAATTTGGAAGGAAACGAAGCGATAATGGATAGGGTCTTGGAAGAACTGAAAGAGACTAGAAGAAAGTTAGAGTTTTTTAGAGGGGTACAGGAAATAGTCAAGTTGAGTGAGGAGATAAAGAAAGAGCTTATAGATATAAAAAAAATTGAGGCAGGAGTGGGAGTAAATACAGATAAGGTACAGACAATATATATTGAGTTGAAGAAAAAATTTGAGGATATAGAATCATTTGGAGATAACCTTCAGGAAATAAAGGTGCAAGTTGACCAAAATTTTAAGGATATTGATAATATGAAAACTAAAATGGCAGATGTGGCGCAGAAAGAGGATTTGGACAACACCTTAAAGAAGATTCAAAGAGAAGTTGATTTCTTCAAACAATCTAATAAAACATCTGGCATGTCTAGAGATATAGCTCAATTAAGAAAACTTTTAGATGGAACAAAATAGTTAGTATTATAGTATTATAAACTACTTGATGTATAAATTTAAATACTATTTAAAATATATAATACTATGTCTAGAAAGACTACAAGTATTAAGATAAATGAAGGCATTTGGAAAAAAGTTAAGATTCATTGTATTACTGAGGAGATGGAAATTTCTGACTATCTTGAGTCATTGATTAAGAAAGATCTGGAGATAAGCGATGTATGATAAATATTTAGATGCTACATTTGTAAATATTTTTTTTATAATTTTCATTATTTTAATATTAATTCCTTTTGGAAAATCTGTGGAACCAAGTGGAGGGAATAGTAGTATAACCGGGTCTGAGAGGGCTTCTTCTGCACCGCCGGGAAGTGTTAGTGCACAAGCAGGGAATGTGACTCAATTAGATATTTCGGGATATACAATAACGCAGGCTTGGCAGGGTTATTATGGAAATGTGACTGGTACGTTAGTATTAGCAGATTCAAGTAATAGTCTTCTCTACGACTGGTCTATAGCCAGCCCAAGCGGAGAGATATATGCCTCAACAAATAGTAGCGTAGGATGGCCGTACACGCAATGCTTTAATTATACTGCTACAGGAACATTTGCAGATGATACTTCTAATGCCGGAGCAACTAGCCAGTTTGGAATGAATCTCTCACAAATTCATGACGAATTCAATATATTAGAGAGTGCACCAGATAGTGTTGATAGAACATTCAATATGATTGGTGAGAGCAGTCATAGGGACTTTTATACTTCTAATTTGAAATTCAATGCAGGGCAATGTCAGAGCACACAACTGTTTGATGGTGCAGGGAATCAAAGCGGATTATTTCAGGAGATCTTATTATATGAACCTTCTACAGCGAGTGTGATTTTCACATCCTTAATAGAACAGCAGGCAGATGGTTTTGATGGAGGATTGCATGATTTTGAGATGCTTGTATTGGAAAATGGTAGGGAGGGAGATACAGATATAACCACCTATTATTTATATGTAGAGTTGGAGTAAGGTTTAAATATCTCTAAGGTATCTTAAAAGTAACTTAAATATGGTGGAGTGGATAATAATAAGAGTCTATGAAGAATAAAGAAAGAATCTTAAAAGAGTCTGAAAAGGATAAGGAAAAAATCCCTGTCACATTCAATGTTGAACAGTTAAAACTTATTGAAGAACATAGGGGAATATTAGGAAACACTAGGGCTGAAATCATAAGAAATATTGTAATAAATTGGATACTAAATAATAAAAAATGAGGATGAAAATAATATTTTGGTTAGCGATTGTCGTCATAGCTTTGACATCAATTAGTTTTGTGAGTGCTCAAGTAATAATAGGTGTAAGTCCAGGAAACGTTAATTTTAAAGATGTTTTGAGGGGAGGATATGCTGAAAGACAATTGAGCGTGACTGCAGATTCAACAGAGTCGGTTTTGGTAGGATTAGAGGCTGGAGGAGAGATAGCAGATTGGCTTAACTTCTCCGATGTTGAATTCAGAGTCTCTAGAAGTAATCCAGGCAAGCCAGTAATCTATTTGACTCCTCCTTCAGACATGCCTAACGGAAATTATACAGGATATATAAGAGTCAAGACTTCAGAGATAAATGGAGAAAATTCTGAAGGACATGCGGTTGGGAACATCATAGCAGTTCTAGATGTAGCCATTAGTGTTGAAATTGTAGACACAGAGATATTTTCTTGTGCTGCAAGGAGTTTTGAGATAGAATCTGTTGAAAAGGGTGAGGACTTGAGAATCAGTTTTGAATATAATAATAATGGGAATATCAGAATGAAACCAAGATTAATTGTCGATATTTGGGACGTGGGGCAGACCAAGATCATAAAACACATTGATATGACTGAAAATGACGTTCTTCCTACTCGAAAGGAAAAAGTATCATTTTTTGTTCCTACTGACGATTTGGAAGTATCTCAGTATTGGGCTGAAGTTTCTGTGACAGACTGTTTTTCTTCAGATCTTTTGACATTTGATGTTTTGGAACCTGGAACTTTAAGAGCAGATGGGATCATAACAAGTATTGTCAGTGTGACTTGGGCTGAATTGGGTGAAACTATTCCAATAATTGTCAACTTTGAAAATACTGGCGCAAAAAGCATTGTAGCTCAATTCAAGGGGCAGATATCTTTGGAGGGAAGAATAGTTGATATTTTGGAAAGTGAAGAATCTAGGGTCGAAGTGTCTGACAACACTAATTTTACTTTTTATTTCACACCTAAATCTGCCGGAAAGTATATTATGGAAGGAAGAGTGTTTTATGATAATAAGAGAACGTTTGAGTCAAGCAAGGTAATAAATGTCAAACCTAAGAAATCTTCATGGGGTACAATTTGGGCCATATTGGGCTATATTGCTCTCATTGTTTTAGCAATTGTTCTTATTTATAAAATAAGAAAGGAAAGGAGGAAATTTTTCTGATGAAGTATTGGGCAATTATTTATTTTAGTATTGCAATGTTTCTGATAAGTAGTGTTAGTGCCTTTCCTCTGGTTGATTATGATTATAATGTTTCGTTGGCGGATAATGAAAGTGTTTCCTATTTTTATGGGGTGGTGCATTCTTCTTCTATAATGTTAAGAGTTCTTACAAACGAAGTCGTACAAGATTGTAGGTATAGTGAGACATCTTTTCCTTCTGGAGCATATAATGCAATGGAAGGATCTTTTGATACAAATCTTGGAAACGTGCAAAAGAAGTCATTGACAGGACTTAAGGATGGAATGCATACGCTATATATTAGGTGTAGGGATGATCAGGGAGAAGTCAAATCTGAATTGAAGGCCATGTTTGGTATAGATTCTCCAATCTCTGCAGATATAAGTCTTTCTAAGGATTCCCCATTAAACAGTGGAAGAGTAGAAGTTATTCTTACAACCTCAAAGATTCCTTCAGAGACTCCATCCCTTTCTTATTCTTTTGATGGTACGAGCTTTACCCCCATCCCGTTATTTGGCTCAGAGAGTATATGGAATGGGTATATCATAATTCCTGATAAATTAGGGGATTCTATCGGTTCATTTAAGTTTTCAGCCAAGGACCTTGGAGGGATATCTGGGAATGAAATAACTGAGGGAGGAATATTTCTTGTGGATACTACTAAACCTTCTGTAATCACAAATATAAAATCTACAGGGATGGCTGGAATGATAGAACTAAGGTGGGATATAGATGAGGAAATTTCTGATTTTAATATATATAGGTCTGTAAATCAAAATGTGAGGGTTATTGATTTTTATAAAATTATTGATGGAGATGGAAATTCATTTACAGATACAAATGTTGAAAGTGGAAAGACATATTATTATAGGATAGCCGGGATTGATAGTGCAGGCAACGAGGCGGATCTTTCTGTAGAGGTTTATGCAACAGCTCTATTGAACAATATTTCAAATCCACTGACTGGTTTATCTCCTGAACTTGTGGGACTTGTTGATTCTTCCCTTTCAGGAATTGATTCTGTAAGGGGTATGTTGGATGATATAATCAGCACATGGGAGAGTAGAGATGGAAATGAAAAAGACATTTTCTTGGGTTTGAGGTTAGACAAGAGTCTGGCAAATTCTAAATCAGAGATAGATTCATTGAGAAGAGATATTTTATCCTATAAATCTCAAAGTTTGAGCAGAAGTGAGCTAGATAATAAATTAAATTCTGCACAAATAAAACTGAATTCAATTAAAAAAAATATTCCTGAAAGTATTATTATAACTGACAATAGGGAATTTACAAGGGAGATAGGGGCAGAAGAAATCGAAAAGGGTATCTTTCAAATTAAGCCAGATATAGGTGAGCCGGAATTGAAGAAGAGCAGTGAAGAGTCCTTAAGATTGGTAAAAGATTCTGGTTTGAAGATAACAGGGAGGGCTTTCAATATGGATATCATTAATCTAGACGGTACTAGGAGAAGTCAATCCCTTATAATGGAAGAACTTAACCCTGGTATTGATAAAAAAGAGGGAGTAAATATAATTTTAAGTATGCCCTTGAGTATTTTAGACAGCCAGGTAGATATAAAAAATTTGAATTATAAGACTCTAAAGGAGGGTATTTTTTCTTTTAGTTCAGATACAAAAGAGATAATATATTCATTTAACAAACATGTTTCTTTGAATCTGATTGAAGAAGCTGAACTATCCATAGTCTATATTCAAGAAACCAACGCAGAGGGATCTACTATAACGGGATATTCTATTTTTTCAGATTATAATGGGAATGGCTACATTGGATTCATTGTAGGAGGTCTAATCGTTTTTGTTCTTGCATCATATTTAGTAATAACAAAGATTCGTGGCAAGGCCAAAAGAACCTTAAGAGAAAATGTAAAAATTATAGAGCTTGCGCAAAAGAAGGCAGATGATGGAAAGCTATCTGAAGCAAGGGATGCATATAATCAGATATCTAATAATTTTGAATCGTTTAGTAAGAAACAAAAGCATGAAATTGTTCCGTCATTGCAGGAATTATGCAACAAGATACATTTAAATTATTGTAAGGGTAAAATTGATGAGATGAAGAGGTCTGATCAAAAAGATAAGCAAAAAATTATGAATGATTTTCGTAACGCTTATCATAAATTGCCTGAAAAATATAAAAAGGAACTATCTAATAAGATTAGTGGGGTTGATGATGATTAAGACAGAGCATTTATTCGTTGCATTACTTATTCTAGTGAGTCTAGCAAGCACAATTTCTGCGAATGGGAATGAGAACATTATCCTTGAGGAGGGTAAAAACTTTATCACAATAGATACAGAGATACTTGCAAGCGAATTATTATTATTAAACCCATCTATAGAGGCTATAAGTTACTTTGATGAAGACCTACAGACTACTTTAGGATATGTGAATATTTTTGGAGGGATTGGTAAGAATTTCTATCTTAGGCCTGGAGTTGAGTATGAAATATTTGCTGGTGAATCTATTATATTGAATGTCACAGATTTACAAAACGGGTCATGATTTTTCATGTAAATTATTTAAGGTTTTGAACACTGTGAATTTTTTTAAGATTTTACAAATTTCTAAATAAATTACTTAATGACTCTTTGATTTCCATAGATTTTTATATTAACGGGCGGTATAAGTATAATGAGGTTGAATATCTTGCTCTTGGGGTGCCTGATGTCTATTCTGATTATTCCATT
>PFDB01000021.1:18172-46992 GCA_002763075.1 Candidatus Pacearchaeota archaeon CG10_big_fil_rev_8_21_14_0_10_34_76 | reverse complement strand
TATTTTAAATTCATCTTTCTAATTTAAATCATAAAAGATGGATGATTTAACACTCACACTACTTGCAGCGCTTCCATTTATCCTCCTGTTTGTATTGGTAATCATCAGAAAATGGAGTACATTCAAAGCAATGCCATTAGTATGGCTTATAACTACTCTTTCTATTTTATTTGCTTGGAAGGTTGCTCCCATTCTCATAGCTGCTTCTTTCATAAAAGGATTTTTTATAGCTATTGAAATAATGCTAATAATATTTGGTGCTGTCTGGGTAATCGCTCTGCTAAAAGAAAAAAAGCAAATCTCCACTCTTCAAAACCTCCTCTCTTCAATTTCTCCTGATGCAAGAATACAAGCAATATTAATAGCTTGGCTCTTCGGATCTCTTATAGAAGGTCTAGCCGGGTTCGGGACTCCCGCAGCTTTGGCAGCCCCCCTTCTTGTATCTATAGGATTTGCTCCATTTCTCGCAGTTGTTCTTTCTGTAATTGCGAATACAACTGCAGTCAGTTTTGGAGCAGCGGGAACACCAATTATTCTAGGCCTTGGAAGTTTAAATCTTACTCCTGAAACAATCATTGAGATAACAAAAAATACAGCAATACTCCATGCAATAGGGGGGTTGCTTATCCCTCTTGTTCTATCATATCTCGTAATAACACATCTCAAACATAAAAAACAGAAAACCTCTGAATTATTCATTCATATAATTCCATTTGCTATATTTGCCTGGCTTTCATTCACAATACCTTATGTCTTGATTGCATTTCTTGTAGGGCCCGAACTTCCATCCATATTAGGAGGAATAATTGGCCTTATTCTGACAGGACTTGCAGCACACTATAATTTCCTTACTCCAAAAGAAATAGTCTCAACCAATAACAAAAGATCTAAAGAGAAACACAAAAAGATATCATTAAAATCCTATTTTCTGGCACTCTCCCCATATCTTTTAATCATTATATTCCTCTTCTTAACAAGAGTAATATCTCCCCTAAAAAATTTTCTTTCCTCAATTTCTATATCTTATAATAACATCCTATTAACTGAGATATCTTACTCGTTTCTTCCATTCTATACTCCTGCATTTTACTTTATACTTTCAGGATTAATATTCGCAATAATATTCAAAGCATCAAAACATAATATCTCATCATCCATTAAAAGAACGTTAGACAAGATAAAAGCCCCTGCTTTTGCATTGATATTTGCTCTTGCATTGGTCCAGCTTTTCTTAATATCCTCAATCAATGATTCAGGAATTCCAAGCATGCCTCTCCTTCTTGCGCAATCATTTGCAAAAATCTTCGGAAATCTATTTGTTTTCATTTCTCCATTCATAGGAAACCTTGGTTCATTCATAGCAGGAAGCAACACAGTATCAAATCTTTTATTTGGCAGCTTCCAAGCACAAACAGCTTCATCGCTTTCCCTTCCAATCAGCCTAATTCTTGCTCTTCAAGTAGTCGGAGGAGCAATAGGAAATATGGTAGCAATTCATAATATCCTCGCAGCAAGCGCAACCGTCGGACTAAAAAATCTTGAATGGAAAATAATCAGAAAAACCATATTAGTGATGACTGCCCACTCTTTGATTGTCGGCATATCCGCTTTTGTTATGCTTTCAATGAATTGAATAAACTTCATTTAATCGCCGTAAACAAACTTTTAATACAAACAAAATTATTTAATTTCTTATTCCTCAATAACTATAATTAACACTGTAAGGTCTGCAAGAATCCTATACTATTTTTCTAGAAGAAAAAATATAAAAACCTCCAGTTCTTACAAAAAACATGGAAAAGCAAATTACAATTAAAGACATTTATAGGGAATTAAAAAACCTAGAGAAAGCCTTACAAAATAAAGGAATCATCAGTCAATCAGAGTTATCCAGCGAGAACGAAGTAATATGGGACTGGCCTGAAAACATACATGTATTAGCTGATGAAAAATTACTATCAGAAGATTGGCTTTCTCCAGAGGATGAGGAAGCATGGAAAGGTTTGTAGCCGGAGACATAATTGTAGTCCCATTTCCATTTACCGATTTATCAGACATTAGAAAGAGACCAGCATTAGTTCTCTCAAATCTTGAAGGCGACGATATTGTAATTTGCGAAATAACCTCGAGAATAAGAAAAGACGATTATGTTGTTTCTTTAGAAAATAAAGACTTGGACTCGGGAAGTTTAAAGACAAAAAGCATAATCAGACCAAATAGACTTCTGACAATAAATAAAAACAAAGTCAGTTACAAATTTGGCAAAATAAAGCAGGAAAAATTGGAAGAAGTTCTTGTAAAATTAAAGGCAGTTTTTAGATGTAGATAGCCACGCGTATTTTGATTCGTTCTCAGCCAGCCATGAGCGTACTTGTTGAGGTAATTTTATAAAACTAAAAATCATCTAACCACATGGCAGAATTCAGTGGAATAAGGTCGCAAATGTATAAGGAATGTCTAAAAGAATTTCCTAGCGCTAGAAATGAAGATTTTGAGGTCATGAATAAATACCTAGCACCTAAAGACAACGAAATAGTATTAGAAATTGGGGCAGGGAGCGGTTTCTTTTCCGAGAAATTATCTGAAAAAGTTAAAAAGCTGATAGTATCAGACCCATCAAAAGAACAATTAGAAGAAGTAAAAAAACTAGGAAAGAAAAATATAGAGGTAAGAGATGAAGGGGCTGATAAACTAACATTAGGAAAAGAAATTGCAGATGCAATATGGTCTTTTGGAGCTATGCATCATTGTTTTGATAAAACAAAGGCGTTTGAAAATTTTGCAAGAGTTCTAAAGAAAAATGGACGACTAGTTATGGCAGATGTTTGGCACGACTCAAAATTGGCAAAACATTTTGACACTCAAGTTGCAAAATTTTGCGTAACGGGTCATGAAGTAGCATTTTGGTCTGATGAATTCGCAGAAAGCCTTTGTTTTCTAACAGGATTTGAAAAACCTAAAATATACGACCTCAAAATTAACTGGAAATTCAAGTCAAAAGAAGATATAGGGACATTCCTCTATAAAATACACGCAATGACTAAAACTAATCCAGAGGAATGCTTAAGAGGAGCAGAGGAAATTCTTGGAATTGAAAAGAAAGGCGACCTTTATTGTTTAAACTGGCCTATGAAAGTGATGATTTCTAAAAAGAAATAGCTAGCAAGTTTGTTAAGCAAGCGATTGTGCGACATCTTTCTCTCAAATTCGCACTCTGCGATTAAACGAAGCGATAACTAAGAGGTTGAGAATGCGACACCGAGGGGGCAGGGAGCGGGGCAACTTAATTCTATGTAAAATATGGAGGGGTTTGAGCACGCGAGTGAAACGAGCGCGAACTTGAATTGCGGTTAATCATCCTTACCCGAACTTTACCGACGATAAAACCAATAATGCCGAACGCAATCGGCGCTTCGCGCCTCATATAAACATTAAGGCAATTTTCTTTGGTTTGAAAATCCTCCAAATTTGGAAAAGTTGATATTATCCAATGACCCTTAAAAGAATAAATATGTCAAGTAGAATTGACAGAAAAGTCTTAATAAATTATTTTTTCAATCTCTCGTAGTCACAATTTTATCTCTTTCACTTATCAAGATAGTGTGCTCTGCCTGTGCTACCTTCCCCCCCGAAACCTCGACAAGCTGTGCATATTGATGTAAAATCCCGGCCTGTTCTATTTGCCTTAAAGCCAATAATCCTCGTGAGCCAAATTTCTTATATATCCATCTAGAACAAAAGGGTAATGAATTATACTCTTCTTTGATAAAGGTTAAAACTTCTCTAGCAAAACTATCTCTAACATTCCCTTCATCCCTTAGTTGATAAATTCCAGAAAGCTTCCCATCTCTTACTCTCCCATGCCCATTCGTGGCAAATGGCTCAACTGCATAAAGCCCCTCATCAAGCTCATGTTCACTTCCATTATCATAATTAGGAATATTTAACCCAGCATGCAAATCATATTTTTTTATTTCATGCCCAGTCAAATTCTGTATAGGAACAAATCCTTTTGAATTTATAGCCCTCTGAATGGCAAATCCAACATCCTTCAATTTAACATCCATACCAAAAGTACTCAGTGCATTCCCTAAAGCATTTTCAGCAGCCTCAATTAATCTCTCATTCTCCTCATCCCCATCAAGATCTATAGAAAAAGCAGTATCTGCTACAAACCCATCTACATGCACCCCAATATCTACCTTTAGAAGCCCTTCTGCAATTGATTTATCTCCAAATGCGGGAGTAGCGTGCGCAGCCACCTCATTCACACTCAAATTAACAGGAAAAGCAGGCTTTCCTCCAAGCTCATATATTTTATCATCTATCTTGCATGCAATATCAAACAAGCTAAGCCCAGGCTTTATCATCTCTTTTGCATATGCCACCACCTTCTGTGCAATACCTCCAGCACTCCTCATCTTATCAACATCATCCAAATTCATATATGAATCCAGAAAACACCATTTAATTATGTTTTTAATGTTTATTTTAACTATGATATAGTAACTACAAAATAGAAAGATTTAAATACCTCGATTTTGAGAGTTTTATATGACAAAAAGAATAATAAATTACGATAAAGAATCAGAAGATAGCATAGGAAATGCTTATGATGAGCTAACAAAGATGTATGCTTTAAGAGAGATTGGAAGAGGAACTTATGCAAAACAAGTTTTATTATTAGAAGAAGACGGATTTGACATCCCTAAAGACGCATTAGAAGAAATAAGAAAAATAGAATACCAAATAGAAAATCTGGTTAGAAAAGGAGTTAATGAAAGCCCCGTTAATAAAATTATTAAAGAAAATCGTTCAGCATCAAAATTACAACCTTCTGATTTAGAATTTTTAACCAAACAAGGAAGGGGGGCAGCATAATGATAAATCCCAAAGATTTTTCAGTAACCTTAGAAGATGGTAATACGGGTTTTAAGTTACGATATGATCCCGCAATTAGAGGAAATGCGTCTGTAAAAGGAAGTTATTCTCATACAAGAGATCAATTAGAATTAGCAGAATCAAAAGGCATCTTATCTCTTGATGGCAAAGAAACACTTATAGGAAGAATGAATGAAGCAAGAGGCATATATGCAATAAAAATAAGAGAAAGAAACCATCAGGGAAATCCAGAAGAACTTGGACCAGAATCATTCTCAACAAACGAAGTATTAAGATGACTCCACAACCAAATACATCAATAAATTATCAATCAGGGTATTCTGTAAGACTTACAGATAGAGATATTAGAAGATTTGAAAAAATAGCCCTTCTAGAAAACGATGCTACCGAACTCCATCAGGCAGGGGAAATAGACTCTATTCTGAGATTTAGAATAGCAAGGGAAACTGCCAGAGCATTAAGGGAAATCGGGCTCAATTTAACAGATCTTGCAAGATACAGACACTCACAAAATCAAATAAAAAACTAGCCTCTACTCCTTATCCTTCTCTCATTAGGCACATAATTGAATATTTTTTCACCATTTGAAACCCCACACCCTACAAAATCCTCCCCATATTTTAATATAACCGCTCCTTTCTCGCATTTAACATCTATATCATTTCCCCTAATCCATTTATCAAAATCTTCCTTCCCTATAGAAAAAATTCCTTTCTTTATCTTATCAGAAAAAGCATGCACTGCATCATGACTCAATCTCACTCCCCAGACTTCTTTCTTGAATAAATACATCCCAATTATCTCAACATTTGCAATCTCCCCAAGTTCCATTATCTCTTCACGAGTCAAATGCCCTGAATATCCCCTTATCTTGTCCTTTCCGGTCTCAAAAAGAAGATAATTAACCTTATCAATGCCAAATTTCTCATCCAATTCAGAAAATAATTTCTTTTTCTCTCCAGATTTCAAAAATTTAACATTCATTTCATCTCCTCCTGAACATCTTTAATTTCCTCTTTCAATCTGAATTTTGTCACAAAAAAACCTTCACTATCATTATCCTGCGGATAAATCCTGCAAGATTTCTCAACATTCTTGTCAAACTCTTTGTTCCTCCAAGATGTAACTCCTGGTCTGCACTTCAAAGGCAAATTGATTTTTTCAATTTCAACAGGGAAATTCTTCAAAGCAAAATCTACAATAGCCTCATCTTCTTCAGGAGAATGAGTACAAGTACTATACACAATCTCTCCTCCAACTTTCAAACATTTGATTGCATTTGCAAATAACTTCTTCTGCTCTCTTCCCATCTTTTCAACAACCTTCACATTCCACATTTTGAATGTCTTAGGAGAACTCCTCAATGTCCCTTCTCCAGAACAGGGGGCATCAAGCAATATTTTATCAAATCTATATCTTGCCTTCCTCATTCTCTCACAAAGCCCAACTCCATCACTCCTTGTTGCAATAACATTACTCACACCACACCTCTCCAGATTAGCAGCAAGTATCTTAACCCTATCAAGCTTTATGTCATTTGCAATTATAGTCCCAGTATTCTTCATCATAGCAGCCATCTGTGTAGTTTTACTTCCTGGAGAAGCACATAAATCAAGTACAAATTCTCCAGGCTCTGGCCTTAATGCCAAAACAGACATCATGCTTGATATCTCCTGTACATAATAATATCCCAATAAATGTTCTATAGCGTTACCCAAAACACCTGGAGCATCCTCCCCATAAAAATCCTCAACCCACATTATCTCAGGATATTCACTAAATGGCTGATGAACTTTCCATCTTTTACCAAGTCTTTCAAATAACTCTTCAGCAGATATTTTCAAAGTATTACATCTAATAAAACTTCTTGGCCTTTCATGCACTATTTTATTGAATTCCTCAAAATCAAGTTCATTAGGCAAAAGTGCACGCATTCTTTCCTCAAAAAGAGGTTTCATTTCATATACCATAAATAAAAAAGAAAACACTCTGTTTTAAAGCTGTTGATTAGCCAATTTCTCGCACATGACCCTAACCATATAAATCTATATATTTTAAAATACTCTAATAACTAAGATAAAAATGGCACCAGTAGAATCATTCATACCATATTCAGAATCCAAACAGACTACTGAGAAGCTTGTTAAAGAAAAACCGAAAGTAGAAGATTTGACAAAAATAGAAAGACCTGGAAAACCCATGTCTGCTTCAATGCTTGAAGACATCCCTAAAAAAAAGCCTGTTAGGAAAAGAAAAAAATCTGAAAAAGCATCAAATATTAAAATAGAAAATCCAAAAAGAGATTCTATCCTTATAATAACTGAAAAACCTCAGGCAGCTATGAAAATTGCCTCCGCCTTAGGTAATGCAAAAAAATACACAGAAAATCGAGTTTCATATTATGAAGTTTCCCGCAACAATGAAAAAATTGTTGTCGCTTCAGCAGTAGGTCATCTTTTCAACCTCACATATTCCAAAGGTCAAACAGGGTGGCCTATTTTCAAAATGGAATGGGTTCCATCTTACACAAAAGCAACATACACAAAAGCATATTACAATCTCTTAAAAAAACTTTCAAATAAAGCAAAATCTTTCATTGTCGCAACAGACTATGATATAGAAGGAGAAGTAATAGGGTGGAACATCCTAAGATTTATTGCAAAACAAGATGATGCCAAAAGAATGAAATATTCAACACTTACAAAACCAGAACTTGTAAAATCTTATGAAAATCCCCTCCCAACTTTGGATTGGGGGCAGGCATATGCAGGAGAAGCCCGTCATGAAGTAGACTGGCTATATGGTATAAATCTCTCTCGTGCTCTCATGGCTGCAATAAAAAGAACTGGCTCATTCAAACTCCTGTCTATTGGAAGAGTTCAAGGCCCAGCACTTAAAATAATAGTAGAAAGAGAAAAAGAAATACAAAATTTCAAATCCGAACCTTATTGGCAAGTCTTTGCTCGTGTAAACGATGTCTTGTTAAAACATCCAAAAGACATTTTCGATAAATCCGAATTAAAGGAATTTGAAAACTTAAAGGAAGGCGACGCCACAACAAAAGAATCAGAAGAATCCATTTTACCCCCTCATCCTTTTGACCTCACAAGCCTTCAAAGAGAAGCATATAATTGGCATAGAATCTCTCCTTCAAGAACATTACAAATAGCACAATCTCTTTACCTAGACGGATTAATATCTTATCCAAGAACATCTTCCCAAAAAATTCCAAAAGAAATTAACCCAAGGCAGATTCTTAATGAACTATCAAAAAATTTTTCTTCTAAAATCGCCTATGCAACCCGCAAAAATCCAGTAGAAGGAAGCAAATCAGACCCTGCACATCCTTCCATATATCCTACAGGAGAATTCAAAAGACTCTCAGAAGACGAAGAAAAGATTTACAAATTAATTCTAAAGAGATTCATTTCATGCTTCTGTGAAGATGCAAGAATAATGAGAAAGCGTATTTCTCTTATTAGCGAAGGCAAGAACTTCACAGCCTCAGGAGCAAATATAATAGAAAAGGGATGGATGAATGTCTATCCTGCGAAACTTGAAGAACAAACACTTCCGGATATAAATGGCCATGTCAATATAGATGAAATAAAATTCCAGGAAAAAGAGACCCAACCTCCAAAAAGATACACCCCTGCCTCATTAGTAACTATTCTAGAAAAAAAAGGACTTGGAACAAAAACAACCCGCTCACTAATAATTGATACTCTATTTAATAGAGGATATCTCGATGGAAAATCAATACAAGCCACCCCATTAGGAATAAAACTCATTGAGACTGTAGAAAAACATTCCCCAATAATAATAGATGAAAACCTAACTAGAGATTTAGAGAGAAAAATGGAAGATATCCAGGGAGATAACTCTCCTCCAAACGTTCTAAAAGAGAAAAGAGAAAAAATAGTTGCAAGTGTTGAAAAATTAATAACTGATATATCAAAAGAGTTCAAGGCCAATGAGATTGAAATTGGAAAATCTCTCCTTGAAGGCACCCAAGAACTGCGTGAATTACAAAAAGAACAAAACACCATAATGCCTTGTCCTGTCTGCAAGTTGGGAAACCTAACAATAAAATATTCAAAAAAAACATCAAAATATTTTGTTGCATGTGATAAATATCCAGATTGTAAGACAACATACAATTTGCCTCCAAACTCCATGATAAAAACAACAGGAAAAACAAATGAAGAAGGCCTACCAATTCTTATAGCTCTCAAGAAAGGAAAAAGACCTTGGGAATTTCCATTTAATCCAAACTGGAAACCTGAAAATAAATCTTGATTTGTTGCATGTTGTATCTAAAAATACTTCAAAGAAGATAGTTTTATAAACTGATTAACACGAACATAACGAAAAGTTACGAAGAAAGTTTCCTAAAGACTTATAAAGTTTTGGTGACAACTTATAAGTAACATGGAAAAAGATCCTGATGAACCCAGTCAAAGAAAATCTAAATCCTTACGAAATTTTACGCCCATTTATAGATGGAATAACCTTCGAAGATGAAAATCATCCTAATCCTATCTCTGTAGTTGTACCTACATTTAACAGATCGCCTCATCCCTTAGAACACGATTCTAATCCTCTTGCCTGGTGTCTAGAATCGCTTCTTGCTCAACAAAATACAAATTTAGCCGAAATAGTAGTGGTTGATGACAACTCAGCAGATTATACAATCCAAGTAGTAAATCATTTTACATCAGAAGCTGCAAAACAAAAAGTTAAATTAAAATTGATAAGAAATCCAGAAAATATTGGATCTTCCAGAAGTAGAAACATAGGAATTCGAGAAAGTGAAAGCCAATTAATTATGTTTGTCGATGATGATTGTGTTTTTGATCCAAGAATGCTCTTTGGAGCAGCATTTACTCTCGACAGTTTACCAGAAAGCGCTGCAGCAATTCATGTCCCCATATACCACCGATCTAGAAACCCTACTATAATAAATGCTAAAGAAGTAGGAGTGTTAGATCTTGATAATGGAGTGATAAAGGGTAACTTTGGAGGATTCCCTGCAGAATATTTAGCCAATCCTGAATTAAATCTTTTAGATACAACACGAAAAATTTTCAAACCAATCCCTATTCAAACCATTGGGGGAATTTTTCTCGCAAAAAAAGATAGATTAGAAAAAGTTGGAGGTTTTCCGAAAGACATAAATTGGAGAAACTCATATAGAGAAGAAGATGATTTAGCATTAAGACTGAGAGATCAAGGAAACACACTTTGGTTTACACCTGACCCAAAATTCGGATCTATTCATCTAAAATATGGAGCAGTAGAACAAATTGGTACAGATGAATTAGATGAAGGTCTTGCGTACAAAATAAACAGAGCGAATGTTCCAGTTTCAGAATCTGGAAACAGAGTAAGCCCAGAAGAATGGTTTCATGATGTTATTATGGCTACATATGTTACGCTGGGAAGAAGAAATCCAAGAGCTGCTGAAGAATATGCTATATCAATTCATGGAAGATTTGTAGAGGAAAACAATTTTGCAGTATCTGGTGTTGGAACCAAAATATCTGAAAAAGCTAGGAGAACGCAAATTTATGGTCAAGCAATAGAAGATGCAAAAAAACATCTTAATAGATTGGAGTTAAGAGCATAATGAAAATCGCATTTGTAACAAGCAAAACAGAAGCGACTGGAGGGGTCCAAGTATTCACAGATAACCTTACAAGATCCTTAAGAAACAGAGGTCACACAGTTTCTATAATTGGAGAAGAATCATTACCTATTGGAAGAAGAACAGATTTAACTCCTGCAGATGTCGAAGTAGCTGTTGGAGAATTTTTCAATGACTTGAATGCTGAAGAAAATTTTGATGCAGTATTGTGTAATGGAGAAATGGGTTATGCAGTAAACCACCCTCATGCAATAAATATTTTTCACGGTAGTTATTATGGATATGCCACATCTGTGCAACACCTAGTCCCCGCAGAACTCACAGCACAAAGACTAGTAAAAACTGAGCTACAAAGAGTATCTGCACAGGGCAAACTAGTAGTGGCAGTTTCAGATTTTGCAGTAAAAGATCTAAAAGAATCTGGAATAAAAGTAGATAAGGTGATAAGAAACACTGTAGACACACAGATATTCTATCCCTCAGACTCAAAAATAGGAACTAACGTTTTAGCAATATCTAGAGGAAGAAAGTTCGAAAAAGGATTTGACATTTTAGAAGAATTAGCTCAAAGAGGAGTAAACATAAGACTATTTAGTGATAGAAGGATAGACTCGCCACATGTTGAAAACATAGGATTTAGAGATAATAGAGAACTACCCCAAGAATATCGACAAGCACAATTATTTCTCAACCCTACAAGATATGAGGGTGGAGGCCTTACAACATTAGAGGCAATGGCTTCAGGATGTCCAGTTCTCACAACACCTACTGGATATGGCCTTGAAATAGCAAAAGCAATACCCAACTTTGTAGTTTCAGATGTTGAAAACATAGGAGAGTATTTGGCCAAGCATAGTCTTATCTCAAGCAGAAGAAGGGAGTATAGTAAACAAGCACTAGAATATTTTCTTGAAGTTCATAATCCTGAAATAATAGAAGCTGAATGGATAAAAACAGTAGAGAATTAGAATAATTAATCAACAAATTATCAATTAACTAAGCAGCCAAATTCAAATTTCTTCCTAAATAATTGCCATCTCTTAATTTTCCTTCAGAATCATAAACTCCCGCATTTCCAGAAAGGCCACCTTCTGCCTTATACGCTCTCCTGTATAATGATTCTCTCCCTGTTCCTTTAGAATAATCTCCTGAATCCTCCGCTCCAGATATAGAATACCTTCCCTTGCCGTTCTCTCTTTCTCTAAGGTTGTAGCCACTATCATGACTTCCGCCTCCCGCACTTTCAGCAGCCGCAACAGCTACTGCCCATCTAGAATTTCCATCTCCAATGCTTGCTCTTTGAATAGGAACATTCCCAAAAGAATACATTTTACTTTCCTCTTCTATTCCAAGCCCTCAAACTAGGCCTTACCTTTAACTTAGGACTCTTTCCTGCCCTTACTAATCCACGTGATTTCTTAGCAGCAGATGTAAGTCCTCTTTCA
This sequence comes from Candidatus Pacearchaeota archaeon CG10_big_fil_rev_8_21_14_0_10_34_76, assembly GCA_002763075.1. Lineage (GTDB taxonomy): Archaea > Nanobdellota > Nanobdellia > Pacearchaeales > GW2011-AR1 > 1-14-0-10-34-76. Next base: position 34,998 of record PFDB01000021.1, on the reverse strand, counting down.
GCTCTCTTACTGTTTTTCTTAGATGTAATCCATTTGATACTCTTATCGCTCTTTATCTCGGGTTTATCAGGATCAACCATAATGACCTCATAAAAATAATGCAATCCATCCTGTCCAATCCAATAAGAATTCAAAACCTCAAGATTATCATACCTTTTTGCAGCCCTCATTTCAGCAACCCATTGATAATTCATTTTCAATGTCTTTCTAATAGTAGTTTTTCTTGACTTTCTTCCTTTTATTCCAGCTCTAGGCCTTTTTCTTCCGCCTCTCAATACCCTAACCCTTAATATTACAAAACCCTTTTTAGCCTTATATCCTAAAGCTCTTGCTCTATCAATTCTCAAAGGCTTCTCTACCTTTGTGATAGCATTATCTCTTCTCCAATCTATCATTCTCTCCCTGAGCAGAGACATGTCTGGCTTCTTCCATGCTTCTCTTATGTAACTATACATTCCTTTCACCATGCCAAGGAATAAAGAATGTGGTTTTTAAACCTTTTTGAATCAATTATTTAGCAATATCTCTCCATCTCTCTTTTCAATCAAATTCACACCTATGGAAACATCTCCCACAACACTTGATACTGGCAAGCCAATAGCATGTCTTCCATCACGAGTTCTCACATAAACAAGCTCATCGCTGATATTAATTTCATATTCAAGCCCGTTTATATCATTCGGCAACACAAACTGCCTTGCATATCCCTCACTTGCCTTTGAAGCAAGATTGATTTCATCCTGAACATTTATAGCAATTCCTTTCACAGCCAGCCCCGTAGATTCAAATTTCTTCTGCCCTACCTGTTCCTGCACAACAACTAAAAACCCTACAATGAGAAACATCAGTGCTCCAACTAAAATCATAAATTCCAACGCTGATTGTCCTCTTCCCATAAAACTCAGAAATCAACTTGATTAATAAATACTGCTAAAAATCATTAAAATAAACTCTGTCCTCTTCGGCCAATACAACAATTTTTTTCACACCTTCACCCTTTGACACATTTCCATCAATAGGCACATTACTTGAAAATGCCATGGTTGTCTCCCCAGAATTTGTAGTCATACTTATTATGATACTATTTTCAACAACGCTGATTTCATTCACACCTACAGGAAGATAAGCAGTAATAGTTAATTTGGAAGGTTCTCCTGCATAATAAACACTTTCCGCACTTGATACTATCTTGTTTGCATAATCTGTTGCTTGGTTTATTCTTATCCTGTCCTTTATCCCAGAAGTATAAAAAAATGCCACTGCAACAACACTTATAATAAGAAATACTATAAATCCAACAACTACAAGATACTCAACACTAATCTGTCCTCTTCTCATATTAATCATTAGTCGGCAAGGTTTATAAAATAAATGACCTCTACATATATGGGTAAAATGAAAAAGAGGAAGGTGAATAATATTTTATTAGGAATACTGATTACTTTCATATTGCTTATATCCCTTGCTCACATGTTCATTCATGTTTTAATTTTCCAGACAAACATTCCATTAGTTGAAACAATGGGAATTTCAGGGAACTCAATTGGACCTATAACTATTGATGAAACTTTTGAAATAAATATAAGAGAAAATTATAAGAAAATATCTCCAATCTCGAAGGGAGTCTTAATAGGAGAATGGGTCCTTCTCATTGCACTCTCAGGCTTTAGCATTGTTAGAACAAGAATACATTTTAAGCACGATAGCCTTGAAACTTTCAAGATCTCAAGACAAGACAAATCAAAAACAGATATAGATCTCTTATATGATCTATTGAAAGAAAAAAAGAGATTAGAAATATCTTCTATTGCAAGAGTTTTCAATGTTGATAAAGAAACAGTAAAAGAATGGGGAGAGATAATGGAAGATAATGACTTAGTAGTAATGGAATACCCTAGGTTTGGAGATCCTGAAATAACTTTAATGGAGGAAGAAAATGGCGAAAAAGCCCAAGAAAACAAAGCAAGCTCACAAAAGCAAAAGTAAGAAAATAATATCAAAAAAGAATCCTTCAAAGATAGTTGTACGTTCAAAGAATAAGACAAACCGCAATCATCCAAGACACAACATTTCTGTTGCTGCCAAACTCCCTGAAAAAAAATCCGAAGAGCATTTGATAAAAGAAGTCAAAGCCCATTTAGCACATGTGCCCCATGAATCTCATCCTTCTGAAAAAATTGACAAATATGAAATTGAAGTGGACAGTGCAAGAGTAACTGTTGAAATAAGAAAAGAGAATGTTGGCTACAAATACTATCTTAATATACCTAAAATAAACATTGCAACAGAAGCCCTTCTCAAGGATATAAAAAACGATCTTATCACAATGACCACAATAAGCATGAAAGAACTATCTGAACAAAAATCATTCTCAGCAATTAAACAAAGATTTATGCAAGAGGCGAAGGGAGTCTTGAATAAAAAACTTCCAAGAATTGATAAAAAAACAGAAGAATATCTCATAGGTACATTAATTCAAGAAATGCTTGGCCTTGGAGAAATAGAGTTTTTGATAAATGATCCTTCGCTGGAAGAAATTGTTATACCTTCATCTGAAGAACCAGTAAGAGTATATGCAAAAAAATACGGATGGTTAGAAACAAACATACAAATTCACACAGAAGAAGAAATAGTGAATTATGCAAACATAATAGCCCGTCGTGTTGGAAGACAGATTACAGTTCTTTCTCCATTACTTGATGCTCATCTTGTGACAGGAGACAGAATCAATGCAGTCCTCTACCCAATAAACACCAAAGGTAATACTATAACTATAAGAAAATTTGCCAGAGATCCATATACGATGGTTGACATGATAACTAATAAAACATGCAGCATTGAAGTAGCATCTCTCCTCTGGCTGGCCATAGAATATGAAATGAATGTTCTTATCTCAGGAGGAACTGCTTCTGGAAAAACATCTTTTCTCAATTCATGTATGCCATTCATTCCCCCCAATCATAGAATAATCAGCATAGAAGATACTCGTGAATTGATGCTTCCAGATTTCCTTTATTGGACACCAATGGTCACAAGAACTCCAAATCCTGAAGGTAAGGGCTCTGTAAACATGCTTGATTTACTCATAAATTCATTAAGAATGAGACCTGATAGAATTATCCTTGGAGAAATGAGAAAACACGATGAGGCAATGGTCCTTTTCGAGGCCATGCATACGGGTCATTCTGTATATGCTACAGTCCATGCAGATTCTGCTCCTGAAACAATATCACGTCTTGTAAATCCTCCCCTTTCAGTCCCGCCTAATCTTCTAAAATCAGTAAATCTAAATGTTGTTATGTTCCGTGACAGAAGAAGAGGAATAAGAAGAGTCCTTCAAGTAGCAGAGTTTGAAACATCCAAAGAAGGATCAGAAGCAAATCTTCTCTATAGATGGTCTCCAGAAGAGGATAAAATAGTACAGCACAGTGAAAGCTCGAGATTTTTTGAAGATATACAAAGACATACAGGACTTTCACAAAGAGAAGTTCAGAAGAATCTAGAAACAAAAAAAGAGATACTAGCTTGGCTGATAAAAGAAAATATAAGGAGTCTACCAGAAGTTGGAAAGGTGATAAACCTTTATTATAAAAACTTGCCATTATTGACACAAGCCTTGCATAAAAAGGATAAAAACCTAATTTTCAAAAACTGAAATGAAATTTCGTATACCATTCACAATAGCCTCTGAAGAAAGACTAAAAAAGAAGTCAAGAACATTTAGGAAATTTGTAAAGCCAAAAAAAAATTCAAAACTCAAAAAATATCTAGAAAATTCTGACACAAAACTAACTCGCGAAGAATACATTTCAATATCTATAAAGAGTTTTATCACTGCGGTCGTGGCAGTCTTTGTCCTCTCAACAACCCTATTTCTCATTCTTTCAGTCAATAGATCATTCCTCCTTGGTCTTGGTCTTGCACTTTTGATTGCTTCATTTGTTGCATTTGTTCAGATAGCTTATCCAAAAATAAATTCTGTCAGAAAACAAAAGAATATAGAAAAAAATCTTATTCCGGCTCTGGAAGACATGCTCGTCCAGTTAAACTCTGGAATTCCACTATTTGATATTTTAATAAACGTTTCTTATGCCGAATATGGAGAACTCAGCAGAGAATTCAAAAAAGCCGTAAAAAAGATAAATGCGGGCTTGCCTCAGGTAGAAGTATTAGAAGAACTAGGAGAAAACAATCCTTCAATATTTTTCAGAAGAGCTCTCTGGCAAATTAGTAACGGTATGAAGGCTGGGAGCAATATATCTGAAGTTGTAAAAGACAGCATTAGTGCCCTGAATGAAGAACAACTCCTACAAATACAAAACTATGGAAACAAACTAAATCCCCTTATAATGTTCTATATGTTGATTTCAGTAATATTCCCTGCTCTTGCGATAACATTCCTTACAATTCTTTCCTCATTAGTGAATCTCACAAAAACACTAACAATCCTTCTCTTCATCAGTATGTACATATTTGTTATAATAATCCAGATAATGTTTTTAGGAGTAATAAGGTCATCAAGACCTAGCCTGTTATAATGAAAAGAATGATGAAGCGCCACAGAAGAGAAATAAGACAGAGAATCTCAATACTTCCAAAAATAATATTTTCAGTAGCTCTTGCCATAGTCATTTTATACTTCTCAAGGAATTGGGTGGGATCATTGATTTCATTGTTTGTTATATTTGCATTACTTGTCGCATATTCAATTGCAAAAATAAAACTTAATAAAATTAAAAAAGTAAAAAAAATGGAAGCCTCATTCCCTGATTTTTTACAATTAGTGTCTAGTAACCTTAGAGCTGGAATGACAATAGATAAGGCTCTTTTACTTAGCTCCAGAAAAGACTTTGCTCCCCTAGATCAAGAGATAAATCTTCTTGGAAAAGACTTAGTTACTGGAAAACAGATAGCCCGTGCATTGAAGGATATGGCAACCAGGATAAATTCTGAAAAAATAAAGAAAACCACAGACCTGATTATTTCAGGGATTAGATCAGGAGGGGACATTTCTATCCTCCTAGAACAGACTGCAACAACAATGAGAGAGAGAGAATTTGTAGAGAAAAAATCTGCATCAAATGTCCTAATGTATGTAATATTCATTTTTTTTGCAATAGCAATAGGCGCCCCCACGTTATTCAGTCTTTCAGCGGTTCTTGTTCAGGTTCTAACTGGAATTTTATCAAACATTCCAGTGATGGAATCAACAGTGGCAATTCCATTCACGTTAACAGAAATAAGTGTCTCAGTGACTTTCATAACTTACTTTTCAATAGTCTTCCTCGTGACAACAAATATTTTAGGTGCATTAGTAATTGGCCTTGTAAGAGAAGGAGAAGAAAGAGAGGGCTTAAAATATATTGCTCCACTAATAATTCTCAGCCTAGGAATATTCTTTGCTATTAAAATTTTATTACTCAGTTATTTCACTGGACTTGTAGGATAAAAATTTTACAATAGCTTTTTATATTAAATCAAATTCAACTAAGCATGAAAAAGAGCGTGAGTAAAAAAACAGTAAAAAAGCCCCTGAAGAAATCTTCTAAAAAAAAGATAGAAAAATGTATAAGGGTCAAGACCGGAATTCCCAATTTTGACTCATTGATGGAAGGAGGATTTGAAAAAAATTCAACGAATCTTGTTGTAGGAGGACCTGGAAGTGGAAAAACAATCCTTAGTACCCAATTTATCCTTGAAGGCATAAAAAACAATGAGCATTGCCTCTACCTGACATTCGAAGAAAAAAAAGAACAATTCTACCACAACATGAGACGCTTTGGATGGGATCTTGAAGAATATGAAAAAAAGGGCCTCTTTACATTTCTTGAATACACTCCAATCAAGATAAGAACAATGCTTGAAGAGGGAGGGGGAGAGGTAGAACATATAATTGTGAAAAATAAAGTAAAAAGAATAGTGATAGATAGCATAACATCATTCGCCCTACTTTTTGATGATGAATTAAAGAAAAGAGAAGCAGCACTAGAGCTCTTCAATATGATAAAAAAGTGGGACTGCACTTCTCTTTTAACATACGAAGGAAAACCATCTAGGGATGAAAAAATGACCTCGAGAACACTAGAATTTGAATCAGACTCTATAATCATCTTACATTTTATAAGAAAATTAGTAAAAAGAGAAAGATTCATAGAAATATTGAAAATGAGGGGGACAGATCATTCAAAAGGAGTTCATAAATTTCAACTTGGAAAATCAGGTATTCAGGTAGATAAAAATCCTGAAAGAGTGAATGTCTAAAAGATTTAAATAAGTTGTATCCCGTCTATTGTTGAGGGGAGATGAAAACTAAAAAAGCCCAGGCTTGGGGATTTGATTTGATAATTGCATCAGTATTATTCATATTGGGCATAGTAATATTCTTCGTATACACTATAAATACATCACAGCAAGCACAAGACAAAATAGACGAATTGGATTATCAAGGTAATTTGATTGCAGAAGACCTTATGTCTGAAGGATCTCCAGCAGACTGGAATGTTGAAAATGTTCAAAAGATAGGTATTCTTACAAATAACAAAATAAATAATTCAAAACTTGAAAACTTCTATCAATTATCTGATCAGAATTATCAAAAAACAAAGAGCTTATTTGACATAAAATACGATTATTTTATGAATCTCTCTGAAGAAATCTCTATAAATGGTGAAAACATTGAAAGAATAGGTCGCGCGTCGGAAAACCCTACAAACCTCATAAAGATAACACGTTTCACAATTTACAACAATAATCCAGTTACTCTTAATATTTACATATGGCAAGAATAAAAACAAAAAAAGGGGCATTCTTCAGCACAGACGCACTAATAGCAATAATAATAATCTTCCTTGTGATTTTGATAGTCTATCCCTTAGCTAAAAAACAATCAATAGAATCGGATATCAATCAGGATATAATCTCCACACTATCAACATTGAAGATTGGAGAGATAGACAATCTTTATGTTAAATCTCTTATCAATCAGGGCATAATTACAGATCTAAATAAAACTGTAATGGAGCAAATAGGAGAGTTCTACGTCACAAATTTAACCCTTGCAGAAAATATCACTACAGATATTCTAAAAAATCTTGACACTCGTGAAAATATAGGAATTTGGTTTGAAAACACATTAATTGCTTCCAAAAATAAAACTCCTATAGAATCTGCGAAACAAATAGATGCGTCTAGGCAGATTATTAGTGGTATTCAAGAAGGAGAGAACATCAAAGGATATTCTGCAAGAGCATTTCTAAAAAATAGTCTGCAAAACAAGTACTTTTATTTCGGAGGGTATATTGGAGATGGAAATATCACAACATCCGTAGAATATAACGGAGAAATAAAATCTGCAAATATTGAAATTGCAATAAATAAAGAGTTTGAAATTTATATTAATGGAATTTATTCTGGGAACTACTCTGCTTCTCCAAATGAATTTACTCCAATAATACATACTATTCCAATAGAAAATATGCATTCTGGAGATAACTCTATAGAGTTAAGGGGAGATAATATTTACATAGCAGGAGGATTCATAAAAATATCCTATGAAAGTCAGGGAAAATATTTCCAATCAGAAGAGAAAAATATACCTGGAATTGATGGGCTCATTAACATATATGATGGAATAACAATTCCGGAAAAACTGGAAGATTTAGAAATAGTTCTTCATATGGATAGCAATCTTACAGTCTTTGCAATTTTAGGAAATACTACAATTTTCCAAGATAAAACAAATGGAGAAGAAACAATAACTCTTAACAACCAATTCCTATCTTCCTTATTAAATTACAATGAGTTAGAAGAAAAAACCACTCCCTTGAGAATTGGATTAGAAAACATAAGTTATGTCTTAAATTATACTAAAGATGTTGACCTTTCATCTGTAACGGATATATCTGGAAGCATGAAAGATTCTTGCGGAGGAAATCCTAAGTTCTTCTGTTGTTTATTCAGTGGAAACTTTTGTTCATCAGAAAACACATGTAATTCTTGTGGAGGAAACTGGGAAAGTAAATTAACTTCCGCAAAAGAAGCCAATAATCTTCTTATAGACTCTGTACTTAACTTTTCTAATAACAGAGTAGGCTTGGTTGGATATCAAACAACAGCTTTAAACTCAGACTATCATCCATTATCTAAAAACACAGGTTCCCTTAAATCAATAGTTTCAGATTGGGATGCAGGAGGATCGACGTGTATCTGTTGTGGAATAAACAAGGCAAAAGAAGGATTTGTAAATGATTCAACTCCTGAAAAGCTAAAAGCAATGGTTGTTATGAGTGATGGAATAGCAAACGTTGAATGCCCTGAACAAAACACTGGTGATGCGAAACAAGACGCAATCCAAGCAGCTTGTGAAGCATATCAGGAGAATAACATAACAGTTCATGCAGTAGGTTTTGGAAGCCTTACAGATGAATCAACCCTTCAAGCAATTGCAACATGTGGTAGTGGAGAATATTACTTTTCGGACGTAGATGATATTGCAGAGCTCTATCAGCAGATAGCAGGAGATATCATAGAAGGAGCATACATAGAACAGACACTTGAAACTTCTGGAAACATCTCTAGCAAACTATATTCTGATTCCTATATAAGATATGGTTACAATCAGACAGAATCTCCTTTTGGATTAACAATTACAACTGAAAAGATATTTGATGATGAATATTCGGGACAATTCTCAATAACAAATGACTCCACCGTTCTAGAAGCTACTGCAATATCTTACTCTGGACCAAGATGGACTAAAGAAGTGAAATTAAATTCTCAATCAATATATAACATAGACCAATATGGAACAAACTACACAAGATTAGGAGATCCATACTCTATAAAAATTCCAACCCTCCTAATAGGAGAAAACAACATTGTTGAAATATCTACTGGAAATTCTCCACAAAACTCGACAGCTGGCTCAGCTTCAAATAAGATAATCTACTCCGTCTTAAAAAATGTCTCTGCATTTTCTCCCATATCTGCAAATGCAAATGGATGCATATGGAATATTCAGTTTGAGGATGGGTCTAACATAACTTCAATTGTTCCAACAGAATACCTTGGCTCTATTGAATGTTATTATCAAGAAAAAAGATTACAATATGATATAAACGATGCAATACAATCTGCAGTATTCAACCTCTTAGAAAAACTTGATTTAAATTCAAATGAAAAAGTAGATGTAGAATTCACAAGCCAAGACTTGCAAATAGACTTTTCAGAGGTAACTGGCATACCCTACCCATGGTCAACAGAAATGCAAGTGAGAAAATGGATATGAACAAAAAAGGAATATTTTTTACATTTGTTGTAATTGTAATACTCACTCTGTTCATATTGACTTACACATTCTATTCTGATGTTAAAGATAGAAAGTCCATACAAAAAAGAATTACTACAATGAATGATTTTGTTTTCTCAGTTGAAAAAGATATTCCTAGACAATTGTATATCTCTGGATTTAGAACAATATTCCTGATACAGAAAGATATCATAGAAAACGGGAATTATGTCCAAGATTTAAATCAAACATTTGACAACGCTTTTTTTAATGGAGAATTAAACGGACAAATTCAGGAAATTATGCTTGGTGCAACATTTTCAGATATTGAGGATAACTTAAAACAAAAAGCGGATAAACTCAACCTTAACATCTCCCTTTCAAACCCAGAGATTTCAGTTTTCCAGACAGACCCTTGGAACATTGAATTTCACCTGATTTCAAACTTTTATGTAGTTGATCAGGGAAATCTAGCTTCGTGGAACAAAACACAAGATTTTGTTGGAATAATTTCTATAGAAAGTTTTGAAGACCCATTGTACACATTGAATACAAACAATTTAGTTGTAAATAAAATAAAGAAAACACCTCATTCTGTTTTTGTAACTGGACAAAACGTCTCTAACCTTCTCAACCACACTCTTGAGTCTTATTATATTTCCTCATCCCTTTCTCCCAGTTTTCTAGACAAGCTTCAAGGAGAATCAACTGCAAACGAACACGGAATTGAATCTTTAGTTAACTTGCAAGAACTTGCAGCTCAAGGAATGCAAATGAAAGACAAATCAGTGGTAGACTATATATATTTCTCAGACATAAATCCAAATTCATGCAAAGTGAATGGAATGCCTTCTTGGTTTAGAATAGATTCAGACAGATTAGAATTATATCAAGTACAAGAAATTGAATATGACTGCAGTTAGAAATCAAAAAGTCCTTGCGTTGTTTATTTGGGACTTTTGGATGCTCAAGGAACGACCATTTCTTTAAAAGCATAGTTTTCTGTCAAGTTCATTGACATAACTGCCAAAAAACAAGAATATTTATATAGGATAAAAAGTTACTTACTTCGAAGATAAATTATTAAAAGGAGGTAAAGATGCAAAGAAAAGGACAAGCGGCTATGGAATTCTTGATGACATATGGTTGGGCTATTTTAGCAGCAATCATAGCAATCGGAGTCTTGGCTTACTTTGGTGTTTTCAGTCCCGGTAAATTCATTACTGGAGCTGCAGTTGTAAACCCACCGTTCTACGCTAATGCTTGGAACATCCAACAAGATGCGAACGACGGCATTGGTGGAGACCAGCCCGGAATTGTTTTGGAACTAAGGAACAATGGTGGAGAAGATTATAATCTATATTCGGTTACAATAACTGGAACAGATAGTGCAGGTAATCCAGCCACATGTACGTATACAGGAACACCAGATTTAGTTAGTGCAGGTAATCCAATTACTACCACATCAGACTGTGGTACTGCTGTTTTAACTGCTGGAAAAACTTTCAAAGGCGATGTAACAGTAAGTTACAGAAAAGTTGATGGAAATAGCCAAGTTGATTTAACATCCACTGGAACCATAGCTGAGAAGATAACAGCCTAATTTTATTTTTTTTATTTTATTTTATTTTTTATTTTTTTAACCCAACAGAAACAATCATGCAAAAAACTAAATAATCTAAGAGAATATTATTTTATGAACATTACTCCGGAACTGGCAGAAGAAACAGGTTGGCACATTGGAGATGGCAGTATGAATTATTATTTTCAGGACAATAAGAAAAAAGGATTTTATCAATTAAGGGGTCACATAGAAGACGATAAAGAACATTATCTAACTAGGATAAAACCTATATTTGAAGATTTATACAATGTGAAAATAAATCTCAGGCAAATGCCTGTGACAAGAGTCTTCGGATTTCAGTTATGGAACGATTCCATTGTAAAATTCAAAGAATCTTTGGGTCTACCATTGGGCAAAAAATTTGAGCTCCAAATTCCCCCAGAGTTCACAAAAAAAATGGATTTATTGACCTCGTGCATTAGAGGAATATTTGACACTGACGGGGGACTTTATTTAGAGCCAAAAAATCATAAATTATATCCGAGAGTGTACATTTCAACAATTTCTCTAAATTTGTGCAAAGAATTAACTTACTTTCTTAATTCCCTCGGAATAAGAACAACTAATTGGAAATGCAATCAAGGCAGACTTAAAAAATTAGACTCGTATAAGGTTGAAACAAGAGGTCTTGAAATGGTTTCTAAGTTTTTTGATTTAGTTAAGCCAAAAAATTCGAAGCACATTCTGAAGTACGAAAACCTTCTTGATTCCATCCCAAAGACTTAAAAATAGTTTTTTCTCTCTCTAAACAAGATCGCGTAGCTCAGTCTGGTAGAGCATTGCTCTGATAAGGCAGGGGTCCCCGGTTCAAATCCGGGCGCGATCATTTTATTTTAAGAGTTACAAAATCAATTCTCTAACCCAAATTCAACGCTAAGACCTTCCAATGTAACTCTTAAACCCTTCAATGGAAGATCCACAGGAAGGCTATTAACATAGACTTTCTTTTTTCCTATTGCTTTTACCTCATAACCAGATTCCAACTTAGAAACAAATATATCTTCAGGAGACTCCACACCTGGAGCATTAAGCTCATACACGACCCTATCACTAAATCTTCTAACGTTTGTTTTAGCTTCCACTCTTGGAAGTCCAGACATTCTTTTTAGTTGTTCCTGAGTAATCCCTTTCTTAATAGGTTTATTTGAAACAGATTTATTCTTAGGCACTTCAAATCTTATTTTAATTCCATTAGGAAAACTTTGAACTTCAGAATCTCCTGAATTCTTCATCTGTTTCTCCAGATTTTTCATTATACTATTAAAAAGTGTATTAATCAGTTTATCACTAATACCCAATCCTCCTAATCCTCCCGCTAATGGAACCCCAGATGAAAATTCATTTTTACCAATGACTCCAAAATTTTTCATATCTTCTTCAGGATTTTGCAAGTCAATACCACAATATGGGCAAAAATCGAAACTTTCCTTCACCTTACTATTACACTTCATACATTTCATTTTTTCTCCAAACATCTTATTTTAAATACTGCCCCACTTTTAAAAGTTACTATTTCACTTGCTATGCAAAAAATTCTTGAACCATATAATGTCAGAGCCTATTGTCCTAAAAGGATGCAAAAGATTTAGATGCAATCCATCCATCCTTTCAGTCTTCCTTTCTTCTTTCAATTGAGGAAGATAGAACAATGCAACAAGCCCCCTAAGGATAGCAGATATCAAGAAAACAAACAATATTGGCTTCATAAAATCAATATTAAGGTATTGTATCATGAATCCTCCTAATAAGCTCCCTATGAACACTCCAATGCCTGCCAAGATAGACATATAAGCAACGACCAACCCTCTTTTTTGTGAACTCACAGAATCATAAGTGAAATTAGTCACTCCTATGACCAATGCCGCATTAGCAATTCCCGAAGATAACCCGGGCAACAATATTAAAGCAATAGGTTCTTTGAGAAACAACCAGAAAATTGGTGTGAGAAAGAACATCACTCCTGCAATATATAATAGTTTTACATTTCCATATCTATCTGAAAATTTACCTGCCAATGGAGAGAATACAAGATAGAAAAATGTAGAACTCAATGTAACAACTGTAAAAGTGACATAATTAAAATTCAAATCTTCCAGCATATACACAGCAAAGAATGGAGACGCAACCATTATAGATAAATTAAAGACTGCATGAAAAAATGCAAATTTGCCAAAATTATCATACCTTCGTACAAATTCCTTGAATGAAAAATAATATCCTTTCTTAATCCTAAGTTCAGGGTTAAATATTCTCAAAGATATTCTCCTAGACATCTCTCTAAATATCAAAGAAAAAAAGAACAACACACTAAATCCTATCAAAACATATCCCTGTGTTTTAAAATAATCTAAAACAAAAGCCGCAATAATAAATGTAATTAATCCGATACTCCCAGATACCCTATTCCTTTTTGCAAAATATTTTCCTCTTTCATTTACTGAAACTAAATCTCCCATCCATGAGAACCATGCAACATGCCCTTTCCCCTGTATAAACACAAACAATGAATAAAATACAATTAAGGCGTATGGGAGAAATAACGGAGCTATTCCAAAAGTATAAAAAAATGACAAAGCTATTATTGGAACCCACAATAATATCTGCCATCCCCTAGAATTAATAGTTATTTTTTTCCTGGAATGTTTTTCCATTGCCTTGCTTCCAAAAATCTGACCTATTGGAGAAACCAATGCAGATATAGCACTCAATAGACCTATATGGAAACTGTTACCCCCTATGGCTAAAACAAATGGGGTTATGAAAGAAGACCCTGTACTATTGCTTACTTCCTGAGCCGACCCCTCCGTTATGCTCCTCTTTAGAGCTTTTTCCTTAGAATGAATAACATAACTACTTTCCCTTATCACTACCTCTTTTTTATCACCCATTGACAAAAAAACCAACTTTCATTAATAAAGGTTTTTAAACTTTAAATCATAAAAAATACTATGTTCGAGGGGATAGTTACATTAATTGCATTTTTATTGATACTAGAGGGAGCATTTATTACATTCAACCCTCGCTGGATTCAAAAGATTACAAGAAAACTTCTAAAGAACAAAACCACATTGAGAACTCTCGGCGTGATTGAACTGATAATTGGGTTAGGCCTATTTTTAGTTATTTTATCTGCTTAGTATATGCGCTAGTCGCACGAATCGTTCTGAAGGCAGAATGATTGGAACTAAACCTACCTAATTAGACTTATAAACTGACAACTGATATAATTTTTAATGAGTCGCAGTAAAAAAGTAGAACTATTTGGTGAAAGAATTTTACTTAGAGGTCTAAGAGAAACTGATGCAGATACTTTAGTTAAGATAGCAAATGATGCTGAAATTAGCAAATACACTCCTTTACCCTTTCCATTTTCTTTAACCGATGCAGAAAAGATTATAGGTGGAACTCGAAATGCCATGAACAGAGACAAATCCTATTTTCTGGGAATTGAATTCGATGAAACTATCATAGGCATGGCCGGATTATTAAACCTTAGTAGACCTGATAAGTCTTCAGAAGTGGGATATTGGGTAGGTAAAGATTATAGAGGTAAGGGATTCGCAACTGAAGCTTTAAAATTAGTAATTGATTTTGGATTTAGAGAAGAACAGCTACAGAAACTTTGGGGAAGAGTTACAGAAAACAATTCTGTTTCGATCGCAATTTTAGAAGGTCAAGGTTTTTATTTAGTTGAACGAATACCAAAAGCTAGGATGATTGATGGAGTACTTACAACCGACCTAGTTTATGAATTAACCAATCATTCCCCTCCTTGAGAAACTAGCTCAATTTACCACTCGAATCTAAATTCTTCAAAATGCCCAAAGAGCTAAATGCGCCGGCCGGGAATTGAACCCGGATCGCCAGCTTGGGAAGCTAGCATCATAACCATTAGACCACCGGCGCTATATTTATCCTCATCCGTAAACATTTTTATACCTTATTAATTTTGCTTATTTATGAAAAAAACATTCTACGTCACAACACCAATATACTATCCCAATGATGTCCCCCACTTAGGACATGCGTACACGACAATAGCGGCAGATGTCTTAGCCCGCTGGAACAAACTCCATGGAAACGAAGTATTTTTTCTCACAGGAACAGATGAACATGGAAAAAAACTTGCAAATACTGCAGAAAAAGCAGGTAAAAAGCCAAAAGAATTCATAGATGAATTAATACCTGAATTCAAATCAGCTTGGAAAAAATTAAACATCGAATACGATAGATTCATAAGAACCACAGATAAAGACCATGAAAAAATAGTCCAGCAAATCCTTCAGAAATGCTATGATTCCGGAGATATTTACAAAGGAGAATACGAGGGTCTTTATTGTGTAGCCTGTGAAGCTTATTATACAGAAAAGGATGCTCCTGACTTGATTTGTCCAATACATGAAAAACCCCTTGAAAAATTAAAGGAGGAGTCCTATTTTTTTAGATTGTCTAAATATCAAGATTTCCTTCTCGATCTTTATAAAAAAAACCCAGACTTTATCTCTCCAAAAAACAGAAGAAAAGAAATTACAAACAGAGTAAAAGAAGAGCTCCGTGACTTCTCAATTTCTAGAACCTCATTTGATTGGGGAATTCCACTTCCATTTGATAAGAAACATATTGCATTTGTATGGTTTGATGCTCTCTTAAATTATTATTCAGCAACACAATCCTCTGAAAAACTGAAAAAATTCTGGCCAGCAGATGTCCATATAATAGGAAAAGACATAATCTGGTTCCACACAGTTTATTGGCCCGCCATGCTGAAATCAGCAGGTCTTTCATTGCCAAAAAAAGTCTTTGCTCATGGATGGTGGACAATAAACAGTAAAAAAATGGGCAAATCCGCAGGTAATGCTCTAAAGATAGATCAGCTAATTTCTATAGCAGGCGCAGATTCCGCTCGTTATTTCCTTTTAAGAGAAGCCTCTTTTGGAGACGATGGAAATTTCTCAGAAGAGATGCTTATAGAACGTCATAATAATGAACTTGCAAATAAATTAGGAAATCTTATAAGTAGGGTATCTACCTTAGCAGAAAAATATTCTCTTCAAGAAAAAAAAGGTGTAGCTTTATTGCCTGAAAAATTAAAAATTCAAATAGGAGAACATATGGAGAATCTAGAATTTGATAAAGCCCTCCATATAATAATCAAGTTCATAGACCAAACAAATGAATATCTTCAGGATAAAAAACCCTGGGAAACCCATGACAGCAACGTTTTATACGAATCAGCTAATGCGATCAAAGATATAGCAATTCTTCTCTGGCCGTTTATGCCTGAAACATCTGAAAGAATATCAAAAACTTTTAATTTCAATATCTCTCTAGAACAACTAAACGCTCCATTAAAAATCAGTAAAATTAAAAAGTCAGAGATACTCTTCAAGAAGATATAATATGGTAGAAGAAAAAATCCCTTACAATGATTTCACAAAACTCGATTTAAGAGTTGGACAGATAGCAAAAGTAGAAGATCATCCAAACGCAGACAAACTTTACGTCCTTATAGTTGATCTCGGAGAGGATAAAGACAGATTGATTGTCGCAGGACTTAAACCACATTACAAGCCAGAAGAACTTGAAGGTAAAAAAGCCATCTTCATAACAAATCTTGAACCTACAAAAATACGAGGAATAGAAAGTCAAGGAATGATTCTTGCAGCAGCTTCTCCAAATGACGAAACAGTTTGTATCCTCCAGCCCGAAAAAGATGTTGAAATCGGAAGTAAAATCAGATAGACTTTAATACTTCATTTGTCCTGATACTTGATGTTATCAGTACTCGAAATGATGGAAGAGGCTGAAAAAGTCCTTGCCTACGTTAAAGATAAAAGAGATTTCATTCCCTCATATGATTCTGGAGTTGTTTCTATTCAAATCAGAGATACCAACCTAGTAACATTTTATCCCTCA
>PFDB01000021.1:0-18160 GCA_002763075.1 Candidatus Pacearchaeota archaeon CG10_big_fil_rev_8_21_14_0_10_34_76 | reverse complement strand
TGGAAAATCTCTTAGAACTTGGATATACTATTCAGAAATAACAGTTTATCTTCTGCTAAACATTCTAGCAAATAATGAAGGTTCTACATACTCAATGTTTGCAATTCTTGCTGCAATTTTCTTATAAGCCTTAGCAGCCCTTGAATAAGGATAATTATTCATCAATGAATCCCTATTTGAAAGCGCGCACCTTACATTCTTATCTTCAGGTATTACTCCAAGAACAGGAAGATCAAGCATATCTCTCACACTTTCAATAGACATCTCTCCTTTACTTCCACTTACTCTTGTTATAATCACTCCCCTTACAGTCTTCCCCATTTCCTCTGCAAGCTTCACAGTCTTTAGAGCATCTGTTACAGCAGGTATTTCTGGATTTGTCACAATTACTATTTCATCAGCAGCTTCTATACTCGCAGTTGCTTCATCTCCAAGCCCTGCTGCAGAATCATAAATAATATAATCTGCCATTTTCCTCAATGATTTACCAACTTCCTTGAGCTTGCTATAATCCAATCTTTTCAACTCCCTAACAGATAATGAACTGGGGATAATCTTTGTTCCAGAAACATGTTCATATATTGCATCAGAAACTTTTGCTTTCCCCAACAACACATGATTAAGGCTTATAGGCACCATTGGAGCGCCAAGATGCAACCCAACATTTGGAGTAGTAAGATTAGCGTCGACAACAACAACATCTTTTCCATAAATATGCAGAGCGTTTCCTAGATTTACAGCAGTAGTTGTTTTGCCAACTCCTCCCTTCCCTGAAATAATAGTTATTACTTTAGACATTTTTAACCGTACGATGGTAAGTAAAATTACTTTATTTCAGATAGCTTATAAATCTTTCTAACAAATCAGAATATTCTTTTAATTTTTCAAGATTGACACTCACAAATTGTCCCTTATAATTGACCTTTAGATTGACTCCCTTCCTGAATTCACTCTCCCTAATTTTATCTAATTTTTCAAGATCCCTAAAGAATTCGTAAAGTTGTAACGTCTCCATAACCACAGGTTCTTTTTCATAAATTCTTTTCAGTTGAATAAACTTTGCTCTTGGAGCATCTGGGACTGGTCTCCATTTTTTTTGCTTTTTTGCTTTCTCAACAAGATGATCCATTGCCATTTCAATCATAACCTTCCACCTTAAAAGTAAGTTAATTATAACATCACAAGTTTTAGTGTATTTCAAGCTAACATATAATAGATGGTCTGCGCTTATTTTTTCTTTGATAATATTGTCCATTCCCTGAAATTTCTACCTCTCAGAAGCATAATCCATCAAGCTCATGTAGTATTTATACCTTTCGAAAAAAATGTGAAAAATTCCTGTTAGTATTTTTCAGTTACTCTTTTCTAAATGACAAATTTTCCATCCTTATACACTAATATTTCTTCTCCATTAGAAAGATGAGCAAAAATCTCTTTTTTCTCTGTGTTTACAATATCTGTATGGACTGCTGAATCATTATAACCCATTTCCTTCCATTGTTCTTCATTTACATCAGATGGATTTCCAGGGTATGAATCTTTATATGCAGAACCTATAGCAATATGCATATTTCCAAACTCTCCCCCCACATTTTCATCAAAAAGTGTTTCAGCCATAAATCTCTCAATCCTTGAAAGCCTTGCATCCGTAAGAGAAAATTCTCCAATCATATCTGCTCCCTCTGTAGATACCATCTCCTTCAAAATTTCCCCTCCCTTACTCGCCTCAGCCCTTACAATCTTGCCATTTTTGAATTCTAAAGAAATGTTCTCTATCAAATTTCCATACCTGTAAAGCGGTTTATTAAATGAAATTTTCCCCTCTGTTATTCTAGAATCAGGAGAAATGAATATCTCAAAACTGGGAATATTTCTCCCATCTCCTCCAAGCCATTTTCTATTCTTTCCAATTCCAACAACCAAATCAATATTTTCTCCTTTCACGCGAAGTTTCTCAATACTAAGATTATTCAGTTTTTCCTTTACTTTTTCTATATCATTAAAAACTTCTTTCCATTTCTGTATGGGATCTTCCATGTCAAGAAAACACGCATAAATTATCTGCTCCCAATATTCTTCTAACCTCATTCCCGCTTCCTTCGCCATAGCTTCAGTTCCATAAAGAGCGAGAGTCCATGTGAATTCTCCCCTATTTTCCTTATCTCTCTTCCAATCAGAAAAAGGTTTGAAGGCTCTAGATCTTTTCATTATCTTATTACTTTCTATCCCTTCTAACTCATGCATATTGGTATCTGCCAAAATATGAATAGAATGATCAATTTGATTAACAAGACCCCTTAAATGCATTTCTGGAAAAAACTCAATCTGTTTCTCATCTGCCAATTCATAAAAATCTCTTGATATGTCATCTGGTAAATATTGGATTATAGAATTTGCTCCCGCTTTCAAAATAGCTCTTCTCAGTGCAATTAACATAGGTTTTGCAATTTCAGGAACCTGCAAAAGAACAACTTCTCCTCTCTTCACTCCCTTCCCACCATTAAGTGCAAAATTCACAAGAACGTCTGCATATCTCTCTAATATAATATCTGATGGCTTATAACCCTCACTCATTTTTCCAATCCAACTTTAATTTCTTTCATTATTCAGAAAGCTTAACAATTGCCTCAGCAATATCTCCTGTCTCTTCCAATGCCAAGGCTGCCTGCTCTTTGCTTTTTCCAGTCTTTTCCATCACAAGATTAATATCCTCATCAGAAAAACCGGTTTCTTCCTCTCTAGCATCTCCAGATATCTGCCACATCTCATTCCCCTGTGCAATGATTTTCACAACACTAGGATTTTCTATAACAATATTCCCATCCTCTCTTTCTATAACAACTCGTGTTGCTTCAATTTCTTCTTGGTTAATCCCAAGTTGCTTCATCATTGAAGCCATCTTCTTAGGATTCATCCCACCTAGTCCTGGTATCATATTCCTTCAGAGAACTAAAGGTATAAATAACTTTCCCACATCTAAGAAAATATAGATGACAGGCCAAAAGTCGGAGTTGGAGTTTTAATAAAAAAAGATAATAAATTATTATTAGGAAAAAGAAAAGGAGCGCACGATGAGGGAACCTGGTGTCCACCAGGAAGGCACCTAGAATTTAAAGAAACCCTTGAAAACTGCGCAATCAGAGAAACTCTCGAAGAAACTGGAATAAAAATATAAAATATAAAATTTGCAACAGCAACTAACGACATTTTTGAGAAAGACAATGAGCATTATATTACAATCTTCATGACTGCAGATTACGAGTCAGGAAATCTTGAAATAATGGAACCAGATAAATGCGATGAATGGAAATGGTTCTCCTGGGAAAATTTACCTGTCCCATTAATGACTCCAATGAAAAACTTGCTAAAAACCAATTTTAATCCTCTTAATTAGTAGCTAACTTCTCTCCGCACTCAGGGCAGAACTTCTCATTCCCTCCAAGTATAAATAAACATTCAGAACATTTCTTCACCTCAACCTTTTTCTCAATAATTGTCTTATACCCTGGCCTTCCTCCAGAGACTAATGCAGAAAAGGCATCTAGAACTGACTCATTATCCATCTGATCTCTTAAATCTCTACAGCTTCCACTCATTCAAAATACCTCTTAAATATTATCCAAAGGCAGGGAAAAATATCTTCAAAGCGACAACAAAAACAATAATTCCTACTAAAAATGCAACAATTGCTGCTGGAGAAAGCATAAACTTGCTAGTATATTCTGAATCATATCTCATCAACCCTCCAAAAACTCCGGGCATCTGAATTTTTTGATCTGCCATAAAAAACCTTGGAGAAAGTAGTATAAAAAACTTTGTTTTTATATTGAAGCTATCATCTCAAGAGTTATCTCCCTCAAGTCCTTAACACAAACATTTGCCAAAGAAAAATCATTATTTTCAGTATATGGGGAATAAACTGCTATGCTTTTCATTCCAGCCCTATGGGCTGCAACAATCCCTTTTTCAGCATCTTCAACAACAACACAATCGGAAGGATCAGCATTCAGCCTTTCAGCAGCAAGCAAAAAAGCCTCTGGATCTGGCTTTCCCCGTAAAACATCTTCAACAGTTACAACATTATCAAAATATCTCCTAAATCCTGTCTCTTCTAAGGCAATATCTGTCACATCCTTATGAGAGCTTGTAACCAAAGAAAGCAGATATGATCCCCTCAATCTCTGAAGAAGTTCTTCCGCCCCATCGATTATAGGCACTCCTTTCCTCAATATTCCTTCAATTATCTCCCTCCTTTCCTTAACTATTGAATCATAATCTCTGTCAGCTCGCCCGTTCAAGAATCCCTTGAGAGTTCCTCCATTCCTAGTCCAATGTAAAAAATACTCTTCATCTGTCAATCCCATGCCATATCTTCCCAAAACCTCAACATTTGCTCTTGCATAAACGGGTTCCATATCAAAAATCACTCCATCCTTGTCAAAAAGAACACAATTTACCATATCTCAAGAATATAAAATCCCTATAAAAATATATTTGCACTAATCGCCCATAATTAAGACAAAACTAACCCTAACGAAACTACTCCGGGAATCAAAAGATTATCCTGAAAATTTGAAGTGCCAGCAAGAGCAGATAAAAAAGATACTCCGATAATAAGTTTTGAATTACCAATAATATCAAAATAACCTCCCAGTAAATACAATATTGTTAAGGAAACAAGAAAACCAGAAATGAATCCACTCCAGCTTTTTGACCTATTCCAAAATAATGGACCCCTATGGTAAAGTACTCCAACAATGTGCTCAATATTATCTGAAACTATAAAAACTAAAAGTGATAAAATAAAAATCCCTTTTGGAACAATTAAAGCAAGTACTAAGGAAAAAATCAAAAAGATGGATAAATCTGAAAAATTCCCCTCATTTTTTTCCTTAGGGTAATACTTCGAGATGTTTTCAATCGCCTTGTTTTTATAAACGCGCCCAATATCAAAAATAAGAGATAGAAGAATTAGACCAACTAAAAAATAAATAAAATAGCTTTCCATAAAGAGATAAAACGTCAATAAGACCAGAACAGTTAAAACTCCATAAACTCTCCTAAGAATATTAATCTCTTCTTTTTTCATAAACCTAAATAGACTTTAAATTTAAATACTTTTCATGTTTTTTAATAAAATGATTCGTTTTATGGCCATAATAAAAGAAGCTAGAATCCCCTTACAACTATATACGTTGACGGGTTTTTTTCTAGGTTTACTAATAAATCATGTGTATCCAAATAAATTAGTAATGTTAGCCTTTCTCTCTTGGTTTTTTTTATCTACCGGAGCAACTCTATTTAACGATTATTATGATAAAGACAAAAAACCTCTGATAGGTTTAGAAAAACCTGTAAGAATAAAAAAAGATATTCTATATAGTTCACTAATCTTAAAACTTACAGGTTTAGTGATTGCTATTTTTTTCTTGCCCAAATTATTCCTTTTTCTATATCTGTGTGGATTATTTGGCTCTATAACTTATTCCCATAAACACATAAGAATAAAATCCAAAACAATACCCTCCATATTTTATAGTTTTGCTAGTGGTGTAGCAACATTTGTTGTGGCAGCCTCACTCGTATCTGAAATTCTGAGTATACAGAATGTTTTAGGAGCATTAGGAACCGGATTCTTCCTAAGCACATTTCATATAATAACTCAAATTCATCAAACAAAGGAAGATAAAAAAAGAAAGGACATTACGTTAGCGATTAAATTTGGAAAGAAAACTGCCCTAAAAATATGTCTTATTTTGCTTATTTTATCAACCACATTTATTTTATCTTCAATTTATTTATCTCCTATAACTAACCTACTTCTAGTTCCAGTTGGAATTTATTTTGCCATAACATTTGGAATGATAGGGAAATGGATGCTAAAAGAAAAGCCTAGAACTTCAGATAACAAAGATTATAAAATAATGAAAAAACTTACTTCAATATTACTAAACCTGGGGTTTATTTTAATTTTTGTAGCCTATTTTTATTTAACACTATTCTAAAAACTTAATTATTCTAAAAACTTCAAGAATTCTTCCAGCACAACAGGTAGCTCTTCAACCCCATCATCCTTTGTGAAATGTCCTTTTTCATGTTCAGTGATTATCTTAGCCCCTAAGATCTCCCTAAAAATATCTCTATCACTCAATGGAACAAAAGGATCATTATCTGAAAAAACGCAAACAAACTTCTCACAATGTTTTCTCACTTCCTTAAAATCAACAGGAGTTTCAAGCCACTCTCTTGCTATCTCCTCCGCTCCCTCTTCCTCCTCAAGTCCCTGCAAATGCATCCAAGGAGCCACAAAAACACACCCTCCAGCTTTTTTCATAAACTCGCTCTTTTCTAAATATCTCAAAATAGTCTGGCATCCAACACTATGTCCGATAAAATAAGTTTCTCTATTCAAATCTCCAACAACCTCTTTCAAAGCTCCAACCCAAGATTCAATCTTTGGCTCATCACTCTCAGGCATCTCAAGCACATGCACTTCAAATCCATTGCTTTCAAGTTCATTCTTAATCCAAGGGTACCAATCTCCTTCAGGGCTACTTCCCCATTGATGAACAACAATAATCCTTTTCATGCAAACTCTAAAAAAAGATCTTATTTAACTTTTTTTATCCTTTCAAGCAAGTCATCCTTTTCTTTCTTACTCATGTAACTTTTCCCAAATCTAACAAGCACAGGATTTAACTTGCTCCAATAACTCTTAGGAAAAAGCTCCATTAAATCTGATTCGACTTTATCAGCATTCTTACCAGAACTCCAGTCCAATTTCCTAGATATATAAAATACATGAGTATCTACTGCTATTGCCTTCCCTCCCCTCTCAGACAAAAACACATTAGCAGTTTTCCTTCCAACCCCTGGTAATTTAACAAGCTGATTAATATCATAAGGAACTTTTCCACTGTATTCCTCCACAAGAACTTCAGCACACCTCTTTACACTTTTAGCCTTATTCCTATAAAAATTAACTTTCTTAATTACATCCTCTATATCTTTTAAAGAGGCACTAGCAAGGTTTCTAACACTCCCATATTTTTTAAACAGATTTTCTGCAACTGGAATTGTAGTTTCATCCCGAGATCTAGCAGACATTATAGTTGTAATAAGAAGCTTCCAATCCTCTTTCCAACCTTCAGCAGCAAGTCTCATTCCTTTAGCCTTCTTCCGAGAAATTTTCCTTAACTCGCTAAATTGCTTTATCGCTCTCTTTCTATACATTAGCAATAATAAACCGCCAACTTTAAAATACCTTTCTTCTTATCATTAATATGCCACAATTTCCAAGCCTAGATAAAATAAAAAATTGGTCTCCAGAAATAGAAGAAAAAATAACAGATTCCTGGAAAAACTCAAATCCTTGGAAATTCAACCCTTCAACAAAGAAAAAAATATATTCTATAGATACTCCTCCACCTTATGTCAACGCTCCAATCCACATGGGGCATGCAGTCACAACAATCTACATGGATTTCTTCGCCCGCTATAAAAGGATGAAGGGATTTGAAGTCTTATTTCCACTTGGTCTAGATAGAAATGGCCTTCCCATAGAAATGGCTGCAGAAAAAAAGTTCAATGTCTCACCATTCAAAATCTCAAGAGAAGAGTTCATTGGATATTGTGAAAAAATTCTTGCAGAAACCTCAACAGAATCCATAGACTCTCTTGCTCGTCTTGGCATTTCATTCAGTTCATTCACACAAGGAGATAAGATAGGAGATGTTTATCTCACTGACTCTCCAGAATATAGAAAACTTACACAAGACACATTCATTGACCTCTTCAAAAAAGAATTGGTTTACAAAGACATGAGAGTAAATAATTGGGATCCAAAACTACAAACAACAATAGCAGATTCAGAAATAGATTATAAAGATATTCCAAGCACATTCAATTTTATAAAATGGAAAATAAAAGAAACAGGAGAATTCATAACAATAGGAACAACACGTCCTGAACTTATAGCTTCATGTGGAATGATAATCTACAATCCCTCAGATGAAAGATATCAACACCTCCTTGGAAAAACTGCAATCTCTCCAATTTATAAAAGTGAAATTCAAATAACTGAACATCCTCTCGCACAGATAGACAAGGGCTCTGGTTTAGTAATGATGTGTTCAGCAGGAGATATTTCAGATATTCAATTCTTCAGAGAGCAAAACATCCCTACCATAATCTCAATAAACAAAGATGGCACAATGAACAAAAATTCTGGATTCCTAAATGGATTAAAAGTAAAAGAGGCAAGACAAAAAATCATAGATGAGATAAAAAAACTCGGTCTTTTGGAAAAGCAAGAACAAATAGTACATAGAACTCCGATCTCAGAACGCTCTGGTGCAGAAGTTGAATTTATAGAGATGCAAGAGTTCTATTTAAAACAAATAGAATTCAAGGATAAAATAAGATCCGTATGCAATAAAATGAACTTCTATCCTAAAGAGTCTAAAAAAATTCTAGACAACTGGATTGATTCAGTTTCAATAGATTGGCCAATTTCCCGAAGAAGGTTTTATGCCACTCCAATTCCATTATGGAATTCAGAAGACTTGAGATATATTGCTCTCCCAAGCAAAGGGAAATATTACACTCCTTGGAAAGAGTCTCCTCCAAAAGATTCAGAGGTTTTTGAAAATGGAAAGTATATTGGAAAAATAACTGATTCAGATCTAAATGAAATAAAATGGATAGGAGAAACTCGTGTGTTTGATACTTGGTTTGATTCTTCAATATCTGAACTAAATATAATAAATTACCCTTCGCCATTTTCAAAAAAAGCATTTCCAGTTTCTCTTCGCCCACAAGGAAAAGAAATAGTCCGAACCTGGTTGTATTATACCATCCTCAGAGGTTATCTTGAAACCAAAAAACCTGTATTCAAAGATGTCTGGATACACCAACATATATTAGATGAGAAAGGAAGAAAAATGTCAAAATCTTTAGGCAACGTCATAAACCCTCAAGATATAATTAAATTAGAAGGTACTGAAGCTCTCAGACTCTGGAGTGCAATTGAAGGAGATCTTTCAAAGTCAGACCTTTCATGCTCAAGGGAAAGAATAAAAGCCGAGCAAAAAACTTTAAACAAGCTGATTAATATAACAAAGTTTATATCTCAATTTGGAAAAGTAAAATCTTCTCCGAAAACCCTTACAAAAACAGACAAACATTTTATAAATTATATAGAAAATTTAACCAGTTTTTCTGATCAAAGTTATGATAAATATGATTTCTATAGTCCTACATTAAAACTAAGGCATTTTCTTTGGGAAATCTTTGCATCTCATTATATTGAAATTGTAAAAAATCGTGCTTACAATCAAGAAAAAAAGTTTTCTCAAGCAGAAAACACCTCTGCAATATACACCCTTAATTACTTACTAGAAAGATTGATTGCTCTTCTACACCCAATAATCCCTCAGATAACATCAACAATAGCAGATGATTTAAAGATATCCTTAGATAACTTCCCAAAAATAAAAAAATCAGACATTTCATCAGAAAAGTTAATAGAAAATTTAATGTCCTTCAACTCAAAAGTTTGGAAAACAAAAAAAGACCAAGGCATTTCACTCCGATCAGAGATAAAAGGAATAAAAATACCTCCTGCGCTAAAAGACTTCGAGAAAGACCTAAAAGCATGTCATAACTTGGTTTAACCTAACCTTTATTAACCTATTTCTTTTTTCCATAGAATGGCTGAATTAACCCATAAAGAAAAAACAAAGCTAGAAGATTTAATAACTGAGCTTGAAAACATCAAAGGCAGACACACAGAACTAGTAACTGTTATGATACCTGCAGGTTTCAATCACAATCAAGTTGTAAAACAGTTAGAAGCAGAAAAATCTACAGCATCTAATATAAAATCCAAAGCAACAAGGTCAGCAGTTACAGAATCCCTGGAAAAAATAATAAGAGAACTCAAAACTTACAAACAAACTCCTCCGAACGGCCTTGCTCTTTTTGCAGGAAATATTTCAGAAAAAGAAGGAATACAAGACATTCAATTCTGGGGGATAGAACCTCCAAAAACACTTAAGATCCGTATGTATCGTTGTGATCAAACATTTGTTGTTGACCCCCTTAAAGAAATGCTTCAAATAGAAGAAGTTTATGGATTACTAACAATAGACAGACAAGAAGCAACAATAGGTCTTTTAGAAGGTAAAAAAATACAAGTCCTTAGAAGTCTCACATCTGGAGTCCCTGGAAAAGTCAGAGCCGGAGGCCAATCTAGTCAGAGATTCCATAGAATAACTGAAGGTCTAGCAAAAGAATTCTTTAGAAGAGTGGCAGAAGAAATGAAAGAGATATTTTTTGAGATGCCTCGCCTTAAAGGTATTTTAGTAGGTGGCCCAATCCCAACAAAAGAAGAATTTTTAGAGGAAGGACAACTAGTCACAAAATTAAAAGAAAAAGTAATGGCTGTGAAAGATATAGGTTATGTAGATGAACATGGCTTGAAACTCCTTGTTGAAGCATCACAAGACGATATCGCAGAGCAGGAAATAATAAAAGAAAAAAAGATTCTAGAAAAATTCTTTAATACTCTTGGAAAAGAATCCGAAAGAGCCGCATACGGGAAAGAACGCGTTTTATTATCCCTAGAAAGAGGAGCAGCAGAGATAATCCTCATTTCAAAAACAATAGATAGAGAAACAATAAAAGAATTTGAAGAAAAAGCAGAGAATATATCTGCTGAACTAGTCATAGTCTCAATAGAAACTCCCGAAGGAGAACAATTCCTCAATCTAACCAAGGGATTTGGAGCAATACTGAGATTTTCACTTGAATAATGCATTCTTACCTCTGCCCAAATTTGACAGTAATTTGACATAATTCTTATAAAGCACTCATTCTCTAATTCAGTATGCCTCCAAAAAAGCATGATGAATTAATCCAAGAAGCTAAGAATTTTTTTGAAGTTTCCAAGAAAAAAATAGGAGAGTCAATAAGAGATAAGGAAAATGTAGTATTCCTGTCTTTTCTAGACATAGCAAAGTTTTCACCAGCAATATCCGAGCAAATACTTGAATCTCCTGAAGAAACATTGGCAATACTAGAAAATGCCTTAGAAGAAAGGGGTCTTGTAAAAAACCCAAGAATAAGACTTATTGAACTTCCCTCAACCTCAAATATAAAAATAAGAAATATTAGAGCGAAGCATTTAGATAATTTGATTTGGATAGAAGGAATTGTAAGACAAGCATCTGATGTCCGACCTCAAGTAGTAAATGCAAGATTTGAATGTCCAAGTTGCGGTGCAATTCTCTCAGTCCTTCAGATTGATAAAAAATTCCGTGAGCCTGCTCGTTGTTCCTGTGGAAGAAAAGGCCAATTCAAAATTCTATCAAAGGAAATGGTAGATGCT
The DNA here is from genome assembly GCA_002763075.1 of Candidatus Pacearchaeota archaeon CG10_big_fil_rev_8_21_14_0_10_34_76. Lineage (GTDB taxonomy): Archaea > Nanobdellota > Nanobdellia > Pacearchaeales > GW2011-AR1 > 1-14-0-10-34-76. Next base: position 6,771 of record PFDB01000021.1, on the reverse strand, counting down.
CAGAGACTTGTGATAGAAGAATCACCTGATTCCCTTGAAGGAGGAGAACAGCCAAGAAGAATAAATGTATTTCTTAAAGAAGACCTTGTAGAACCTAGAATGGAAGAAAGAACAACTCCAGGGAGTAGGGTAAAAATTTTAGGAGTTCTAAAAGAAGTACCAGTTCCCCTCCAGACTGGATCTATATCTACAAGGTTTGATTTGGCAATAGAAGCAAATAACGTCATTCCAATGGAAGAAACTTTTGAAGACCTAAATATTACAGATGAGGAAGAAAAACAGATAATAGAACTGGCTTCAGACCCTGCAGTTTACAAAAGACTTTCCCAAAGTATTGCTCCGAGCGTGTATGGTTTTAATGAAATAAAAGAAGCATTGTTACTTCAATTGTTTTCAGGAGTTAAAAAAACAAGATCTGATGGGGGAAAGACTCGTGGAAATATACATATCCTCCTTGTAGGAGATCCAGGTGTAGCCAAATCCGTTACACTCAAATTTATTTCCATAATCGCCCCTAAGGGCCGTTATGTCTCTGGAAAATCAACCACGGGTGCAGGGTTAACTGCCTCTGTTGTAAAAGATGAATTTCTGAAAGGTTGGTCTTTAGAAGCAGGAGCCATGGTCCTTGCAAATAAAGGTACTGTTTGTATAGATGAAATAGAAAAAATGGATGAGCATGATAGAAGCACAATGCACGAAGCAATGGAACAGCAATCAGTCACTATCTCAAAAGCAAACATTCAAGCAACCCTTCGTTCTGAAACCTCTGTCCTTGCCGCTGGAAACCCAAAGCTAGGAAGATTTGACCCCCATTCTCCAATCCCTCAACAGATAAACATCTCTCCAGCACTCCTTAGTAGGTTTGACGTTATTTTCATACTAAGAGACCTTCCAAATAAGATTCAAGATGAAGCAATTGCATCTCATGTACTTGAAGAACACAAACAAAAAGTAATAAGGGATGTGGTTGATCCAAAACTCTTAAGAAAATATGTAGCTTATGGACAAAAACTCAAACCAAAATTGACAGAAGCTGCCTCAGATGAAATAAAGAATTTTTATGTATCACTTAGAAACCAATCAGTTAGATCCGAATCAGATATTAAGCCCATACCTATAACTGCAAGACAATTAGAAGCAATAATCCGACTCTCAGAGGCATGCGCCCGTGTGAGGTTAAGTGAAGAAGTTGCAGTAGAAGATACAAGGAGAGCAATCACTCTACTAAAATATTCAATGCTTCAAGTAGGTTATGATGAAGAAACAAAAACCTTTGACATAGATAAAATAACAACAGGGATTTCATCATCTAAAAGAGGGAAAATAATAACAATAAAAGACACCCTCTCAAGGCTCGAATCCCGCTTAGGAAAACTAATCCCTCTTGAAGACGTAAAACAAGAAATTGGGGAAAGAATGAGCGAAGCAGAATTAGAAGAAGGCATAGACCAATTAGTTAGAAGTGGAGATATCTTCCGCCCTAAAAAAGGATATATCCAAAAACTATAATTCAGTTCATATAATCTTATAAACAAAATTCTCACATGTTTAATTATGTCCAATCTAGAAACATTGTTTGAAATGGTTACTGAAAACATCCCCACATTGACAATAGGATTTGGTGCAGGAGCAGGCTTAATCTACTCAATAGCAAGATATTTTTCAGGACAACCAGAGCCTGGAATAGCATATCACGATAAAGAGAACCCTAGTAAAATAAGGGCATTCAAAAAAATTCCAAGAAATTATACAATCCAAAAAATAACCAAAATAGATGGATTTCCATCATCACCCTCAGATCTTGTCTCAAACCCATTCATTGATATACATTTAGATAATGGAATCGAAATGATGTTTTCAGGAAGAAAATTGGATGATCTTTCTAGATGTTTTTTAGACCAGACAGAAACCTCTCGGCCTGGAATAACTCGTGATGAACTACTCTCTGCATTGGATAACAAACTTCTAGGAAAAGAAGTTCTTGTGCACTATTGGGGAACTTCGTCAATGGCTATTTCTCATTATGGTAGGTCAAATAGAACTGCAAGAGCTTAATTCCTTAGTCATTCAAGCAAGACACAATTTTGAAAATAATCAAATAGAATTTAATCTTCTGAAAAAATTATACATTCAATATAATTCAATAAAGGGAATAGATAGATTCCTAAAAGACGCACAAAGTCTTTTCCCAAAACTAAATTGCGGGGTAACCTCTGTCTATCTAAGACACCTTCTTAAAAAAGGAGATGTAATTAAAGGTTATTATAAGGGGCATAAGCACACATTCCTTAAAGTTGATGATAAAATAATAGACATTACATCTGATCAGTACGGCGGACCAAAGATATACATAGGTCCATTAGTTCCTCCCTGGAAAATTAAATCTTAAATTTTCCCGCTTCTTTTGCAAGTACCATTAATGGATAACCTCTAAACTTTAGAGGAATTTCCTTGAATTCTGCTCCGATCTCTCTAAGTATTTCATAACATTTTTCTCTAGTCCCTTCCACACTCCCAATTATTTTTTTTGCTTCAACTTCAATAAAATCTCCGAGCTCTTCAATAAAATCAAGACATATTTCAAAATTATCATACGTGTAAGTCTTTCGTTTTTTTGTAACCGTCACCTTATTTACCATATCCAGTTTTTCCAGAATCGTCTTCATCATCTCAGGATCTCCCACAGAAGTTTCATACTCATCAGTCTTTAACAATAATTTATTCTCATCCAAATGCAAAAAATTATAATGCAATTCATTTTTTCCATTCTCATTCCGAATCCTCAAATATTCAACAGGAGGATCTAAATCGAAAAAATCTTCATGTCTTGGAGTGAAATATTCATCTTTCTGCACTTTTTCTTTTAAAAGTTGAGCAATTTCATTAAGTTTTATCTCCAAAACATCCCTATTCAGAAGCGCTACCTTGATTTCAACTTCTTCATTCATGACAAATTAAACACGAAAATACTTATAAAACCTCTTCTCTACCGGTTGAAATGGCAGATCAGGAATTTAAGAGACATATAGCATACAAATTAAGAGCAGGAGATATTCTTTCAGGAAAAATAATCCTTGATGGGGAGAGATTTAAATTTCTTGAGCTTGACAACAAGCAAGTAGTAAGAATCAACCTCATAGCTAATGTCGTTGATAAATTCATACAAGATGATGAGAAAAAATACGGCAATCTCACACTTGATGATGCAACAGGTCAGATAAAGATAAAGGCGTTCGGAGATGATATTGAAAAGTTAAAAGAATACATTCAAGGAGACACAATCCAGATAATTGGCCTTCTCCGTTCATGGAACAATGAAGTCTACATAACTCCAGAAATAATAAAGAAAAGAGTACCTCAATATCTGCTCCTTAGAAAATTAGAGATTGAAAAAAATAAGCCAAAAATGCCTGAAAAATCAGAGCTCAATGACTTAAGAGAAAAAATCATCCAGGATGTTAAACAAAACGAAGAAAAAGGCGGAATAGACATTGAGAAGATAATCCTTGATCTAAAACAATCTCCTGAAATAATAAACTCAGAAATAAAAAGACTTCTGGAAGAAGGAATTGTATATGAACCTCGCCCCGGCAAGCTTAGATATCTAGGATGATTTCTTGTTCCTAAAAAATACATTGATATAATCTGTTTGTCCCGTCTTTTCTATCCAGCTTTCAATAACCTCGAAAAACTCTCCAAAATAATTTTTTATTTCATCCTCTTTCCAAAACACAAAAAACCTCTTTGTATCTGGATTGTGATTATCCATCAGTAATTTCTCCCCTACTCCTTCTTTTAAGGCAATAAACAATACTCCTTCAGGTTTTAATATTTCAGACATTTTTCTAATAACTGAATTCATCTTTTCTTTCGGAGTGTGTAACAAAGAAGTCACAGCCCATATTCCATTAAATTCATTATCTTCGAAAGACATATTTTCCAAATCCATGACAACTGCATTCACTCCTTTTTTTCTAGTAAATTCAACCATCTTTGGAGAGAAATCGAGAGCAGTTACATCAAGCCCTTGTTCCTTAAACCACAAAGAATGATCTCCTCCGCCACATCCAATATCTAATATTTTATCCCCATTATGTAGAAAATTGATGAATTTTTTAAACTCTACTCTTCCATCCAAATCAAATAATCCCTTGAAATACTTCTCAAAGGTCTCTGCATTTTCCTCATAAGAATCAAGATTTATTCTCTTGTAATCTTCCATAAAAATCTAAAATTCTTCCTTATTTAAGAATTCTTACCCTTCTTCTTCACAAAAAACCTCTTCCAGAAACCTTTCTCTTTTTTATTGAACCAATAAGCAACAAATATCAATATCACTAATCCTGCAAGTGAAAGCAAGAACTTCAACCAGTCATCTGTAAACCTCCAATATGCTCCTGTCCCATATATTATCAATCCAACTCCTCCAAGCATCAAACCAGCACTTACAGATTCCAATCCTAACACTAAAGTCCCAACTATTATAACTATAATGCCTATAGGCAACGCGGTAAAGAAAACCATTCTGTAATAATCTTCTTGCGCGCTCTCCAACTCATTCTGACAAACAGTGTAATCATACTGGCAATACCCTCCAGAGATAGGTATCTGCTTTACCTCTCCCCTTGAATCAGAAACAGCCTGAGTATTATTTATCCAAAATCCTCCCTCATTCCTACAAGAACTCTCATCATATATATTGGTTGGACAATAATCTTCATATTGAGGAGTTTCTCCATACAATGTAGATATCCCATATATTCCTACAAAGATTGTCAAAATAAATATTGCAATCCCAAATATAATGTTCTTTATATTTATCATATTTTATTTACACAAACCATATTTATAATCCTTTGTAGCAATCTAATAGTGCATATCTGCAGAAGATATGTCATAATCTAACCAAATAGCTTAAAAACCCAAATTGAAGTAATATCTATATGGAAGATTATGAACAATTACTAGAAAAAGCATATAAGAGTATAAAAGTAGTGGACACATCTTCAGAAAGATTTGAAATTCCTAAGGTAAAGGGAATTATCTCCGGAAAAAACACAATAATAACAAACATTATAGACATAGCAAACAAGATAAGAAGGCCTGTTGAGAACATTATTAAATTTCTCCAAAAAGAACTCGCTGCTGCTGCCAAGCTGGATAACGATCGCCTTGTATTTAATACAAAACTAAACTCGGGTAGAGTAAATGAGAAGTTAGAATTATATGTTAAGGAATTTGTTCTCTGCAATGAATGTAAAAAACCAGACACAGAAATAACTTCTGAAAAAGGAATCAAATTCAAGCATTGCCTTGCCTGTGGAGCAAAATCTCCGATAAAGAGAAAATTCTAAGATGGGAATATTAAGAAAAGTAATGGATTACTACTCAAGACACCTAAAACATAATTATTCTACAAAAAAAGATTCCCAAACAGCACAATATCCAGACAACACAATAACTTTTTCTGAGTGTCCAGACCCCAGAAAACCCAGAAGACTTGACATCGTGACTGTTGATACCGACGAATTAGTTGTGATTAACAGATCAAGAGTTTTCCTGACTTCAGTGCCTCCTCTCCCAAATTCACTAAGAAATTATAAAAAATCCCGAGGCGATTATGAATAAAAACATTTATAACTACAAAAAACAAAACAAAATTAAGACAAAGGAGGGAATATTACATGGCAACACAAGGATATTGCGTTAAATGCAAAGCAAAGGTGGAAATTAAAGATCCAGTAGAATCGACCACTGCAAAAGGTACTAAGATTGCAAAAGGAAAGTGCCCAAATTGCGGAATAACGGTATGTCGTATGGGTGGACTTCAATAGATCTTTTTTGAAATGATCTGCGTAAAAATTCATAAATCTTACAGAGATGTAATTGCCCTCTGTGACTCAGAGTTAGTTGGAAAAAAATTTGAAGAGGGGGTAATGCAGCTCGACCTAAGGGAAAATTTCTACAAAGAGAAAGAGGTCACCTACGATGAGGCTGTTCAGCTCATTCAATTCCAGACAAGAGAAGATGCCACATTCAATATTGTTGGGAAAAATTCAATAAATGCTGCAAAAGAAGCAGGAATATTGACTGACGAAGGAGTAAAAGAGATCCAAGGCATCCCATTTAGTTTAGTATTAGTTTAGTTAGAACAATTCAAGAACATTTTAATTTTAGATTAATTTTTGATATCAATTATTGTCTTATTTAAAACTTAAAATTTATTTTCAAAGCGAATCTTTAAAAACTAATTTCACAAAGAAGTTAAATGACAACAGAGCAAGAATTTGGAGATTTCGAAGAAATCTCAAATGACGAAGAAGAGAACAACGAAGAAGAAAATAAATTTCCTTCGAGAGTAAAAATGCCAAGAGGGAAAGAACTAATAGGAATTATAGTTCAGAGATTTGGCGGGAACAGAATGGAAATCAAGACAACTGATGGAAAATCAAGAAACTGCAGAGTTCCTGGAAGATACAAAAGAAGGCTTTGGTTAAGACCTAAAGACATTGTCATCATTGTGCCTTGGGAAGATGACGATTCAAAGGGAGATATAATCTATAAATATAATCCAAACGGAGTAAACCAACTAAAAAAGCAAGGCATCCTAAGTACACTTACTTCTGAATTTTAAGTATTTTTTCTTATATAGATTCCAATTTTCATTAGGAATAATGTGACTACTCCTTGCCCTAAAGGGCAAGGCTTCTACGAGTGATGCACATCCTGATTTCTCACATAATCTATTGCTCTCTCAACTTGAATAAATCC